>NZ_CP009434.1:2507034-2820414 GCF_000960995.1 Burkholderia glumae LMG 2196 = ATCC 33617 | reverse complement strand
GTTCTCTCCGAAAACTATTTAGGTAGTGCCTCGTGTCTCACCTTCGGGGGTAGAGCACTGTCATGGTTGGGGGGTCTATTGCAGATTACCCCGCCATAGCAAACTCCGAATACCGAAGAGTGCAATCACGGGAGACAGACATCGGGTGCTAACGTCCGGTGTCAAGAGGGAAACAACCCAGACCGCCAGCTAAGGTCCCCAAATATGGCTAAGTGGGAAACGAAGTGGGAAGGCTAAAACAGTCAGGAGGTTGGCTTAGAAGCAGCCACCCTTTAAAGAAAGCGTAATAGCTCACTGATCGAGTCGTCCTGCGCGGAAGATGTAACGGGGCTAAGCCATATACCGAAGCTGCGGATGCGAGCTAGTCTCGCATGGTAGGAGAGCGTTCCGTAAGCCTGCGAAGGTGCATTGTAAAGTGTGCTGGAGGTATCGGAAGTGCGAATGCTGACATGAGTAGCGATAAAGGGGGTGAAAGGCCCCCTCGCCGTAAGCCCAAGGTTTCCTACGCAACGTTCATCGGCGTAGGGTGAGTCGGCCCCTAAGGCGAGGCAGAAATGCGTAGCTGATGGGAAGCAGGTCAATATTCCTGCACCATTGTTAAATGCGATGGGGGGACGGATCGCGGAAGGTTGTCCGGGTGTTGGAAGTCCCGGTCGCTGCATTGGAGAAGGCGCTTAGGCAAATCCGGGCGCGGAATTCAAGGGTGTGGCGCGAGCTTCTTCGGAAGCGAAGCAATCGGAAGTGGTTCCAAGAAAAGCCTCTAAGCTTCAGTTTAACAGTGACCGTACCGCAAACCGACACAGGTGGGCGAGATGAGTATTCTAAGGCGCTTGAGAGAACTCGGGAGAAGGAACTCGGCAAATTGGTACCGTAACTTCGGGATAAGGTACGCCCCTGTAGCTTGACTGGCCTGCGCCAGAAGGGTGAAGGGGTTGCAATAAACTGGTGGCTGCGACTGTTTAATAAAAACACAGCACTCTGCAAACACGAAAGTGGACGTATAGGGTGTGACGCCTGCCCGGTGCCGGAAGATTAAATGATGGGGTGCAAGCTCTTGATTGAAGTCCCGGTAAACGGCGGCCGTAACTATAACGGTCCTAAGGTAGCGAAATTCCTTGTCGGGTAAGTTCCGACCTGCACGAATGGCGTAACGATGGCCACACTGTCTCCTCCCGAGACTCAGCGAAGTTGAAGTGTTTGTGATGATGCAATCTCCCCGCGGCTAGACGGAAAGACCCCATGAACCTTTACTGTAGCTTTGCATTGGACTTTGAACCGATCTGTGTAGGATAGGTGGGAGGCTATGAAACCGGAACGCTAGTTTCGGTGGAGCCGTCCTTGAAATACCACCCTGGTTTGTTTGAGGTTCTAACCTTGGCCCGTGATCCGGGTCGGGGACAGTGCATGGTAGGCAGTTTGACTGGGGCGGTCTCCTCCCAAAGTGTAACGGAGGAGTACGAAGGTACGCTAGGTACGGTCGGAAATCGTGCTGATAGTGCAATGGCATAAGCGTGCTTAACTGCGAGACCGACAAGTCGAGCAGGTGCGAAAGCAGGTCATAGTGATCCGGTGGTTCTGTATGGAAGGGCCATCGCTCAACGGATAAAAGGTACTCTGGGGATAACAGGCTGATACCGCCCAAGAGTTCATATCGACGGCGGTGTTTGGCACCTCGATGTCGGCTCATCTCATCCTGGGGCTGTAGCCGGTCCCAAGGGTATGGCTGTTCGCCATTTAAAGAGGTACGTGAGCTGGGTTTAAAACGTCGTGAGACAGTTTGGTCCCTATCTGCCGTGGGCGTTGGATATTTGAAGGGGGCTGCTCCTAGTACGAGAGGACCGGAGTGGACGAACCTCTGGTGTACCGGTTGTCACGCCAGTGGCATCGCCGGGTAGCTATGTTCGGAAGAGATAACCGCTGAAAGCATCTAAGCGGGAAACTCGCCTTAAGATGAGATATCCCCGGGGACTTGATCCCCTTGAAGGGTCGTTCGAGACCAGGACGTTGATAGGTCAGGTGTGTAAGCGCAGTAATGCGTTCAGCTAACTGATACTAATTGCCCGTAAGGCTTGATCCTATAACCGGTCTGTTTCATGTCGAACCAACAGGTCGACGAACAGCGGTTGAGTGAGCAATGTGCCGGTGTACAAGCACAACCCCTACTACTTCTTCGAGATTGGTCATGGCGCGCTGTCGCGACGTGACAACCCCTTTAGCCTGATGACCATAGCGAGTCGGTCCCACCCCTTCCCATCCCGAACAGGACCGTGAAACGACTCTACGCCGATGATAGTGCGGATTGCCCGTGTGAAAGTAGGTAATCGTCAGGCTTCCTCCTTCGAAACCCCCGCTGCCAACGCAGTGGGGGTTTTGTCTTTTATCGCGCAAAAATCCGCTTCACGCGGCAAAGCAGCCGGGCCATCGGCCAGGCTGCTCGTCTACCTCGCCTTCGTCACCCTCCATACCGCATTGCCCACATCGTCGGCGATGATCAACCCGCCGTCGCCGTCCTGCGTGATCCCGACCGGGGCGCCATGCAGCTGCTTTTCGTCGTCGGAGAGAAAGCCGGTCACCACCGGTTTCGGCGCGCCGGTCGGCTTGCCGTTCTCGAACGGCACGTAGACCACCGCATAGCCGCTCAACGGCGACCGGTCCCAGCTACCGTGCTCGCCGATGAAGGCTCCGCCGTGGTACTCGGCCGGCAGATTGTGGCCGGTGTAGAACCACAGGCCTAGCGGCGCCACGTGCGAGCCGATCGCATAGTCGGGGCTGATCGCCTTCGCTACCAGATCTGGCCGCTGCGGCATCACGCGTGAATCGACATGCTGTCCGTAATAGCTGTATGGCCAGCCGTAGAAGCCGCCCTCCTGCACGGACGTCAGATAATCCGGCACCAGGTCCGCGCCGATTTCGTCGCGCTCGTTTGCAATGGTCCAGAGCCTGCCCGTGTTCGGCTCCCACTGCAGCCCGGTCGGATTGCGGATGCCCGAGGCGAACACGCGGCTCGCGCCGCTGGCCACATCGACCGCGAGCACCACCGCGCGCCGATATTCCACGTCGAGGCCGTTTTCCCCGACGTTGCTGTTCGAGCCGACACCGACGTAGAGCGTCTTGCCGTCGGGGCTTGCCAGCAGCGCTTTGGTCCAGTGGTGGTTGATGGTGCTCGGCAGATCGGCCAGTTCGACGCCGGGCGTGGCGATCTTCGTCTGGCCGGGCGTGTAGGGAAACTTCAGCAGTGCATCGGTATCGGCGACATAGAGCGTGTCGCCGATCAGTTGCACGCCGAACGGCGAGTGCAGCCCTTCGATGAACCGGTACTGGTCCCACCCGCTGCCGCCGGCCTTGCGGCGCAGCAGCGTGATCCGGTTGCCGCCCGGCGCGTCCTTGCCGGCGCGGCTCGTCACCATGCCGGCGATCAGCTGCTTCGGCGTGGTCACCGGCTCCGTTTCCGGGCTGCTCGCCTCGACCACGAGGATGTCCTGATTCGGCAGCACGTAGACCTGCCGCGGATGCTTGAGTCCCCCCGCGATCTTCTCGATGGCGAGCCCGGCCGCCACCTTCGGTGTCTGCCCGTCCTGCCAGCCGACGCCTTTCGGCACCTGGATCGGCGGCACCATGAAATGCTGCGCACCGGGCAGCGGCGGATTCGCGCCGGACTGATGCTCGGCATCGTATCTGGCCTTCTCGCTGCACGCGCCGAACAGCACGGCTGCGGCGAGCCCGAGTGCGGCGGTACCTCCAAGACGCTTATTCATGGCCGACCTCCTGCATCGCGAACTTGTCGAGCGCAAGCCTCAGTTGCGCAAGACCGAGCAGCACGACCGTAATGAGCGACAGGATCACGTTCTCCGGCACGATCGCATAGGCGTCGCGACTGTGGACGAAGGCGTTGGCGATGGCGGCGGCGATGCCCGCCAGGTTCAGCCAGAAATCGAGGCGCTCGCCGCGCGGCGCGGGGCGCGACGACGGCAGCCAGACGTGGCCGAGATTGAGCAGGCGTGGAACGATCGCGATGACCAGCCCGATACTGACTTGCCACGCGGCGCCCTTGGCCCAGAGGATGTTCGCGGTGTTCGCATAGAGGACGTCGAAGATCAGGGTGCCGACGAACAGGCCATAAGGGATGGGATTGAGCAGATCGAAGATCGCCGTGGCGAGCCGCGATCGATATCTCGGGCGGTAGGGCGTCATGGAATGGTCCTTTTTCCGGAGAAGACGGGATGCGATGCGAGGCGCAGGGACGACACCGACGGCGCGACGCGCCCGGCTGCTGCAGCCGGACGAGGTAGGGCGATGCCGGCTCTCAGGTTCCGAAGGTCCCTGCAACGACACGGCGCACGCAGCCAGGCCGCGCCGTGGCCGGGCAGGACCACGATGTAAGCACCCGGCGATTGCCAATATAGACGAGGCCGCGCGAACGCGTCTTGCCGTGCAAAAGCGCCTCGACCGCCGTGATTCGCCCTGAATCCCTGCAGACCGTTATCGATTCGATGCCGGCAAGGCGGCGGCAGAATCGATGCGCGCGCAACGATTTGCCCTTGTCGACGGAGCATGCGCGGCAATGAAAAACGTCGCTATAGCAAAAAAAATATAGCACCGCATAGCGAGGACTGTCTTGTCACTCAATATTTTCGCCGCAAGAAAGGCGCGGTGTCGGCATGCTCTTGTGAAGACCGTTCACCAATGTCTGTGCGATGATGCGCCCTCTGGTCGCGCACCCCACGCGACATTGCCGGCCCGCTGCGCCGGTTGCCTTTCCGGAGCGACGACGCATGCCTACGCGCGAGAACCCACGCCGGTTCGTGAAGGCGGTCGAGACAGGCGGTTTCACGAAGGCCGCTCGGGCAGCCTGCGTGAGGACGCCGCGGGTCTCGCGCGCGATCTCGTTCACCGAGTCCCGCCGGCACGCTACCGCGAGCGCGATCCGACCGTCACGATCGGCCCCGCACTCGCACAGCGCGTGCCCGCTCTGGCCAAGCAAGGCGTCGATCTCGCGCCCTTCGCCGTCGATCCGCTCCAAGCCTTGCCGCGACACGCTCCAACCCTTCCCCCACCAAACCGGGAGCTTCCGATGACCACGTTGAACATCAATGGCGTGACGCACAGCGTCGACGCGCCCGACGACATGCCTCTCCTCTGGGTGCTGCGCGACCTCGTCGGTCTGACCGGCACGAAGTTCGGCTGCGGCATCGCCCAGTGCGGCGCCTGCACCGTCCACCTGGACGGCGAGGCCGCGCGCTCGTGCGTGCTGCCGGTGGCCGCCGTGGCCGGCCGCCGGATCACGACCATCGAGGCGGTCGGTATGACGCCGGTGGGCGCGAAGGTCCAGCAGGCATGGCGCAAGCTCGACGTGGTGCAGTGCGGCTACTGCCAGTCGGGGCAGGTGATGGCGGCCGCTTCGCTGCTGGCCTCGAACCCGCACCCGAGCGACGCCGACATCGATGCGGCGATGGCGGGCAACATCTGCCGCTGCGGCACCTACAACCGGATTCGCGCAGCCATCAAGCTGGCCGCGCAGGAGGCCTGACCATGTCCTCGGGAATCATCGAAGCGAGCCGCGCCGCGCGCGCGGCCGGCGGCGACGCGACGGGCATCTCGCGGCGCCATTTCCTGCAGGCCGGCTTCACGCTCGGCGCGGCGGCCGGCGGCGGCCTGCTGCTCGGTTTCGCGGTGCCGGCGGCAGGCGGGGCGACGCGCCCGTCGGTGATCGGCGGTGACGCCCCCGACCAGGCGCCGGCCGGGCTCTTTGCCCCGAACGCGTTCGTGCGCATCGATCGCGCGGGGCAGGTCACGCTGGTGATGCCGAAGGTCGAGATGGGGCAGGGCGTCTATACGTCGATCCCGATGCTGATCGCCGAGGAGCTCGAGGTGCCGCTCGACAGCGTGGTGCTCGACCATGCGCCGGCCGACGCGAAGCGCTACGGCGACCCGCTGCTGGGCGGCGGCCAGCTGACCGGCGGCTCGACGTCGATCCGCTATGCCTGGGAGCCGATGCGCCGCGCCGGCGCCACCGCGCGCACGCTGCTGGTGGCCGCCGCCGCGCAGCAATGGAACGTCGATCCGGCATCGTGCCGCGCGGCCAACGGCGAGGTGCTGCATGCGCCGAGCGGCCGGCGCGCGGCCTACGGCTCGCTCGTCGACGCCGCCGCGAAGCTGCCGGTGCCGGCCGAGGTTGCGCTGAAGAAGCCCGAGGCGTTCACGCTGATCGGCAAGCCGGTGAAGCGGCTCGATTCGCCCGAGAAGGTGGACGGCACCGCGCGCTTCGGGCTCGACGTGCGGCTGCCGGGCATGCTGTATGCCGCGATCGTCAACAGCCCGGTGTTCGGCGGCACCGTCGCCAGCGTCGACGACAGCGCGGCCAAGCGCGTGCCGGGCGTGCGCCAGGTGGTGCGCGTCGACAACGCGGTGGCGGTGGTGGGCGAGCACACCTGGGCCGCCAAGCGCGGCGCCGCGGCGCTCGTGATCACGTGGCACGAAGGCGCTGGCGCCCACGTCTCGATGGACGACATCGTCGGCGACCTCGCGCGCGCGGCCGAGCGCCCCGGCGCCGTCGCGCGCAACGACGGCGACGTGGCCAAGGCGCTCGGCGCGGCCAGCGCGCGCGTCGAGTCGGTCTATCAGCAGCCGTTCCTCGCGCACGCCACGATGGAGCCGGTCAACTGCACGGTGCACGTGCGCGGCGACGGCTGCGAGATCTGGGTCGGCACGCAGGTGCCGGGCTTCGCCATCGAGGCCGCGAAGCGCGTGACCGGCTTCGACGAGAGCCGCGTCGTGCTGCACAATCACCTGCTCGGCGGCGGCTTCGGGCGGCGGCTGGAGACCGACATGATCGCGCAGGCGCTGAAGGTCGGCAAACAGGTGGACGCGCCCGTCAAGGTGGTCTGGACGCGCGAGGAGGACATCCGTCACGACATGTACCGGCCGTATTACTACGACCGGATCTCGGCCGGCGTCGATGCCAACGGCAAGCCGGTGGCGTGGCAGCACCGCATCGCCGGCTCCTCGATCATGGCGCGCTTCGCGCCCGGCGCGGTGAAGAACGGCGTGGACAGCGACGCGGTGGAGGTGGCCGCCGATCTGCCCTACGAGATCCCGAACCAGCGCATCGAATACGTGCGCCAGGAGCCGCGCCACGTGCCGACCGCGTTCTGGCGCGGCGTCGGCCCGACGCGCGGCGCATTCGTGGTGGAGAGCTTCATCGACGAGCTGGCGGTGCGCGCGAAGGCCGACCCGGTCGCCTACCGGCGCTCGCTGCTGGGCCGCACGCCGCGCGCGCGCGACGTGCTCGACGTGGTCGCGCGGGCGGCCGGCTGGGGGCAGGCGGTGCCCGCCGGGCGCGGCCGCGGCGTGTCGGTGCTGCACGCGTTCGGCAGCTTCTTCAGCATGATCGCGGACGTGGCGGTGGCCGACGGCGAGGTCGTCGTCGAGCGCGTGGTCTGCGCGGTCGATTGCGGCATGGTCGTGAATCCCGACACGGTCGAGGCGCAGATCCAGGGCGGCATCGTGTTCGGCATCACCGCCGCCCTGTACGGCGAGATCACGATCCGGGACGGGCGAGTCGAGCAGAGCAACTTCACCGACTACCGGATGCTGCGCATCAACCAGACGCCGAAGATCGACGTGCATATCGTCAAGAGCGCGCAGGCGCCGGGCGGCATCGGCGAGCCGGGCACCTCGGCGATCGCGGCGGCGCTGGCCAACGCGATCCATGCGGCCACGGGCAAGCGCCTTTACCGGCTGCCGGTCGGCGATCAACTGAAAACGGCATGAGGGAGGCGGCGATGACGATTCCGAACCGGCTGCGCCGGGCATGCGGTGCGGCCGCACTGGCCGGTGCCGCGTTCGCGGCGCCGGGCGCCCATGCGGCGGCCGACGGCAGCAACGACACGGCGCTGCTCGCGCGCGGCGAATATCTGGCACGCGCGGGCGATTGCAGCGCCTGCCATACGGCGCCGAGGGGCAAGCCGTTCGCGGGCGGGCTGAAGATGGCCACGCCGCTGGGCGCGATCTACACGACCAACATCACGCCGGACGCGGCCACCGGCATCGGTGGCTACAGCGAGGCCGATTTCGCGCGCGCGCTGCGCGAGGGCGTGGCCAAGGACGGCCACAACCTCTATCCGGCAATGCCGTACCCGTCGTATGCGAAGGTCGGCGACGACGACGTGCACGCGATGTACGCCTACTTCATGCACGGCGTGGCGCCCGTCGCGCAGGCCAACCGCGAGAGCGAGATCCGCTGGCCGCTCAACCAGCGCTGGCCGCTCAAGCTCTGGAACCTGGTGTTCCTCGACGGCACGCGCTATCAGGCCAAGGCCGGCCGCGATCCGGTCTGGAATCGCGGGGCCTACCTCGTGCAGGGGCTCGGCCATTGCGGCGCCTGCCATACGCCGCGCGGCGCCGGCTTCCAGGAGCAGGCGCTCGACGAGGGCGGCCGTGCGTTCCTGACAGGCGGCCTGCTCGACAACTGGTTCGCCTCGAACCTGACCGGCGAGGCCAATACCGGGCTCGGCCGCTGGAGCGAGGCCGAGCTGGCGCAGTTCCTGAAGACCGGCGCGAACGCGCATGCCAGCGCGTTCGGCTCGATGACCGACGTGGTGAACCACAGCACGCAGTATCTGAGCGGCGAGGACCTGACCGCGATCGCGCGCTACCTGAAGTCGCTGCCGGCCGCGGGCGGCACCGGCGCGCCGCCATACCGCTACGATCCGCAGCGCACCATGGCCGCGCTCGCGCGTCCGGCGGGCGATCCGGGCGCGGCCGTCTACGCCGCGTACTGCATGCACTGCCACGGCACCGACGGCCGCGCGTTCGCACCGCTGCTCGCGCCGCTCGCCGGCAACCCGAACCTGCTGGAGGCGAACCCGGCCTCGCTGATCAACGTGACGCTGAACGGCAGCGCCGATCTCGTGATCGCGGGCGTGCCGGCGGCCTATCCGATGCCGAAGTTCGCCGAGGTGCTGACCGACCGCCAGATCGCCGACGTGCTGACGTTCGTGCGCGCAGGCTGGAACAACGGTGCGCCGGCGGTGAGCCCCGACGAGGTCGCGAAGCTGCGCCGCGCCACGGCGGCGGCCCGCTGATGGACAGCGTCGATCTCGACGTGCTGCGCACCAGCGCGCGCTGGCTGGCGGCCGGGCGGCACGTGCTGCTGGCCACCGTGGTGCGCACCTGGGGATCGTCGCCGCGGCCGGTGGGGGCGCTGCTCGCGCTGCGCGACGACGGGCGCGCGGTCGGCTCGGTATCGGGCGGCTGCATCGAGGACGACCTGATCGCGCGCGTGCGCGCGGCCGGCATCGCGCCGGACGCGCGGCCCGAGACGATCCGCTACGGCGTCAGCGCCGACGAGGCGCACCGCTTCGGCCTGCCGTGCGGCGGCACGCTCGAGCTGGTGCTCGAGCCGCTCAGCGCCGCGAGCGGCATCGCGGCGCTGTGCGAGGCGATCGATGCGGGGCGTCTGGTGGCGCGCACGCTCACGCTCGCCAGCGGGGCGGCCACGCTCGAGCATGACGTGCCGGCGGCCGACGGCGTCAGCTTCGACGGCGCGCGCCTGCGCACCGTGCACGGCCCGCGCTACCGGATGCTGGTGATCGGCGCCGGGCAACTGTCGCGCTACCTGTGCGAGATCGCGACCGGGCTCGACTATCAGGTGACGGTGTGCGACCCGCGCGAGGAGCAGCCCGGCGCCTGGAACGTGCCGGGCACGCGCCTGGTGCGCACCATGCCCGACGACACGGTGCTGGCGATGCGGCTCGACGCGCGCTCGTGCGTGATCGCGCTTACCCACGACCCGAAGCTCGACGACCTCGCGCTGATGGAAGCGTTGAAGACGCCCGCGTTCTACGTCGGTGCGCTCGGCTCGCGGCGCAACAATGCCGCGCGCCGCGAGCGGCTGGCCGAGTTCGATCTCGACGCGGCGCAGCTCGCGCGGCTGCACGGCCCGGCCGGGCTGCACATCGGCAGCCGCACGCCGCCCGAGATCGCGCTGTCGATCCTCGCCGAGGTCACGGCGCTCAAGAACGGCGTCGCGATCGCGCACGCCATGAACGTCGCGGTCGCGAAGGCCGGCGCATCGGGCTGAGCCGCGGGCCGGCCTAGCGGTGCGCCGCGTGGGCCGCCTAATGAGCCGCGTAGCTGACGGCGCAGCCGGACCCGTATTCGGCGCAGCCGTCGCTGATCGCGCGGCAGCCACTATTTGCCACGCGTCACCGACCTGTCGTCATGCGACATCGCCGGCACGGCGCCGGCCGCGCGCCGATTCCGTCCCATCGCGTTGTCGCAATTCTTCTAGATGGCGGCCGGGGCTTCCGGTTGAATAGCGCTGCCACGTATCAGGCAATCGGTTCGAAGCGCCGGGGGCCGCCGCGCGCGGCGCAGGGTAGGTTTTTTGATGACGGACGTCGGGAAAATCATGTTCAACTATTCCACCAGCACCATCGAAGCAGTCGATCCTGACCTCTGGCAGGCGATCCAGCAGGAGAACCAGCGCCAGGAAGATCACATCGAGCTGATCGCCTCCGAGAACTACACGAGCCCGGCGGTGATGGCCGCGCAGGGCTCGCAGCTGACCAACAAGTATGCCGAGGGCTATCCCGGCAAGCGCTACTACGGCGGCTGCGAATACGTGGACGTGGTCGAGCAACTGGCGATCGACCGGGTCAAGGCGCTGTTCGGCGCGCAAGCGGCCAACGTGCAGCCGAACTCGGGCTCGCAGGCCAACCAGGGCGTGTTCTTCGCGATGCTCAAGCCGGGCGACACGATCATGGGCATGAGCCTGGCGCACGGCGGGCACCTCACGCACGGCTCGCCGGTGAACATGTCGGGCAAGTGGTTCAACGTGGTGAGCTACGGCCTGGACGAAAGCGAGGACATCGACTACGAGGCGGCCGATCGGCTCGCGCAGGAGCACAAGCCGAAGATGATCGTGGCGGGGGCCTCGGCATTCGCGCTGAAGATCGACTTCGAGCGCCTGGCGAAGATCGCGAAGTCGGTGGGCGCGTACCTGATGGTGGACATGGCGCACTACGCGGGGCTGATCGCGGCTGGGGTGTATCCGAACCCGGTGCCGCACGCGGACTTCGTGACGACGACCACGCACAAGAGCCTGCGCGGGCCGCGCGGCGGCGTGATTCTGATGAAGTCGGAGTACGAGAAGCCGATCAACTCGGCGATTTTCCCCGGGATTCAGGGCGGCCCGCTGATGCACGTGATCGCGGCGAAGGCGGTGGCGTTCAAGGAAGCGGGCTCGGCGGAATTCAAGGCGTACCAGCAGCAGGTGGTGGAGAACGCGCGGGTGCTGGCGCAGACGCTGGTCAAGCGCGGGCTGCGGATCGTGTCCGGGCGCACGGAAAGCCACGTGATGCTGGTGGACCTGCAGGCGAAGAAGATCACGGGCAAGGCGGCGGAAGCGGCGCTGGGCGCGGCGCACATCACGGTGAACAAGAACGCGATCCCGAACGACCCGGAGAAGCCGTTCGTGACGAGCGGGATTCGTCTGGGCTCGCCGGCGATGACGACGCGCGGGTTCGGCACGAAGGAGGCGGAGATCGTGGGCAACCTGATCGCGGACGTGCTGGACAATCCGGAGGACGCGGCCACGCTGGAGCGCGTGCGCGCGCAGGTGGCCGAGCTGACCCGGCAGTTCCCGGTGTACGGCGGCCGTTCGGGCGCCTGAGCGATCGAGGCGCCGCCGGGTGCGCAGCCGTCGCCGCGCGTGAGGGCTCCACCGGCACGGGGGCGCTTGTCCTCCCGGCCCGAGGCCGCGCCGGGCGGATGCCCGCGCCGCGCTCGCGCATGAGCGCGGCGGCCGGCGGCGCCGCGCGTGCTCGCCGGCGCCGGCCGCGGAATCAGGGCGCGGCGCCGGACGGCCGCCGCGGGGCCGCTGCGGCCCGTGCCTCGCCGTCGGCGCGCACGAAATCGATGAACGCGCGCAGCGGCGCCGGCACGAGCCGCCGCCCCGGGTAGTAGAGGAACGGCCCCGAGAAGGTCTCCCACCAGCCTTCGAGCACCGGTTCGAGCGCGCCGCTCGCGAGGTGTGGGCGCAGCCAGTCCTCGAACAGCCGGATGATGCCGGTGCCTGCCACCGCCGCATCGACGGCCAGATCGACCGCCGCGCCCAGTTGTACGAGCAGTTGCCCCGCCGGCTCGATGCGCACCGTCTCGCCGTCGCGCTCGAAGCTCCACGGCGGCATCGCGCCGCTCGGAAAGCGGCCGAGAAGGCAGGCGTGGTCGAGCAGCTCGCGCGGGTGCGCGGGCCGCCCGCGCCGGTCCAGGTAGGCGGGCGAGGCCGCCATCGCGAAGCGCTGCTGGCGCGGGCCGATCGGCACCGCGATCATGTCCTGTTCGAGCCGCTCCTCGTAGCGGATGCCGGCGTCGCAGCCCGCCGCCAGCACGTCGACGAAATTCTCGTCGGCCGACACTTCCATCCGGATCTCGGGGTAGGCCGCCAGGAAGCGCGGCACGATCGACGGCAGCACCAGCCGCGCCACGCTGACCGGCACGTTCAGGCGCAGCGTGCCGGCCGGCCGGTCGCGAAAGCCGTGGACCTCGTCGAGTGCCGCCTCCACCTCGCCGAACGCCGGGGCGAGCCGCTCCAGCAGCCGTTCGCCCGCCTCGGTCGGCACCACGCTGCGGGTGGTGCGGTTCAGCAGCCGCACGCCGAGCCGAGCCTCCAGCCTTCGCACCGCCTCGCTGAGCCCCGACGCGCTGGTGCCGGTGGCGCGCGCGCCGTCGCGAAAGCCCTTGGCGCGCGCCACCGCCACGAACGCGCCCAGGTCCGACAGATCGACGTTCATTGTTCGCTCCTTCGTACAAGCCGTGCGGATTATGGCGGCTTATCGGTGGAATCGCCAGCGCGTAAGCTCGGGCTTCCCTACCAGGAGGCACTTCATGAACCCATCGAATCCGACCCAGGTTTTCCCGCTCGGCAGCCGCTCGGTCCGCCGCATCGGCTACGGCGCCATGCAGTTGGCCGGCCCCGGCGTGTTCGGCCCGCCGAAGGATCGCGACGCCGCGCTGGCGGTGCTGCGCGCGGCCGTGGAGGCCGGCGTCGACCATATCGACACCAGTGATTTCTACGGCCCGCACGTCACGAACCAACTGATCCGCGAGGCACTGCATCCGTACCGCGACGAGCTCGTGATCGTCACCAAGGTGGGCGCCCGCCGCGACGCGGCCGGCGCCTGGCTGCCGGCGTTTTCCGCCGCCGAGCTGGAGCGCGCGATCCACGACAACCTGCGCAATCTCGGCCGCGACGTGCTCGACGTGGTGAACCTGCGCGCGATGTTCTCGACCCACGGGCCGGCCGAGGGCTCGATCGAGGCGCCGCTCGCCGTGCTGGCCGAACTGCAGCGCAAGGGGCTGGTGCGCCACATCGGGCTCAGCAACGTGACGCGCGCGCAGATCGAGGAAGGACGGGGTATCTGCGAGATCGTCTGCGTGCAGAACCTGTACAACCTCGCGCATCGCGACGACGACGCGCTGATCGACACGCTGGCCGCCGAGGGCGTGGCCTACGTGCCGTTCTTCCCGCTCGGCGGGTTCTCGCCGCTGCAGTCCACGGCGCTCTCCGTCGTGGCCGGGCGGCTCGGCGCCACGCCGATGCAGGTCGCGCTGGCGTGGCTGCTGCGCCGCGCGCCGAACCTGCTGCTGATTCCCGGCACGTCGTCGGTGGCGCATCTGCGCGAGAACCTCGCTGCCGGGCAGCTCGCCTTGCCCGACGACGCGCTGCGCGAACTCGACGCGATCGGCGCGGCCGTCGCCGGCGGCGCCGGGCGGTGAGCCTGCTTCCCGCCCCGCCCCGACACGTCGCGGCCGGGGCTGCCTGGCGCGGGCGCAGGCAGCCCCGGCCGCCGGTGAAGGCGCCGCCCGCGCCGCCCGCGGTCAGCAGGCTTTGGCCTGCTGCTTGCCGGTCCGCCTCGGTTGCTTTGCGGCCGGCTCCCGTGCGGCCGGCAACGCGCTGCCTGGGCGCGTTTCGCATCGGCTGCCGGACATCGGCGCCCGCGTGCGCGGCGCATGCGGCGGCAGGCCCCAGGATGCGCGGATTCGCCTTATTTCGCGGTCGCCATGCGGTGGCGCGCTGCGTTTGTCACGTCGCCCGTGGGCTTTGCACGGAGATTTCCGGATGCGCGGAACGCTCAGGTCGATTACAGTGTCCGGTCAGCGCGGCGGCGGGACGTTCCCGCCGCCTCAATAAAACAGGAGCGGACCACATGAGCACCGGCAGCACCCCGACTTTCCCGATCGAGCGTCACCCGAATCCGACTTCCGCCGAGGCACGCGCGCGATTGCTCGAGAATCCCGGCTTCGGCAAGATTTTCACCGACTACATGGTGACGATCCGCTACACGGAAGGCCAGGGCTGGCACGACGCGAAGATCGAGCCGCGCCGCGCGCTCGAGCTCGATCCGGCAACGCTGGTGCTGCACTATGCGCAGGAAATCTTCGAGGGCATGAAGGCGTATCCGCTGCCCGGCGGCAAGGTTGCCCTGTTCCGGCCCGAACAGAACGCGCGCCGGTTCCGCAACTCGGCGGCGCGCCTCGCGATGGCGCAACTGCCGGAGGAACTGTTCGTGGAAGCCGTGCGCCAGCTCGTGACGCTGGAGCGCGACTGGATTCCGTCGGCGGAAGGCAGCGCGCTGTATCTGCGCCCGTTCATGATCGCCGACGAGGTGGTGCTCGGCGTGAAGCCGTCGGCGCAGTACCTGTTCTGCGTGGTGGCGACGCCGGTGGGCGCCTACTTCAAGGGCGACGCGTCGAAAGGCGTGGCGATCTGGGTGTCGGACAGCTACACGCGTGCGGCGCCCGGCGGCACCGGCGACGCGAAGTGCGGCGGCAACTACGCGGCGAGCCTCGCCGCTCAGGCCGAGGCGACGCGCGAGGGCTGCGATCAGGTGGTGTTCCTCGACGCCGTCGAGCGGCGCTGGATCGAGGAGCTGGGCGGCATGAACGTGTTCTTCGTGTTCGACGACGGCTCGCTGCAGACGCCGCCCCTCACCGGCACGATCCTGCCCGGCATCACGCGGGCCTCGCTGATCGAACTGGCGCGCGATCTCGGCTACACCGTGCGCGAGGAGCCTTACTCGATCGAGCAGTGGGAAGCCGACGCAAAGAGCGGGCGGCTGGTGGAGGCGTTCGCCTGCGGCACCGCGGCCGTCGTCACGGCGATCGGGCAGGTGAAGGGCCGCAAGCACAGCTTCGTGATCGGCGACGGCGGCGCCGGCCCGGTGGCGACGCGGCTCAAGAAGACGCTGGTGGGCATCCAGACCGGGCGCGAGGCCGATACGCACGGCTGGGTCGACATCCTCGGCTGAAGAAGCGCACGATGTGAGAATCAGCTGGAGCGCCATCGCGAGGAAGGTCGAGCGCGGCCAGCGGTTGCGCGTGCGGCTTGCGCGATGGCCTGCCGTCGCGAACCTCGATTCGATCGGATCGTGGCCCGCGGGCGCTGCCAGTGTTCGGCCGGGAAGTCGGAAGCCCGCGAGCAGTGCGTCGCGGGCTTTCTCGCGCTTCTCGACGGCCTTGGGGGCTGGCCGCGAGCCATGCATCACGCACCCGACCCGGACGACGCAGCCCGCCAACCGAGCGCGACCTCTTCCAGCCGTCGCGCCGCCGAGGCGGACTGGCGCCCGATTTCGGCCGACCCCGTGTCGGCCGACCGCCTTGCCAAGCGCGTCCGACGCAACCTGGAGGTGAAGCGTTGCGGGCCATGCCCTCGCGGTATGGCCGGACGACAAGTCAGCAACGAGCTGCAGGCGCTACGGGCGCCGCGGATTCGATAAGCGCGTGCAGGCTCATCGCAGCGAGCTGCGCCCGGCCTGTTGCTTGCTCAGCGTATCCGTGGAAACCTCGTCAAAGGTCTGGGCGTAAGACGTGCCGTCCGTGTAACGGATACTCGGATCTGTCGCGACGCGCACGTCGAACAGCGGCGTTCCGGTTCGCGCATGCGCTTGCTGCTCGATGTGGCGTACCAGGTCGGGGCCGACTTCGGGCGCGCCCATCTTGCGCAGTTGCTTGTTCACGTCGTGGGTGCTCATGGGCTTGATCTTCGTGAGCCGCTCGGAATCGGCGCTGTTCGCTCTTACCTGCGAGCTGATGTAGCGAGTGTTGCGGTTCGACAGGAGGCTGGCGAGATGATGGCGCTCGCCGGTGCTCGCGTCGACCAGGGTAGCGCGGTCAAGCGTGCAGGCGCTCGGATGGCCCGGCCACGCGTCCACCACCACCACGTCCTGGGCGGCTGATCGCTCCGGGTCGCCGATCGTCGCGAAAACGTGATCTTTCTCCTGCCCACCCGGCGGGGTCGGCAACTTCAACCAGACGCGGTGGACCGATCCCGAGAATTCAGGACCATTTCCGGAGTGCAGGGCGGCCGTCGCCACATCGGTGAAGACGTGGCAGTTGCCTCCCTGTTCCTTTTGGGCGCGTTCGATGCGGCTCGGGTACTTGCTTGCCCCGCCTTCGCTGCGCGCCCAGCTTTCGCCGCTCGACGCGTGGATGTCCACGCGTTGATTACCGGCGCCGTGCTCCATCACACGCTTGGCGGCACGGTTTGCCCAGGACGCTGCCTTGAGGTTCTGGAGCGTCGCCGGCGCGACACGAACCGTCGCATGGCTGTATGAGCCGATGCCGATGCTTCCCGGCGCGACGGATTCGTGAGTCTTGACGACGTCGTCGCGATCGACGTTTGCCAGAGCGTTCCACGACGTTGAGGAGTCGCCACCACTGAAGATTTTCTTGAACATGATTCTTCCTCGAATTGACTGAGCCTGCGCAAAACGCGGCTTGTGTTCATGCCCGCACCGGATCGGTAGGCGCGACGGCGACCAGGCATGACCGTAAAGATCCTGACGTGATCTTTACGCCGAGCAGACTATTCGAAGAAGAACGAAAGATTTTGTCGACAACCGAAGGTTTGGCGACCTGAGCGAATTCATCAGGGGTCACGACGGGACGTTGGCTGCCGCCGCGGCCCGCCTGCCGCGGCGGGGGCGCCCACGCCGCCTCAGCGCACCGTTTCGCCGAATTGCAGCGCCGCCAGCTGCGCGTAAAGCGGCGAACGCGTCAGCAGCTGCGCATGCCGGCCCTGCGCCACGATGCGCCCGTGTTCGAGCACGACGATCCGGTCGGCTCGCTGCACGGTGGCCAGCCGATGCGCGATCACCAGCGTCGTGCGGTTCTGCGCGGCGTTGTCGAGCGCCTGCTGCACGAGCCGTTCGCTGGTCGCGTCGAGCGCGCTGGTCGCCTCGTCCAGCAGCAGGATCGGCGGATTCTTGAGGATCGCCCGCGCGATCGCGATGCGCTGGCGCTGCCCGCCCGACAGCCTCACGCCGCGTTCGCCGAGAAACGTGTCGTAGCCCTGCGGCAGAGCCTCGATGAAGGTTGCCGCCGCGGCCATCCCGGCGGCGCGTTTCACGTCGTCGAGGGTGGCCTCGGGTGTCCCATAGCGGATGTTGTCGGACACGCTGCCGGAAAAGATCACCGATTCCTGCAGCACCACACCGACGGCCCGCCGCAGCGCGTCGAGCGGCACCTCGCGGGTGGCGACGCCGTTGATCGTGATACGCCCGGCGCGCGGATCGTAGAAGCGCAGCAGCAGCTGGAACAGCGTGGTCTTGCCGGCGCCGGACGGCCCCACCAGCGCCACGTGTTCGCCTTCGCGCACCTCGAGCGAAATCCCCGCCAGCGCGTCGATGCCGGGCCGCGACGGATACGCGAAGCTGACGTCCTCGAAGCGGATGCCGGCGCCCTGCACCGGCAGCGGCACGGTCCGGGCGGCTTCCTGCACCGGCGAGCGCGCCGCCAGCAGCTGCAGCAGCCGCTCGGTCGCGCCGGCCGCGCGCTGCAGGTCTCCCCACACTTCGGCCACCGCGCCCACCGCGCCGGCTGTCAGCACGGCGTAGAGAACGAACTGCGAGAGCTGCCCCGCGCTCATGGTGCCGGCCAGCACCGCCTGCGCGCCCAGCCAGAGCACGAACACGATCGCACTGAACACCAGCACGATCACCACGCCGGTCAGCCAGGCGCGTGCCCGGATGCGCCGCAGCGCCGTGTCGAACGCCGCCTCCACCGCGCCGCCGAAACGCCCCGCCTCGAATGCTTCCTGCCGGTACGACTGCACGGTCGGCATGGCGTTGAGTACCTCGCCCGCCAGCGCGCTGGCGTTCGCCACCTTGTCCTGGCTCGCGCGCGACAGCCGCCGCACGCGCCGTCCAAACATGACGACGGGCGCGACCACCACCAGCAGCGTGCCGATGATGTAGCCGGACAGCATCGGGCTCGTCACCACCAGCATCACGAGGCCGCCCAGCAGCATGAAGACGTTGCGCATGCCGAGCGACAGGCTGCTGCCCACCACGGTCTGGATCAGCGTGGTGTCGGTGGTCAGCCGCGACAGCACTTCGCCGGTCTGCGTGGTTTCGAAGAACTGTGGGCTCATCCGCACCACGTGGCCGTACACGGCGCGCCGCAGGTCCGCCGTGACGCGCTCGCCGAGCCACGAAACCAGATAGAAGCGCAGTGCCGTGGCCACGGCCAGGACCAGCGCCACCGCGAACAGCGCGATGAAATAGCGGTCGACATGGGCCGGGTCGCCGCCGGCGAAACCGCGGTCGATCAGGTATTTGAAGGCCACCGGCAGCACCAGCGTCGCGCCGGCCGAGCTTACCAGCGCGAGGAACGCGAGCGCCCAGCGGCCGGCATACGGGCGCAGGAACGGCAGGAGGGAGAACAGCGGGCCGATGCGGGCGGCACGGGGAGCGGCGTCTGACACGGAGTTGTCCTCGAAAGCGGCGAACCGGGGGAGGGGGCCGGCGCCGGATGGCGCCGGTGCGGTAGCGGCGGCCGGCGCGGGCCGCGGGCCGTCAGGATGCCGAACCCTGGTCCGCACGCGGACCGGCCTCGCGATCGCGCCGGTGGGTGCGCCGCGCCACGGCGTCGAGCAGCGAGACGCCGGCCGCCGTCAGCGTCGGCCGCCGTGCCTCGCCCGCGAACGGCTCGAGCGAGATCAACCGGCGATCGCGCAGCGTTTCCAGCTCGGCGCGGGCCGGATCGAGCTGGCCGGGCGCATTGCGCACCAGCATCAGCGTGGCCAGTTCGTGTGGACTGAGCATGGTCGGTTCCTCCATGGTGTGGCGCGCGCGTCAGCGTAGCTTGACGAGCTTGATGGCGCGCTCGGGGCAGGCCGGCACGCACCGCCCGCAGCCGCGGCACGCGGCGGCGTTCGGCGTGTAGGCCACGCGCATGCCGTGCACACGCAGCCTGAGCCGCTGCATCAGGCCGAGCTGCCGGTAATCGGTCTCGCCGATGCGCCGGATCTCGAAGACCTCCTCGGGGCAGACCACGGCGCAAGCGGCTTTGCCTTCGCAGCGCGCGAAGTCGACCGACGGCGCGATCACGCCGGGCGGCTGCTGGCAGGCGGGGGCGGCTTCGCGGCTCATGCGCCGGTCCCCCCGTCGCGTCGCGCGTGCGCCGCCAGCGCGCCGCGCAGCCGGTCGCGCTCGTCCTGCGTCAGGCGCTGCCAGTGCTGCCAGTGCCTGCGCTCACGGCAGCCGCCGTGGCCGCGAAAGCCGCCGAACAGAATCCGGCTCAGCACCAGCAGGCCGAGCGCGTGCGGATAGTCGATCGGGTGCGCGCCCGTCACGAGTTCGGGCACCACCCAGTTCCACAGCGCCATCACGATGCGCCCCAGCACGGCCACGGCCACCACGAACAGCAGCAGCTTGGCGATCCACCTGCCTCGATACCTTGTCATTCAGTCCTCCTTCGCTTCAATTCGCGAATTCGTCGTAGACGGGCTGCAGCCGTTTGCGCAGATGCAGCACCGCGTACCGCTTGCGGGCCAGCAGCGTGCTGACGCTCGTGCCGGTGGCCGCGGCCAGCTCCTTGAAACTGCGCCCGTCGAGCTCGTGGGCGACGAACACCTCGCGCTGGCTGGCCGGCAGCTCGTCGAGCGCGGCCCGCAGCGCGTCGAGCAGCGCGGCGCGTTCGTAGGCCGCCTCCGGGCCGTCGGTCGACGCGGGCAGCGCGAGGTCGAGCCGGCAGGCCTCGTCGTCGTCGCCGGCGGCCTCGGGCAGCGGCGCTTCCTGCTTCTTGCGGAAGCGGTCGACGATCCGGTTGCGCGCGACGCGGTACAGCCAGGCGCCGATCTGCTCGATCGGCTCCGGCAGCCGGTACGCCTCTACCATCCTCTCGAACACGTCCTGGAGAATGTCCTCGGCCTCGTCCTGGTCGAGCACGCGCCGGCGGATGAAGTTGCGCAGCGCTGGCCGCTCGCGGGCCACGGCGTCGGCGATTGCGCGGTCCTGCACGGTCGGCGGGGGCGGGGTGGGCGGCGGTTCCATACCCGTGTTGACGGATCAGGAAGGGAAATATTGTGGCGTGCGCGGCCAGCTTGCCGAAAATCGTCGGCTCAGGGGAAACGCAGGCGAGCCGCCCAGCGGCGCAAGGGAAGGCGGGCCAGCGAAACGGACGGCGGGCGGCCGGGCGTGCCGAACGCGGCCGACGCCCCGCCGAAACGCGCGGCCGGGGGCGCCCTAGCCGCGCCGCGCCACCAGTGCCGACACCATCTGCGAGGCTTCCAGCAGCGGCTCGAGGAATTCCTTTACCATCTGCTCGGCGGTGTGCCGCTGTGCGTTGCCGCTGATGTTCATCGCCGCGATCACCTTGCCGCGGCGGTTGCGGATCGGCGCCGACAGCGAGATCAGCCCGCCCTCGAGCTCCTGGTCGACGATCGCCCAGCCCTGCCGCCGCACGGCCGCGATCTCGGCCTTCAGCGCGGCCGGATCGGTCAGCGTGCGCGGCGTGTGCGCCGCGATCGGGCTCTGCGCGAGCAGCGCGTCGAGCGCGGCATCGTCGAGCGAGGACAGCAGCACGCGCCCCATCGACGTGCAGTAGGCGGGCAGCCGGCTGCCGATCGACAGGTTGATGGTCATGATCTTGTGGGTCGGCACGCGCAGCACGTAGACGATCTCGGTGCGGTCGAGCACGGCCGCCGAACAGCTTTCGTGTATGCGCGCGGAAAGCTGCTCCATCACCGGCTCGGCGAGGTTCCAGAACGGCATCGAGGTCAGGTACGCGAAGCCGAGGTCGAGGATCTTCGGCGTGAGCCGGAACAGCCGTCCTTCGGCCTCCACGTAACCGAGCGTCTGCAGCGTCAGCAGGATGCGCCGCGCCCCGGCGCGCGTGAGGCCGGTGGCGGCGGCGACCTCGGTCAGCGTCTGCTCGGGGCGCTCGGCGTCGAACGCTCGGATCACGGCGAGGCCGCGCGCGAACGACTGGACATAGGAATCGCCGGGCTTGGCCGGCAGGTCGTCGGTGCTCATGAGTCGGGGCAAGGTAGTGCAACGGTAGAGAGTAGCGCATGGGGTCGGGTCGCGCCAACCGAGGCGGCACGCACGGCGCCGCCCGCAAGCTTGACATGCCCCCGGCCCGCTCCCTATGATCGCATCGTTCGTTCGATATTCGATCTTATGTTCGTATAAAGAACATTTTGACGCAACGCCGGCGCGCTTGCCGCGAGCCTTCTGGTGCGCGCCCCTTCCGACGATGTTCCGGAGACAACCATGACCGATGCATTCCTCTGCGACGCGATCCGCACCCCGATCGGGCGATACGGCGGCGCGCTGTCGAGCGTCCGGGCCGACGATCTCGGCGCGGTGCCGATCAAGGCGCTCGTCGAGCGCAACCGCGAAGTCGACTGGGCCGCGCTCGACGACGTGATCTACGGCTGCGCGAACCAGGCCGGCGAGGACAACCGCAACGTGGCGCGCATGTCGGCGCTGCTGGCCGGCCTGCCGCTGGCGGTGCCGGGCTCGACGGTCAATCGCCTGTGCGGGTCGGGCATGGACGCGATCGGCATCGCCGCGCGCGCCATCAAGTCCGGCGAGGCCGGCCTGATGATCGCAGGGGGCGTGGAGAGCATGAGCCGCGCGCCGTTCGTGATGGGCAAGGCGAGCAGCGCGTTCTCGCGTCAGGCCGAGATCTTCGACACGACGATCGGCTGGCGCTTCGTGAACCCGCTGATGAAGCAGCAATACGGCGTCGATTCGATGCCCGAGACGGGCGAGAACGTCGCCACCGATTACGCGGTGAGCCGTGCCGACCAGGACGCGTTCGCGCTGCGCAGCCAGCAGAAGGCGGCGCGCGCGCAGCAGGACGGCTCGCTCGCGCAGGAGATCGTCTCGGTCGCGATCGCGCAGAAGAAGGGCGACCCGCTGGTGGTCGCGCGCGACGAGCATCCGCGCGAAACCTCGCTGGAAGCCCTGGCCAAGCTCAAGGGCGTGGTGCGCCCGGACGGCACGGTGACGGCCGGCAACGCCTCGGGCGTCAACGACGGCGCCTGCGCGCTGCTGGTGGCCAACGAGGAGAACGCGAAGCGCCACGGCCTGGTGCCGCGCGCGCGCATCCTCGGCATCGCCACCGCGGGCGTCGCGCCGCGCGTGATGGGCATCGGCCCGGCGCCGGCCACCCAGAAGCTGCTGGCGCGCCTGGGCATGACGCTCGACCAGTTCGACGTGATCGAGCTGAACGAGGCGTTCGCCTCGCAGGGGCTCGCGGTGCTGCGCCTGCTGGGCGTGGCCGACGACGATCCGCGCGTGAACCCGAACGGCGGCGCGATCGCGCTCGGCCATCCGCTCGGCGCCTCGGGCGCGCGGCTCGTGACCACCGCGATGTACCAGCTGCAGCGCAGCTGCGGCCGCTTCGCGCTCTGCACGATGTGCATCGGCGTCGGCCAGGGCATCGCGCTCGCGATCGAGCGCGTCTGAGCAAGGGCGCGGCGCCGGCCTCGGGCCCGCGCCGCCGCCTGCCGCCCGCGTTTCCTTCCTTCCCTTCCTCCCGCTCCTGCCGTTTCCCTTTCCCACCGGTTCGCCGGCGCCGGCGTTCGCGCGGCGCCTGATGGCGGCGCGTTCCCGCGACGCGGCGGCGGGCTTTCACGGCCTCGCGCCGCCGGCCGGATCTCGCATCGGGCTCGAAGACACGGACCACTATCCGGGCCGCACAGGTGAGATTTTTATGAGGAAAATCAATTCTTCTTGATATGAATCAAAAATGGGATGGTTTTGACATGTTTTCGCCAAGAAAGGGTAAGGTTTTGGCCTCGGCTGCCGTCAAAAAAGAAGATAGGCCCGAGGCTGTTGCCGCGCGATGAGGCGCGCGGGCGGCCGATCCAATACCGACCCAAGAGAGCAGACACGGCCGCCCGCGCCGTGCCCCGGAGCAGCGAATGCGCAATAACCAGCCCGTCACGCAGCACGAATACGAATTCCCGGAAGACTCGACCCTGATGTCGACGACCACGGCCAACGGCACGATCACCTATGCGAACGCGACGTTCGTGCAGGTCAGCGGCTACTCGTCCGAGGAGATCGTCGGCGCGCCGCACAACGTCGTCCGCCACCCGGACATGCCGCGCGAGGCGTTCGCGGACATGTGGGCCACCATCCAGGGCGGCGAGCCGTGGATGGCGCTGGTCAAGAACCGCCGCAAGAACGGCGACCACTATTGGGTGCGCGCGAACGCGGTGCCGCTGATGCGCGGCGGCCGGCCGGTCGGCTACATGTCGGTGCGCACCCGGCCGGCGCGCGAGGAGATCCAGGCGGCCGAGGCGCTCTACGCCGATTTCCGCGAGGGCCGCGCGCGCGGCCGGCGCTTCTACAAGGGGCTGGTGGTGCGCGACGGAATCGGGCGCCTGGGCTCGCTGATGAAGACGATGTCGGTGCGCACGCGGATGGTTGCGCCGCTGGCCGCGCTGGTGCCGGTGGTGGCAGCCGGCGCGTGGGCGTGCGGCGTGACGGGCGCGGCGCTCGCAGGCGTGGCGGGCACCGCGGCGGTGGCCGCGGGCCTCGTCGCCGCCTGGCTCGACGTGCAGATCGCGCAGCCGCTGCGCGCGGTGCGGCAGCGCGCGCTGGACGTGGCCACGGGCGAGAATCGCAGCGGCCCGGCCGTCACGCGCGTCGACGAGATCGGCATGACGCTGCGCACGATCGACCAGCTCGGGCTGATGTTCCGCTGGCTGGTGGACGACGTCAGCGAGCAGGTGCTCAACGTGCAGCGCGCGAGCAGCGAGATCGCGCAGGGCAACAACGACCTGAGCGCGCGCACCGAGCAGGCGGCCACCGCCGTGCAGCAGACCGCCTCGTCGATGGCCCAGATGACGGCCACGGTGTCGAACAACGCGGCCACCGCCTCGCAGGCGAACCAGCTCGCGGTGTCGGCCAGCGACGCGGCGGCGCGCGGCGGCCATACGGTGGGCGAGATCGTCGGCACCATGAACGACATCACCGACAGCTCGCGGCGCATCGCCGACATCATCGGCGTGATCGACGGCATCGCGTTCCAGACCAACATCCTGGCGCTGAACGCCGCGGTGGAGGCCGCGCGGGCCGGCGAGCAGGGGCGCGGCTTCGCGGTGGTGGCCGGCGAGGTGCGCGCGCTCGCGCAGCGCAGCGCGAACGCGGCCAAGGAAATCAAGACGCTGATCGAGAACAGCGTCGAGCGCGTGGCATCGGGCGCGCGGCGCGTGGACGACGCGGGCCGCGCGATGGACGACCTCGTCGTGCAGGTCAAGCGCGTGGCGGACCTGATCGCCGAGATCAGCTCGTCCACCTCCGAGCAGAGCGTGGGCGTGGAGCAGGTCGATCGGGCGGTGGTCGATCTCGACAACATCACGCAGCAGAACGCGGCGCTCGTCGAGCAGAGCGCGGCCGCCTCCGAGAGCCTGCGCCAGCAGGCCACTTCGCTGGTCGACGCGGTCGGCGTGTTCCGCTGAACAACACGGCGTGCGGCTGCGCGTGGCGGCCGCCGAGGCGGCCCATGAGGCGGCCCATGAGGCGGCCCATGAAGCGGGCGCGGCGCGCGCCATGAAGAAACGCCCTCGCGGCTCGCACCGCGAAGGCGTGGTTTCAGCGGCGGCGAAGCGGCCTGCGCCGGCTCACACGCCCAGGCACAGATACTTGATCACGACGTAGTCGTCGATCCCGTAGTGCGAGCCCTCGCGGCCCATCCCCGACTGCTTGACGCCGCCGAACGGCGCCACCTCGTTCGAGATCAGCCCGGTGTTGATGCCCACCATGCCGTACTCGAGCGCCTCTGCCACGCGCCAGACGCGGCCGATGTCGCGGCTGTAGAAATAGGCGGCGAGGCCGAACTCGGTATCGTTCGCGAGCGCCACCACCTCGTCGTCGGAGGCGAACCGGAACAGCGGGGCGAGCGGGCCGAAGGTCTCCTCCTTCGCGACCCTCATGGCGGGCGTCACGCCCGTCAGCACGGTCGGCTCGAAGAAGCCGTGGCCGAGCGCGTGGCGCTTGCCGCCGGTGGCCACGCGCGCGCCCTTGGCGAGTGCGTCCTCGATGTGCGCCTCCACCTTCAGCACGGCCGCCTCGTTGATGAGCGGGCCCTGCACGACGCCGGCCTCGGTGCCGCGGCCCACCTTGAGCTGCTCGACGGCCGCGCGCAGCTTGTCGGCGAACGCGTCGTAGACCTTGTCGTGGACGTAGAAGCGGTTGGTGCAGACGCAGGTCTGGCCGCTGTTGCGGTACTTCGAGGCAATCGCGCCCGCCACGGCCGCGTCCAGGTCGGCGTCGTCGAACACGATGAACGGGGCGTTGCCGCCCAGCTCGAGCGAGACCTTCTTGACGGTCGGCGCGCACTGCGCCATCAGCAGCCGGCCGATCGGCGTGGAGCCCGTGAACGAGAGCTTGCGCACCGTGGGGTTGCCGGTCAGCTCGCCGCCGATCGCCTTCGGCTCGCCCGTCACCACGCTGAACACGCCGGCCGGCACGCCCGCGCGCTCGGCCAGCACGGCCAGCGCCAGCGCCGAGAACGGCGTGGCCTCGGCCGGCTTGACCACGATCGGGCAGCCGGCCGCGAGCGCCGGGCCGACCTTGCGCGTGATCATCGCGGCCGGGAAATTCCACGGCGTGATGGCCGCGCAGACGCCCACCGGCTCCTTCACGACCACGATGCGCCTGTCGCCGGCCGGCGTCGGGATCGTGTCGCCGTACACGCGCTTGCCTTCCTCGGCGAACCATTCAATGAACGATGCCGCATACTGGATCTCGCCCTTCGCCTCGGCGAGCGGTTTGCCCTGCTCGGTGGTGAGGATCAGCGCGAGATCGTCGGCGTGCGCGAGCATCAGTTCGTACCATTGGCGCAGGATCGCGGCGCGCTCCTTCGCGGTGCGCTTGCGCCAGGCCGGCCAGGCGGCGTTGGCCGCCTCGATCGCGCGGCGCGTCTCGGCCGCGCCGGCCAGCGGCGCGGTGCCGATCAGCTCGCCGGTGGCGGGATTGCGGACCTCGAACGTGGCGCCGTTTGCGGCGTCCTGCCATTGGCCGGCGAAATAGGCCTGTTGGCGGAATAGCGAGGGGTCCTTCAGTGCGGTGGTGAGTGCGGTGCTCATGTGAGATTCCGTGAAGCCGATGCAAGACGCCGCGTCCCGGACGGGCGCGGCGCAGGCGAGGCAGGCGGCCTGCCGGGGCGGTGCCGCGTCAGGCGGCGACGCCGACGGTTTCCTTCAGCACGGTGTCGAGGATGCCGAGCGCTTCGTCGAACACGGCGTCCGGGATCGTCAGCGGGAACAGGAAGCGGATCACGTTCGAGTGGACGCCGCAGATCAGCAGCAGCAGGCCGCGTTCGAGCGCGCGCGCCTGCACGCGCTTGGTGAAGTCCGCGTCCGGCTCCTGCGTGCCGGCCTTGAAGAACTCGACGGCCACCATGGCGCCCGGGCCGCGCACGTCGGCGATCTGCGGCACCTCGGGCTGCAGCGCGGCGAGCCGCGCCTTGAGCTTGTCGCCGAGCGTGACGGCGCGCGCTTCGAGCCGTTCCTCGTCGATGATGTCGAGCACCGCGTGCGCGGCGGCCACCGCGAGCGGATTGCCCGCGTAGGTGCCGCCGAGGCCGCCCGGCGCGGCCGCGTCCATCACGTCGGCGCGGCCGACCACGCCCGACAGCGGCATGCCGCCCGCGAGGCTCTTGGCCATGGTGATGAGGTCGGGCAGCACGTCGTGGTGCTGCATCGCGAACAGCTTGCCGGTGCGCGCGAAGCCGGTCTGCACCTCGTCGGCGATCAGCACGATGCCGTGCTCGTCGCAGATCTTGCGCAGGCCGCGCACGAAATCGGCCGGTGCCGCGTAGAAGCCGCCTTCGCCCTGCACCGGCTCGAAGATGATCGCCGCCACGCGCTTCGGATCGATGTCGGCCTTGAACAGCAGGTCGATCGCCTTCAGCGAGGCGGCCACGCTCACGCCGTGCAGCGGGTTCGGGTAGGGCGCGTGGAACACGTCGCCCGGGAACGGCCCGAAATTGAGCTTGTACGGCGCGACCTTGCCGGTCAGCGCCATGCCCATCATGGTGCGGCCGTGGAAGCCGCCCGCGAACGCGATCACGCCGGGGCGGCCGGTGAAGGCGCGCGCCATCTTGACGGCGTTCTCGACGGCCTCGGCGCCCGTGGTGAAGAACGCGGCCTTCTTCGCGAAGCTGCCCGGCGCGCGCGCGATGATCTTCTCGGCCAGTTCGACGTAGGACGCGTAGGGAACGATCTGGTAGGCCGTGTGCGTGAATTGCTCGAGCTGCGCGGCGATCGCCTTGACGAGCTTCGGGTGGCGGTGGCCGGTGTTCATCACCGCGATGCCGGCCGCGAAATCGATGAAGCGGCGGCCCTCCACGTCCCACAGCTCGGCGTTCTCGGCGCGCGCGGCATAGAAGTCGCACATCACGCCGACGCCGCGCGGGGTGGCGGCGTTCTTGCGGGCTTGCAGATCGGCATTCTTCACGGATATCTCCTTCCAGTCGATTCGACTCGGTCAATACAGGGGGGCGCGGGGGGCCTCCGACGGAGTTGAATATAATCAAATTTGGCTCTGGAAATCAGAGCCATTTCAGTAAATCTATAGGAGCCAATTTTGCGGGCGAGCATGTTGTCCGACTGGCTCGCGCAGCGCCTCGTGCGGGGCGGCGGCGCGCAGCCGATCTACCGGCAGCTGCACCGGCTGCTGCAGCAGGCGATCCTGTCGCGCGAGCTGCCGGCCGGCACGCGCGTGCCGTCGTCGCGGCTGCTCGCGGCCGAACTCGGGATCGCGCGCAACACCGTCACGCAGGTCTACGAGCAACTGGTGCTGGAGGGCTACGTGACGTCGGCCACCGGGCGCGGCACGTTCGTGGCCGACAGTTCGCCGGACGAGATCGTCGGCGCGGCCGAGCGGGACGAGGCGGGCGGCGGCGCGAGCGGAAAGGGCGGCCGCGCGCGCCGGCCGGCGGGGGCCGGCACGGCCGATGCCGCGGCGGGCCCGGGCGGCGCCGGCGGCCCGCCGGCGCACTCGGCGGGCGGCGCGCTGTCCGCGCGTGGCGCGCGGCTGGTGGCCGGCGCCGGCGTATCGAAGCGCCAGGGCGGCGCGTTCATGCCCGGCGTGCCCGACGTGTCGCGCTTCCCGGCGCGCGTCTGGATGCGCCTGCACAACAAGTATTGGCGCCGCCTGCGCCCCGACCTGCTGACCTACGCGCCGGGCGGCGGCCTCGCCTCGCTGCGCGAGGCGCTGGCCGACTACCTGCGGACCTCGCGTTCGGTGCGCTGCACGCCCGAGCAGATCGTGATCACCACCGGCATCCACCAGTCGATCGACCTGGCGGTGCGGCTGCTGACCGACCCCGGCGACGCGATCTGGACCGAGGATCCGTGCTACTGGGGCATGCGCAGCGTGCTGCAGGTGTCGGGGCTGACCACGCGGCCGATCGCCGTCGACGACGAGGGCATCGCGCCCGACGCCGCCGATCTGGCGGTGCCGCCGAAGCTGATGCTCGTCACGCCGTCGCATCAGTACCCGCTCGGCATGGTGATGAGCCTCGCGCGGCGGCGCATGCTGCTCGAATACGCGCGCCAGCACGGCGCCTGGATCATCGAGGACGACTACGACAGCGAGTTCCGCTACGGCAGCCGGCCGCTCGCGTCGCTGCAGGGGCTCGACACGAGCGGGCAGGTGATCTACGTGGGCAGCTTCGGCAAGACGCTGTTCCCGGGATTGCGGGTCGGCTATCTGGTCGCGCCGGAGCCGCTCGCCGGCAGCTTCGCCACCGCGAGCGCCGAGCTGTATCGCGAAGGGCAGCTGCTGCAGCAGGCGGTGCTGGCCGAGTTCATCGCCGAGGGCCATTTCGTCTCGCATATCCGCAAGATGCGCGCGCTCTACGGGCTGCGCCGCCAGACGCTGCTCGACGTGCTGGCGCGCCGCTACGGCGATGCGCTGCCGGCCGTGGGCGGGGACGCCGGGCTGCACCTCGTGATGCGCCTGCCCGACGGCGCCGACGATCAGGCGCTCGCGCGCGCGGCGCTCGAGCGCAACATCGTGGTGCGCGCGCTGTCCGGCTACTACGCCGACGCGTCGCGCGCGGCGCCGGGGCTGCTGCTCGGCTACGCCTGCGTTCACGAGGACGAGATCGGCGCGGCGTTCGACACGCTCGCACAGGCGATCGACGCCGTCGTGTTCGCACGGCGCGCCGGCTGAGCGCGCCGCCGCCGGTGGTGCCGGCCGCTTTCAATTCGTCGAGCACGGCGGCCGCGCCCGGTATACCCTTCGAGATGCCGGCCGGATCCGGGCGGTGGCCTTGAAAACGCGCGGCCTCGGCACGGGCCGAGGCGCGCGTCCCGGTCGAACGGCACCAGCCGGCGGGCCGGCGCAAGCAAATGTGTCGGCATGCCGACGACGATGACACAGCCGGCACGCCGGTATCGAGGAAGATGATGCGACCCACGGAAGAAACGAAAGGCCATGCGTCGAATGCCGCCGAGAGACTGTTCGAACACGGTCTGTTTGCGAGCCGCTGGGTGTTGGCGCCGATCTATGCGGGGCTGGCGCTCGGGATGCTCATGTTGCTGATCAAGTTCTGCCAGGAGTTCTGGCATCTGGCCGTCACGCTGCTCGATAGTGAAGTGGAGGACGTCATCCTCGGGGTGCTGTCGCTCGTCGACCTCTCGCTGATGGCCAATCTTCTGCTCATGATCATATTCGGCGGCTATCAGAATTTTGTCTCGCGGCTCAAGCTCGGCGGTCACGAGGACACGCCGGAATGGATCGGACACGTCGGATTCACCGACATCAAGCTGAAGCTGATGGCGTCGATCGTGGCGATATCGGCCATCGAGGTGCTGCGTGGATTTCTGTCGCTCGACAAGGTCGGTCTGACGACGATCATCTGGGGGATCGCGGTGCACATGACCTTTGTGCTGTCGGCGGTCCTGCTCGCGGGGATGGACTGGATCAGCGCCAAGACCCGGGCGATCAAGTGAGCCAACCGGCCCGCGCGCCTGCGCGGGCCGGTTGGCTGCCGGGCGTCAGCGCTTGGCCGTGACGTCGGCGCGCGAGCGCGCCAGATAGGCGTCGGTGACGGCCGGCAGGTGGGTTTCCAGCCATTGCGCCATCGCGATTTCCTCCGGCAGGATGCGTTCGCAGACGGCGGCGGTTTCGGCGTCACCCACGTCGCGGGCCGCTGAAATCAAGGCGCGGTACGACGCGATCTCGAAGTGCTCGAACGTATAGCCCGCGATGCCGCTCTTGACCACTTCATCCGGCGCGAACATGCCGAAGAAGCCCTGCATTGCGGCCCCGCTCTTCGCGCCCAGATCCTTGAGCGATGAGGTGTCGCTGCCGCGCCGTTCGAGGCATTCGCGCACGAGGCGCGACTGCTCCTGGGTCTGCGTGATGTGCTGCTCGATGCGCTGCTTCAGGTCCGGATAGTGCTCGAGGCGCTTGGCCATCGCGCTCAGCATCGTTTCCGCCTGCTGCTCCATGGCGTGCGCATCGCGCAGCCAGTCGTTCAGATGCTTGTCGGTGGGGGTGTCGTTGCCAATCATGCTTGCCTCCTGTCGTAGACGATGCGTCCGGGGGATGTGCTCGGCGCGCTCACCGCGCGCCGCCGTCGCGCGGGATCGGGCCGTCGCGGCCCAGTTCGGCGCCGGTGGTCGGGTCGACGGCAGGGTCGGATTCGAGCCGCCTGGCCATCGCGCGGATGGCGGCGTCCTGCTCGCCGTCCAGCGTCACGCTGGCGGACCCGTCGCCGCCGTCGACGGCCGGCTCGGCCTCGCGTGCCTCCAGTCCGTCGCCGCGGTTCCACGGCCCCGGCACCGGCGGCGCGTCGGGCGACATGTCGAAGTACACGTGATCGAAGGGCGGGTTCGGCGGCAGCTTGCCCGGCGGGAAGTTCGCCGTGATCGCGTAGAGCGCCTTCTCGAACGAGATCTGGTGCGAGACCTCTCGCGTCATCAGGAAGCCGAGCGCGTCGCGCACGCCGGCGTCGTCGCAGACGTTGATGAGCCGTTCATAGATGATCTTGGCGCGTGCCTCCGCGGCGATGTTCGAGCGCAGGTCGGCCGTGGGCTCGCCGATCGTGTCGAGATAGGCGGCCGTCCATGGCACGCCGCCCGAGTTCGTGAGAGGCGTTCCCGCCCCGTACAGCACCTGCGTGAGATGGCTGTCGTTGCCCGCGCCCTGCAGCTTGCGGTAGAGGTCCGCCTGATGGTCCACCGCTTCTGCCAGCTCGCCCTTGGCGCCGCGATTGAGCATCGCCACCAGCGAGCCGATCACCTCCAGATGGCTCAGCTCCTCGGTGGCGATGTCGAGCAGCATGTCCTTGCGGCCCGGGTCTTCCTCGGTGACGGCCTGCGTGAAATACCGCATGGCCGCCGCGAGCTCGCCCTGCGGGCCGCCGAACTGTTCCAGCAACAGGTTGGCGAGGCCCGGATTCGGCGTCGCGACGCGAACGGTGTACTGCAGGCGGGAATTGTGGGTGAACATGAGCACTCCTTGACGAATGACGGCGTCGGTTTTTACAAAGTTTGTCGGGAAGCGTCGGTCCGGCTGCGCACCGTGCGCCGCGTTATCGCAAAGCGCGGCGGGCGTGGCGCGGCGTCGTCCGAGCACACCTGTCGAGCAGGGTTCGTTCCATGAACGCTGGCGCATCCGGCGTGGTCGGCGCGCGCGTCGTCGCGTCAGCGTGTCAGCGCGCCGGGTCGGCCGCGCGGCGGCACCGGTCGGCCGTGCCCGAGGCGGCGGCGCGGAAGCGACGGCTTGCCTGCACCCGGCGCGTTTCGCCGGCCACGCGCCGCGCTGCCCGGGCTGATGGCGATCGGGTGCTGCGAGCCGCCAGGCGCGGCCCGGGGCACGGTGGTAAGCAGCCACGGCAGGCCGGTGCCTGCCCGGTGCCGTGGTAGCCGTTGCGAAATGACGGACTGGTGCTGTCGGGGCGGAGAGAGGGGGGGGGCGGCTTCCCGGCTTGCCTGGCCGGGCAGCGGACGATGCCCGAAGCCGTGGGGGACGATGTGCCGGGCGCAATCATCGAGCCTGCGTTGCCGCGGCGAGCGCCCCGCAACCGCCGCTATGCCGGACCCAAGCCGGCGCCGCACCGGGCTGGCCAAAATCGGCTGCCCGGCGCGAAAGGCACCGGCAAGGGCGTGCGAAGCGTCACGGCGCGGACCCCTCCAGCAGCTTCCCTATCATCTCGCGCAGACGGTCGAACGCGAGCGGCTTGCGTGCATAGGCGATCAGCGGATTCGGCTGCAAGGGGATGGCGTCGCGCGAGCTGCAAAGGATGATCGGGATGCCGCGCCATGCCGGTTCGGCCGCCAGGGCGGCGCAGACGTCCGCGCCCGACATCTCCGGCATCATGAAGTCGGTCACCACCAGGTCCGGCGGCCGTGCCCTGATCGCCTCCAGCGCCGCCGCGCCGCTGGGCGCCGTGAGTACGCGATAGCCGGCCTGTTCCAGCAGCAGGCGCCACACCACCAGCACATCGAATTCGTCGTCTACCAGCAGGATTGTTTTCATCTGTCGCTAGCGTCCGTTGCGTGGCGATTCGGGCTCATCGTCCCTTCGCGGGAAAGGGGCCGGGCCTGGGGGAGCGCGTCGGTTCATCGGTGAGGCCGAGCCCTGCGCAGGTGATGGAAAGCTCGCGCAGCGAGGTGTCGTGCGCGCTCTCGCGTTCCTTGACCACCGACAGCATGCGCCGCAGGCGGCCGTCGGTTTCCGCGTAGCGCAGCGCGATCAGGTTCTCGGTCAGCGCGCAGAGCCTCTCGCTCCTGCCGTTCGACGGTTCCGGATAGAGCGGCAGCTCCTCGATCAGCAGTGCGGTGACGCCGGCATTGCGCAGCGCGTGGTTGAAGGCGTTCAGGAACAGGCCGAAGCGCGCGGGGCGCAGGGCCGAATCGCGGAAGCCCTCCATGCCGTCGATCACGAGCCGCGAGGCGCCGAGCCGCTGGATCAGCGCCAGCGTGTTGGCGGCCAGCTCGTCCACCTCGAGCTCGACGGCCGGCTGCCACTGCATCGCCAGGCGGCCGTCGGCGAACGCCTCGCGCAGCCGGATGCCGACCGTCTCGGCCTTGCCGATCAGCCGCTGCGGCGATTCGTAGAAGCCCAGGTAGACCGCCTTCTCGCCGCGCGCGACGCCGGCCTGCAGGAACTGCAGCGCGAGCAGCGTCTTGCCGACCCCGGACGGCCCCATCACCGTGGTGGTCGAGCCGCGCACGAAGCCGCCGCCGAGCAATTGATCGAGATGCGGCAGGCCGGTGTCGAGCCGCTGGCGCAGGTCGCGCTCGTCCTCGAGGTTGGCGAAGCGCGCCTCCAGGCGCGGGTACATCGCATGGCCGCTGGAGGTGATGCGAAAGAAGTGCCGGCCGAGCAGATGGTTGCGCGCGCGCATCTTGTGAACCTCGATCTCGCGCGCGCGGCGCATCCCGTCGGTATAGCGGTTCAGTTCGATCAGCCCGTCCACCAGCGTGTGCTCGGGATGCGGCTCGTTGCCCGACAGCGGCGCGAGCAGCAGCGTGGTGCAGCCCATCGCGGCCACCAGCGCGTTCAGCTCGTGGATGAATTTCGACAGCGACAGCTCGGTTTCGCTGAACTCGCGCGCGCTGCGAAAGCCGTCCACGATCAGCAGGCCCGGCCGGTAGTTGGCCAGGCTCGCGGCGATCAGCCTGAGGAAGCCGTCGAGGCCGTCCTCGATCAGCTCGTGATAGCCCGACACGAACATCATCTTCTGCGCGACGGCGGCCGGATCGAAGAAGTCGAGCTCGCGCAGGTGGCCGAGCAGTTTGTCGTGCGACTCGGCGATCAGCGTCATGTAGAGCACGCGCTCGCCCTGGCGCACGCGATGAAAGCCGATCTGGCTGGACAGGATGGTCTTGCCCGCGCCGGCCATCCCCTCGATCAGATAAAGGCCGCCGCGCACGAAGCCGCCACCGAGGATCTCGTCGAGGCCCGGCACGCCCGTCGCCACGTTTTCCAGTGGCTCGATGTCGGTGAATGCCGATCCCTCATCGGATGGCGCGGAATCGGAGTGGGGTGGCGCAGGGCGAAATCTCGAGTCGTCTAACGTCATGAGCAGTTACCTGTTTTTCGCGTGACCTCGGCGCGCGAACGCAGCCGCGGGCAGCATGCGCTCCGCAAGGATTGCTGTAAAAATTACAAGCCGATCGCCCCTGCGGGGGCGCAAAGCCGCGCCGGACAGGCGGCGGCGCCCGGCTTTCCAGTCCCGGCTGAGCTGCGCAAGAAACGGGCCGCGGACGGCGCGCGTCGATCGGGCCGGCGCGCCATGCGTGCCGCTCGTTTCCATGAAGGGCGATTCGCAGGCCGGGCCGACTGGCACCGAGCTCGCCCGGCAGCCGCAGCAGGTGCAAATCGCGTCTGTCGTGGGCCAGCGCGACGACATCGCGCGGGATTCACGGCCGAGAACAGGGGAGTTCGTCAGGACAACGAGATGGCGTGCCTGCCGGTGACGGCGCATGCCGCGGTCAGGCAAGCGGCCGCCGGCAGGCATGCGATGGCCGTGGCGCGGGGACGATCGCGTTGCCGCATCGGCCGTGCCGACCGGCTGGCATGCCTCACATCCGGATCAGCACGGCCCCGGCAGCTACCATCACGCAGGCTGCGAGCCGCCGCGCGGTGGGGCGCTCGCGCAGCGCGAACCAGCCGATGCCGATCGCGAAGATCGAGCTCGTCTCGCGCAGCGCCGACACGCTGGCCACCGGCAGATGCCGGTACGCGAGCGTGACGATCGCATAGGCGCCGAGCGCGCAGGTGCCGGCGCCCACGCCGCGCCAGAGCGTGGCGCGCGACGCCAGCAGCCGCCGCGGGCCGCCGCGCAGCGCGCAGACGAGCGCGAACTGCGGCAGGTTCCAGAGCAGATAGACCCAGCAGACGTACGACAGCGAATTGCCGGCGAGCCGCACGCCGATGCCGTCCACCACCGAGTAGGCGGCGATGAACACGCCGGTGAGCACCGCGTAGGGCACGCTCTCGCCGGACAGCCGCAGGCCGCGCCGCAGCCCGAGCGACATGATGCCGAGCGAGACCAGCACGATGCCGGCGAGCCCCCAGGCCGACGGCCGCTCGCCGAGCGCGGGCAGCGCCAGCAGCGCGATCAGCAGCGGGGAGCTGCCGCGCGCGATCGGGTAGATCTGGCTGAATTCGCCGCTGCGGTAGGCTCGCAGCAGCGCGAGGCAATAGCCGAGTTCGAGCGTCGCCGAGGCGGCGATGCAGGGCCACGCGCCGGGCGCCGGCGCCGGCAGCCACAGCGCGCCGGCCGCACCCGCCGCCAGATAGGGAAGCGCCATGGTGCCGAGCTGGATCACGCGATCCTCGCTGACATGCAGAAACGCGTTCCAGACCGCATGCAGCAGCGCGGAGAACAGGACGAGGGCGACCAGCAGATGATCCATGTTGTCGGGGCGCGCCAGGCGCGCTCGATGCCGGCCGGCAGGGAGCCGCGAGCCGGAAAGCGGTGATGAGGCAAAGATAGGCAAAATGAGGCAAGGCGTGGATTATGCCGGCTTCGCCCGGTTTCGCCAAGCGCCGGGGCCGAACGCGAGGCGCCGGCGCGGGCGCGTTCGCGGCGGATTGCCGATAATGGACGCTTCGCCAACCAGGACCGCCTTCATGAACTCCAACCCGCAATCGAATCCGCCGCGTCTGACCAGCCTCTCGCACGGCGGCGGCTGCGGCTGCAAGATCGCGCCGGGCGTGCTCGCCGAGCTGCTCAGGCGCAACGCGCCGCCCGCGCTGTTCCCCGACCTGTTGGTCGGCACCGAAACCTCCGACGATGCCGCCGTGTACCGGCTCAACGACGAGCAGGCGATCGTCGCCACCACCGATTTCTTCATGCCGATCGTCGACGATCCCTACGACTTCGGCCGGATCGCCGCCACCAACGCGCTGTCCGACGTCTACGCGATGGGCGGCAAGCCGATCCTCGCGCTCGCGCTGGTCGGCATGCCGATCAACGTGCTGCCGCACGAGACGATCGCCGCCGTGCTCAAGGGCGGCGAAGCGGTCTGCGCGGAGGCGGGGATTCCCGTGGCGGGCGGTCATTCGATCGATTCGGTCGAGCCGATCTACGGCCTCGCGGCGCTCGGCATCGTGCATCCGTCGCGCGTCAAGCGCAACGCCGGCGCGCGCGCGGGCGACCTGCTGGTGCTCGGCAAGCCGCTCGGCGTCGGCGTGCTGTCGGCGGCGCTGAAGAAGGGCCAGCTCGACGACGCGGGCTACGCCGCGATGATCGCCGCGACCACCCGGCTCAACCGGCCCGGGGCCGAATTGGCGGCGTTGCCGGGGGTACATGCGATGACCGACGTGACGGGCTTCGGCCTGCTCGGGCACGGGCTGGAGGTGGCGCGCGGCGCGCGGCTCACGGCGCGCGTGCGCTACGCGGCGCTGCCGTGGCTGGCCGGCGTCGAGGCGTTGGCCGCGAGCGGCGTGGTGACGGGCGCCTCGGAGCGCAACTGGGCCGCCTACGGCGCCGAGGTGCGGCTCGGCGAGACCCTGCCGGCTGCCGCTCGGGCGCTGCTGACCGATCCGCAGACCTCGGGCGGGCTGCTGGTGGCCTGCGCGCCCGACACGGTCGACGCGGTGCTGGCCTGCTTCCACGCGGACGGTTTCGCGCAAGCCGCCGTGATCGGCGAGCTGGTGGACGGCCCGGCCCGCATCGAGGTCGCCTGACGATATCGCCCGCGGCGGCGCCGCCGCGAGACTCATGAGATTCGCCCGGGAACCCCGTCGGGTTGCCGATTTCACAATCGGGTTTTACTGCAAGGTATACCCCCCTATGGTATATTCGCACTCACCATGAGCCACACCGTCAAGGACAAGCAGAAGCTGCTGAACCGCGTTCGCCGCATCAAGGGGCAGCTGGAAGCCGTCGAGCGCGCGCTCGAGGAAGAGCATGGCTGCAACAACGTGCTGCAGCGGCTGACCAGTTGCCGCGGCGCGATGAACGGACTGCTCGCGGCCGTGCTCGAGTCGCACATCCGCGAGCATCTGGTGGACGCGCCGGCGTTCCAACCTGACGAGGCCGGCGGCAGGGCGACCGAGCAACTGATCGAGGTCGTCCACAGTTACTTCAAGTAAGGAGAGGGGAAGTGCGATGAACGAAACATTGGGCATGAAGTCCGGACCTGTACGGCACGAGCATGTGTTTCTCGGCGCCGAGCATGCGAGCCGCGAGCGGCGCACCTGGTTCGTGATCGCGCTCTGCGCGTTGACCATGCTGGCCGAGATCGCGGGCGGCTGGCGCTTCGGTTCGCTGGCGCTCGTCGCCGACGGCCTGCACATGTCGACGCATGCCGGCGCGATGCTGATCGCCGCGCTCGCTTATACCTACGCGCGGCGCCATGCGCACGATTCGCGCTTCTCGTTCGGTACCGGCAAGCTTGGCGATCTGGCCGGTTTCACGAGCGCCGTCGCGCTCGCGCTGATCGCGGTGCTGATCGGCTATGAAGCCGTCACGCGGCTGGTCGAGCCGGTGCCGATCCGGTTCGGCGAGGCGATTCCGATCGCCGTGTTCGGGCTCGCCGTCAATCTCAGCTGCGCCTGGCTGCTCGGCGGCGCCCACCATGGCCATGCGCATGGCGGCCACGATCATCACGATGGTCACGATCACGCGCCGGAGCGGCATCAGGCCGATGCGGCGCATCGGCACGATCATGCGGACGCCGCCGCGCATCACGGCGCCCACGGCCAGCAGGCGTTTCACGCGCGCGATCACAATTTCCGCGCTGCGTATCTGCACGTGATCGGCGATGCCGTGGTGTCGGTGCTCGCGATCGCAGGGCTGATCGCCGCGCGCGCGTTCGGCTGGAACTGGATGGACCCGCTGGCCGGCATCGTCGGCGCGCTGGTGATCGCCAACTGGTCGTTCGTGCTGATCCGCGACACCGGCGCGACGCTGCTCGACATGACGCCCGACCCCGCGCTCGCGGCGCGAATCCGCGAGCGGATCGAGGGCGACGGCGATGCGGTCGTCGATCTGCACCTCTGGCGTCTCGGCCCCGGCCATCTGAGCGCCGCGCTGTCGGTCGCCACCGGCAGCGCGAGCCGCGATGCGCGCTTCTATCACCAGCGGCTGGCCGGCGTCGACGGCCTGTCGCACCTGACCGTCGAGGTCATGCCGGCGGCCGCGCCGCGCAGCTAAGAGAGCATGGCGCCGCGTCCCGCCCCGTGGCTCCGGCCGCCGCCGCGCCCGCTTCGGGCCGCGCCGCGGTCGGCTCGCCGGCCTTCGTCATGAGCGGGCATGGGCGCAAGCGCGAGTGCAACGCCTGCCGCCGCCGTTCACCCCGCCCGGCCCGCGGTGCAGTCCTGCCTGCAGCGCGGCCCGTCACGGCCGGCGCGCAGCGGGACGCCGCCCCCCGCCCCGCACGTCGTATCCTCAGCCGGGTCTGCGCGCCTGCCGGCGTGCGCCTGCCGGTTTTCGTTATGCTTGTCACCGGACAGCGGCGTGACCGGGCCTCATGGCGCGCCGCCGGCCCCGCGGGGCCCGTGCCGTGGCACGGCGGATTCGCGGCGCGCGCGGCCGGAGGGCCTGGCCGCGCGCGCAAGTCCCGCAGCCTTCGGGAGCCGTTCTCACCACTTCATTCAAAAGGAACGACGATGCTGACTCGCTTGCTGTCTACCCTGGCCGTTTTCTCGTTCGCCGCGTGCACCACGCCGCTGTCCGCCGCGCAGGACGCGGCTTCGCCCGACGCTGCCGGCCACCTTGCCGGCACGCGTGCGCCGAAGGTGATGATCGTCACGATGTTCGGCCCGGAAGGGCAGGCCTGGACCGACCGGCTCGGCCCATGGACGCAGGTGAAGGTGCCGGGGCTCTCGCCCGACTATCCGAACGTGCAATGCAACCGCGAGGACGTCTGCGTCGTGACGACGGGCATGGGATACGCGAACGCGGCCGCCACCATCATGGCGCTGACGTTCTCGCCGCAATTCGACCTGCGCCGTACCTATTTCCTGATCTCCGGCATCGCCGGCGTCGATCCCGCGCAAGGCACGGTCGGCTCGGCCGCCTGGTCGCATTACCTGGTCGATTTCAGCCTGCAGTGGGAGCTCGACGCGCGCGAAATCCCGGCCGGCTGGCACACCGGCTATCTCGGCATCAACACCAAGGACCCCAGCCAGAAGCCGCCGCTCGACTACAAGACCGAGGTGTTCGAGCTCAATCCGAAGCTGACCGACGCGGCCTATGCACTGTCGCGCAACGTGGTGCTGGCCGACAACGCGCAGGCCCAGGCCGCGCGCGCGAAATTCGACACGGCGCCGGCCAACCGGCCGCCGGCGGTGGTGCGCTGCGACACCTCGTCGGGCAACACCTGGTTTTCCGGCACCAAGCTCGGCGAGCGCGCGCGCGAGTGGACGAAGATCCTGACCGACGGCAAGGGCACTTACTGCATGACCGCGCAGGAGGACAACGCGACCTATGAGGCGCTCACGCGGGCCGCCGCCACGCAGCGCGTCGATCTCTCGCGCGTGGCGCTGCTGCGCACGGGTTCGGACTTCGACCGGCCGTATCCGGGCCAGACCAGCGTCGACAACCTGCTGAACTATGCCGACCAGGGCGGCTTCGCGATCGCCACCGAGAACCTCTATCGCGCCGGCAACCCGCTCGTGCAGGACATCGTCAAGCACTGGGGCGAATGGCGCGCGGGCGTGCCGACGCGCTGAGCGCATCCGGCCGGGCGCGCGCGGCGCGCCATGCCCCGCTGCAGCCGGCGGCCGCGGCATCGGAAGAGGCGGCGGCCGCCGGTTTCGGTTTCAGCGCCGAATCCCGGCACCGACCGGCACTCGATCTCGGCGCCGTTGGCCGGCGCCGCTCGGCGCATCAAGCGGCGCTGCGGCGGGGGGCGGTGCGAGCCGTCGGCCGGCGCTGCCGGCATCGGCGTTCTGCCGGCCCTGCGGCTGCGCGCGGAACGGAATCCACACCGGGACGGTGCGATCCCATTGGTCGAGTTGGGACGGTTTCGGTTCGTTCGGGTTCACGATCATGGCCTCCTTCCTTGACGTGGGTGCCTGCGCCGCCGTGCTGGGCAGCGCCGGCATCGAGCGTCGCGCCCGGGCGCGACCGCTTCAATGCTCGGCCGAGGCGAGCGGGTTCGCCGGGCCGCCCGATTCCGACTGCGCCGGGCGTTGCGCGATCTCCACGCCTTGCGGGTACGAGGTCGTCTTGCGCAGCGCGGCCAGCGTGCCGTCGCGTTGGGCCTGGGCCAGTTCGGCGCGCACTTGCGCGCGGCTCGGGTGGTGGATGGGCGTGGCGTGAGGCAGATCGCCATAGCTGCCCGACAGGCCGATGCCGCCGCCGGCGAACGCCGGCAAGGCAGTGGTGGACAGGGCGAGCGCGGCGAGGGAGATGGCGATGCGGTTCATGTTCGACTCCATTTCGATTCGGATGCGCAGCCGACGGGGCGCGCGACGGAGTGAAATTTAAGTGCAAGCGCAGCATCAATAAATGGGACGGACGCGAATTGAATTGTCGCCGTGCTGGAACAATCGATGTCCGTACCGCGAATCGGGCCGGCGCGAAACCTTGCCCGTCGAGGCTGCCTCGGCAAGCGCCCGCAGTCCGCGCGGCGCCGGCAGGCGGCATTGATTCCAACGGCGCAATGGTGTGATGCCGAGCCGATCATCAAGCGCCGAGGGTTTGCCGCATTGCGACGTGCATCGGGCCACGGGCGCGCTTGCGCTCGCCGAACCGGCCGGCGGTGGCGGCAGGGAGGCAGGGAGGCAGGGAGGCAGGCGGCCCTGCCGCCCGCGGGCGGTTTGCCTGCTCCGCTCGATGCGCGTGCGTGGCACGAGATGCCGATTCGCGCCGCCGGGCCGGGCCGGCCGCCGGCGTCACGCCGGAATCGGGCGCGCTCGGCTGCGGCGGCTTAGGCCACCCACTCGTTGATCACCGGCGTATCGAGCGCCGGCGCTCTCTCGGCCTGCTCGAACGTGCGCTTGCTGCAGACCGTGTCGAGCGGCGGGCGGCCCGAGCCGTTCAGCAGCGGGCAGCGGTCGAACACCTCGGCGATCCAGTCCACGAACACGCGCACCTTCGGCGACAGATGCCGGCTGTGCGGATAGACCACCGAAATCGGCATCGGCAGCGGCTTGTGGTCCGTCAGCACTTCCTTGAGCACGCCCGAGCGCAACTGCGGCAGCACCATGAAAAGCGGCGGCTGGATCAGGCCGAAGCCCTCGATGCCGCAGGTCACGTAGGCGTCGGCGTCGTTGACCGACACCACGCCCTCCATCTTGACCTCCACTTCCTTGCCCTCGATCAGGAACGCCCAGTCGATGGTGCGCCCGGTGCGGCTCGAGAAATAGTTCACGGCGCGATGCTCGGCCAGGTCGTCGATGCTGTGCGGCTCGCCGCAGCGCGCCAGATACGCGGGCGAGGCGACCGTGACGCACTCGAACAGCCCGACCCGGCGCGCGACGAGCGACGAATCCTGCAGCACGCCGATCCGGATCACGCAGTCCACGCCCTCCTGCAGCAGATCGACCGGGCGGTCCGACAGTCCGAGCTGCAGGTCGATGTCGGGGAAGCGCTCGCGGAATTCGTTCAGCGCCGGGATCACCACCAGCCGCCCGAGCGAGCCGGGCATGTCCACCCGCAGCTTGCCATGCGGCTTGCGATTGTTGATCTGGAAGCTGGCCTCGGTCTCCTCGACCTCGGCCAGGATCCGCACGCAGCGCTCGTAATACGCGGCGCCGTCCGGCGTCAGCGACAGCCGCCGCGTGGTCCGATGCATCAGCCGCACGCCCAGGAAGGCCTCGAGGTTCTGGATGATCGTCGTCACGGACGCGCGCGGCAGGCCCAGCGTCTCCGCGGCCTTCGTGAAGCTGTTCGTATCGACGACGCGCGTGAATACCTGCATCGCTTGAAGACGGTCCATGCTGCTTACCTCCGGGTTTGATCGGCCCAATCAGTCGGCCGGACGCCGTGTTTCGCACGCCCGTGCGTCGATTGTTCAAAGCCCCTGAATTGTGTTGCCGGATTATAGGCATTTATCCTGATGTCTGCCGGACCCAGAATGCGCTCCATCTTGCAATGGACGCGCTGACGCGCATCGCTCATGGACGCATCGGGTTTTCGCAATCTGCTGAACACCGCCACGGCCGCGCCGGGACAGGCGAGCACGCCGCTCGCGGTGTCCGACGTCGAGATCGAGGGCCACGCGCAGGACATCGTGCTGCGCCTCTATCGCCGGCCGGACAAGACCGGATTGCCAGTAGTGCTTTATTTCCACGGCGGCGGCTTCGTGCGCGGTTCGCTGGCCGACGCCGACTTCGCCGCGCGCTTCCTGGCCGAGCGCATGCCGGCGCTGGTGGTGTCGGTCGAGTATTCGCTGGCGCCGCAGCATCCGTTTCCGGCGGCCCCGGAGGATGCCTACCGCGCCGCGCGCTGGGTGGAGGCGCGCGCCCGCGCGTTCGGCGGCAATCCGCGCCGCGTCGCGGTGGCCGGCCACGATGCGGGCGGCCAGCTCGCTAACTGCCTCGCCTTCATCGCGCGCGACCGCGGCGACGTGACGATCGTCGCCCAGGCGCTGTTCGGACCGATGCTCGATCCGAGCATGACGCGGCTCGGCAACGAGCGCCGGCTCGCCTCCGACATCACCTTGAAGGAATGCGCGGCCTGCTACCGCGCCTACCTGCCCCAGCCGGCGCAGCGCATGCATCCCTACGCGGCGCCCCTCGAATCGGCGCGGCTCGCGCGGCTGCCCGCCACGCTGATCGCCACGGCCCACAACGACATGCTGCATGTCGAGGCTGAGAGGTACGCGGCCCGCCTGATCGAGGCCGGCGTGCTGACCCAGGTGATCCGCTATCCCGACGTCTCGCATGCCGAGCTGGCCGGCTACGCGCCCGCGCTGCAGGAGGCCGCGCGCTTCCTGAGCTGCCGGTTCCAGGCCCACGCCAACGACTGATTCCCGCCATTCCAACGCAACCGGAGATCTTCATGTCCATCCTAGCTACTCCCCGCTCTCGCCTCGCGGCGGCCGCGTTGGCCGTCGCGCTCGCCGTCGGCGGCGGCGCGTTCGGCGTGATCCGCGCCAGCGCGAGCGCCCCCGCGGCCCAGGCCGCGCCGCTGCAGGAAGTGGACGTCGCGACCGTGCTGTCGAAGACGATCACCGACTGGCAGACCTACTCGGGACGGCTCGAGGCGATCGAGCGCGTCGACGTGCGCCCGCTCGTGTCGGGCACCATCGTGTCGGTGAACTTCAAGGACGGCGCGCTGGTGAAGAAGGGCGACGTGCTGTTCGTGATCGACCCGCGCCCATACCAGGCCGAAGTCGACCGCGCGGCCGCGCAGCTGGCCGCCGCCCAGGCGCGCGACGGCTACGCGCAGACCGACTGGCAGCGCGCGCAGCGCCTGCTCGGCGACAACGCGATCGCCCGGCGCGACTATGACGAGAAGCAGAACGCCGCGCGCGAGGCGAGCGCCAACGTGAAGGCCGCGGCCGCCGCGCTGGAGGCCGCCAGGATCAACCTCGGCTACACGCGCATCGTCGCGCCGATCTCGGGCCGCGCCTCGCGCGCCGAGATCACGCTCGGCAACGTGGTGTCGGCCGGCGCCACGGCCGCGCCGCTCACCACGCTGGTCTCGGTGTCGCCCATCTATGCCTCGTTCGACGCCGACGAGCAGACCTACCTGCGCTACATCGGCGCCGTGCGCGACGGCCATCGCGCGCCGGTGGAGCTTGGTCTGGCCAACGAGAGCGGCTACTCGCGCAGCGGCGTGATCGACTCGGTGGACAACCGGCTCGACACCTCGTCGGGCACCATCCGCGTGCGCGCGCGCTTCGACAACGCCGACGGCACGCTGGTGCCGGGCCTCTACGCGCGCCTCAAGGTGGACGGCAGCGCACCGCATCCGGCCCTGCTGGTGGACGATGCGGCGATCAATACCGACCAGGACAAGAAGTTCGTGTTCGTGGTGGACGCGCAGGGCAAGGTCGCCTACCGCGAGGTGCGGATCGGCGGGCTGCACGGCAACCAGCGCGTGATCGCGGGCGGGCTGCAGGCGAGCGACCGGGTGGTGGTGAACGGCACGCAGCGCGTGCGCCCGGGCGAACCGGTGAAGGTCCACCTGGTGCCGATGACGGGCGGCGGCGGCGACGCGGCGGTGCCCGAGGCGGCGGCCTCGCAGGCCGCCGGCAGCGCCGCGTCGTGACGGGCGCGCCTGGCTCCCACTCGCGCACACTCAGACAGAGCTTTCCATGAACCTATCCAAATTCTTCATCGATCGTCCGATCTTTGCAGGAGTCCTATCCGTCCTGATCCTGCTGGGCGGCGTCATCGCCATGTTCATGCTGCCGATTTCCGAGTATCCGGAAGTCGTGCCGCCGTCGGTGATCGTCAAGGCGCAGTACCCGGGCGCCAACCCGAAGGTGATCGCCGAGACGGTGGCCTCGCCGATCGAGGAGCAGATCAACGGCGTCGAGGACATGCTCTACATGCAGTCCCAGGCGAACAGCGACGGCAACGTGACGATCACCGTCACCTTCAAGCTCGGCACCGATCCGGACAAGGCCACGCAGCTCGTGCAGAACCGCGTGAACCAGGCGCTGCCGCGCCTGCCGGAGGACGTGCAGCGGCTCGGCGTGACCACCGTCAAGAGCTCGCCCACGCTGACCATGGTGGTGCACCTGATCTCGCCGGACAACCGCTACGACATGACCTACCTGCGCAACTACGCGCTGATCAACGTGAAGGATCGCCTGTCGCGGATCCAGGGCGTGGGCCAGGTGCAGCTGTGGGGCGCGGGCGACTACGCGATGCGGGTCTGGCTCGATCCGCAGAAGGTGGCCGAGCGCGGCCTGACCGCCGACGACGTGGTGCGGTCGATCCGCGAGCAGAACGTGCAGGTGGCCGCCGGCGTGATCGGCGCGTCGCCGTCGATTCCGGGCACGCCGCTGCAGCTGTCGGTGAACGCGCGCGGGCGCCTGCAGACCGAGGACGAGTTCGGCAACATCGTGGTGAAGACGGCGCCGGACGGCGCGGTCACGCGGCTGCGCGACCTCGGCCGGGTGGACCTGGACGCCTCCGAATACGGCCTGCGCTCGCTGCTCGACAACCAGCCGGCGGTGGCGATGGCCATCAACCAGTCGCCGGGGGCGAACTCGCTGCAGATCTCCGACCAGGTGCGCGCCACCATGGAGGAGCTGAAGCAGGACTTCCCGGCCGGCGTCGAATACCGGATCGTCTACGACCCGACGCAGTTCGTGCGCTCGTCGATCAAGGCGGTGGTCCACACGCTGCTGGAGGCGATCGCGCTGGTGGTGATCGTCGTGATCGTGTTCCTGCAGACCTGGCGTGCCTCGATCATTCCGCTGATCGCCGTGCCGGTGTCGATCATCGGCACCTTCTCGCTGCTGCTGATGTTCGGCTATTCGATCAACGCGCTGTCGCTGTTCGGGATGGTGCTGGCGATCGGGATCGTGGTGGACGACGCGATCGTGGTGGTGGAGAACGTCGAGCGCAACATCGAGCGCGGGCTGTCGGCGCGCGAGGCCACCTACCAGGCGATGCGCGAGGTGAGCGGGCCGATCATCGCGATCGCGCTGACGCTGGTGGCCGTGTTCGTGCCGCTCGCGTTCATGTCGGGCCTGACCGGCCAGTTCTACAAGCAGTTCGCGATGACCATCGCGATCTCCACGGTGATCTCGGCGTTCAACTCGCTCACGCTCTCGCCGGCGCTCTCGGCGATCCTGCTGAAGGGGCACGACGAGCAGCCGGACTGGCTCACGCGCGTGATGAACCGCGTGCTCGGCGGCTTCTTCCGCCGCTTCAACGCGGTGTTCCATCGCGGCGCCGAGGGCTACGGGCGCGGCTTGCGCGGCGTGCTGTCGAGGAAGACGCTGATGCTCGGCGTCTACGCGGTGCTGCTCGGCGCGGCGGTGCTGATGAGCCGCATCGTGCCGGGCGGCTTCGTGCCCGCGCAGGACAAGGAGTACCTGATCGCGTTCGCGCAACTGCCCAACGGCGCCTCGCTCGATCGCACCGAGAAGGTGATCCGCCAGATGGGCTCGATCGCGCTGAAGCAGCCGGGCGTGGAGAGCGCGGTGGCGTTCCCGGGCCTGTCGGTGAACGGCTTCACCAACAGCTCCAGCGCCGGCATCGTGTTCGTCACGCTCAAGCCGTTCGACCAGCGCCACGGCAAGACGCTGTCGGCCGGTGCCATCGCGGGCGCGCTGAACCGGCAGTACGCGGGCATCAAGGATTCGTTCGTCGCCGTGTTTCCACCGCCGCCGGTGCTCGGGCTCGGCACGCTGGGCGGCTTCAAGATGCAGATCGAGGATCGCGGCGCGGTGGGCTACGCGCGGCTGGCCGACGCCACCCAGGACTTCATCAAGCGCGCGCAGCAGGCGCCGGAGCTGGGCCCGCTGTTCACCAGCTACCAGATCAACGTGCCGCAGCTCAACGTCGACCTGGACCGCGTGAAGGCCAAGCAGCTCGGCGTGAACGTGACCGACGTGTTCGACACCATGCAGGTGTACCTCGGCTCGCTCTACGTGAACGACTTCAACCGCTTCGGGCGCGTCTACCAGGTGCGCGTGCAGGCCGACGCGCAGTACCGCCAGAAGCCCGACGACATCGGGCTGCTGAAGACGCGCAACGCCGCCGGCGAGATGGTGCCGCTGTCGTCGCTCGTCACCGTCACGCCCACCTTCGGGCCGGAAATGGTGGTGCGCTACAACGGCTACACGGCCGCCGACGTGAACGGCGGCCCGGCGCCGGGCTTCTCGTCGGGCCAGGCGCAGGCGGCGGTGGAGCGGATCGCGGCGCAGACCTTCCCGCGCGGCGTGAAGTTCGAGTGGACCGACCTGACCTACCAGCAGATCCTGGCCGGCAATGCCGGGCTCCTGATCTTCCCGATCAGCGTGCTGCTGGTGTTCCTGGTGCTCGCGGCGCTGTATGAAAGCCTGACGCTGCCGCTCGCGGTGATCCTGATCGTGCCGATGAGCCTGCTGTCCGCCCTGACCGGCGTGTGGCTCACGCAGGGCGACAACAACATCTTCACGCAGATCGGCCTGATGGTGCTGGTGGGGCTGTCGGCCAAGAACGCGATCCTGATCGTCGAGTTCGCGCGCGAGCTGGAGCACGACGGCCGCACCCCGTTCGAGGCCGCCGTCGAGGCGAGCCGGCTGCGGCTGCGCCCGATCCTGATGACCTCGATCGCGTTCATCATGGGCGTGGTGCCGCTGGTGCTGTCGACCGGCGCCGGGGCCGAGATGCGTCATGCGATGGGCGTGGCGGTGTTCTTCGGCATGCTCGGCGTGACGCTGTTCGGGCTGATGCTCACGCCGGTGTTCTACGTGGTGCTGCGCACGCTGGCCGGCGGCAAGATCCACGTCGCGCAGAAGGACAATTCGCGGTACGACGTCTCGGCCGCGGACGCTTGAGGAATCGATCCATGAAAAACGACAAGACCATCCTGCGGCTCACGAAGCTGGCCGGCCTGAGCGCGCTGCTGGCCGCGCTGCTCGCGGCCTGCGCGGTCGGGCCGGACTACCGGCGGCCCGCGGCGGCCACGCCCGCCGCGTTCAAGGAAGCCCCGACGCTGGCCGCCGGCGAGCAGGCCGGCAGCTGGAAGCCGGCCGAGCCGGCCGATGCCGAACATCGTGGCGAGTGGTGGAAGGTGTTCGGCGACCCGGTGCTCGACGCGCTCGAACAGCAGGCGCTCGACGCGAACCAGAACCTGAAGGCCGCCGCCGCGCGCGTGCAGGAGGCGCGCGCCGCCACGCGCGCCGCGCGCTCGGCGTGGTTCCCGTCGCTCGACGCGGGCTTCGGGCCGACCCGCGAGGGCCTGTCGTCGGCCTCGCAGTTCCGGCCGCAGGGCTCCGGGCCGGTCAACGCCACGCTGTGGCGCGCGCAGGGCAGCGTGTCCTACGAGGCCGACCTGTTCGGCCGCGTCAGCCGCAACGTCGAGGCCTCGCGCGCCGACGCCGCGCAGAGCGAGGCACTGTTCCAGTCGGTGCGGCTCGCGCTGCAGGCCGACGTCGCGCAGAACTACTTCGAACTGCGCCAGCTCGATGCGGACCAGGACCTGTACCGGCGCACCGTGGCGCTGCGCGAGGAATCGCTGAAGCTCTCGCAGCGGCGCTTCAGCGAGGGCGACATCGATGATCTCGACGTGTCGCGCGCCAAGAACGAGCTGGCCAGCGCGCAGGCCGACGCGGTCGGCGTCGCGCGCCGCCGCGCGGCCTCCGAGCATGCGCTCGCGATCCTGCTCGGCAAGGCGCCGGCCGATTTCGCGTTCAAGCAGGCGCCGATCGCGCCGGTCACGCTGAGGATCCCGCCCGGCCTGCCGTCGGCGCTGCTGGAGCGGCGCCCCGACGTGGCCGCGGCCGAGCGTGCGATGGCGGCCGCCAACGCCCGGATCGGCCTGGCGAAGTCGGCGTATTTCCCGAAGCTCGACATCTCCGGCTCGTTCGGCTACGAGGCATCCACGCTCGGCGAGCTGTTCATGTGGTCGAGCCGCACCTTCCTGCTCGGGCCGTTCGCGGGCACCGCGCTCACGCTGCCGCTGTTCGACGGCGGCCGGCGCAGCGCGGGCGTGCAGCAGGCGCGCGCGTCCTACGAGGAGCAGGTCGCGAACTACCGGCAGCAGGTGCTGGTGGCGTTCCGCGAGGTCGAGGACCAGCTCTCCGACCTGCGCCTGCTCGACGAGCAGATCCGCGCGCAGGGCGAGGCGGTCCGGGCCTCGCAGCGCGCGGCGAAGCTGTCGCGCACGCAGTATCAGGAAGGGCAGATCGCCTATCTGGACGTGATCGACAGCGAGCGCACGGTGCTGCAGTCGCAGCTGCAGGCGAACCAGCTGACGGGCGCGCAGGCGGTGGCGACGGTGAACCTGATCCGCGCGCTCGGCGGCGGCTGGGGCACGCCGGCGGCCGCCGCGGCCGCCGGGGCTTCCGCCCCGGCCGCGCCGGCGGTGGCGCAGCGCTGAGGCCGGGGCGCGGCGGCGAGGGCCACATTCAGGCCGCCGCGCCGCGATGAACGGCGCGGGCGAGCGATCGACGCGGGCCGTTCCAGGCCCGCTTCGATCGCGGCGCAAATCCGCTCGCGGCAGGCGCGGGGGCCGGTCGGCCTCGGCCGAGGGGCGGCGGCCGGCATGGCGCAGGGGCGAGCCCGCCCAGCCGCCCGGCCCGCTGCCTCAGCGTCTCTTGCCGCCGGGCCGCACCGCCGCCGCCCGGCCGTTCTTGCCGAGCGCGCTGACGGGCGCCGGATTGAGCGCCGCGACGGCCAACACTTCCTGCGACCAGTACGACGGCAGCCCGTTGTACGGATTCGGCAGTTTCAGCGAGGTGACATAGATGCCGCCCGCGCCGTTCGTCACGGCGAGCTGCAAGACCCCGGTCAATTGCGACGCGCTCGCGTTGTAGACGATGTGGACGAAGCGGTCCGCGCCGTAGGCGGCCTGCCAGGCGTTCGGCACGAAGCCGGCATAGTTGGCCTGCTTGTTCTCGTAGACGACGAAGCGGTCCGCCACCGGCAGGCTCGCGTAGATCTCGGGCAGGGTGGTGCCGGGGTTGTTGACCACCTGATAGTTCGGCGAGAGCCCCTTGATGTAGTTGTAGAGCGACTGGTAGTACTGGACGTGGGCGGTCGTGGCGTCGTTGGCCATTTCGTCGATGAAGAAGCCGTCCACCGCGTAGAACGCCAGGTATTTGTTGATGTCGGCCGTCACGTCGGACAGCGGGCGGGCGCCATACGAGGTGTGGACGTAGGCGATCACCTTGCCGCCCGCGGCGCGCAGCTTCGCGATCGCGCCGGTATAGGCCGGATCGGCCGCCGTGCCCGGGCCGCTGTTCGGGTTGACGATGGCCGTGAGCGGCACCGAGGCGGCATTGGTCGCGAGCGTGTTCCAGGCGGTCGCGCCGGAGCCGGACGGATAGAAATACGCCGGCACCACGAGGTCGGCCGCTTGGACGCCGCCGCTCGTCACCAGCAGCGAGGCGATCAGCGAACAGGCGGCCGACGCGATGCGGTGAAACGCGCCCGGCGCGCGGCCGGCGCGCGGCCTTGCGCGCCGCTCGACCATGAGTGACGGAGAAATGGACGTCGAAGCATACGAATGAGTCATGGCTGGTCTCGCTTGCGGGTCTGGCCGCCGCGGGCTCGCGCCCGTCGCGTCTGGTAATGGGGTACGTTGCTTCTTCGGTTGCCGCGCCGGATGTCCCGATCCGGTCTTTCATGAATATCAGCTTTCATGCGCGGCGGCAAACCTCTTGCGGCATGAAAATACGGGCCGTAGCGTTGCCGCCTCGCTTATCGTTTTCGCCGATTTCCTTTTGCGCATCACTTGTTGGACCGCGCCCGGCGTTCGCGTCTATCATCGGCCCGCAGGCGCGGCAAGAGTCGTGTCGACGACGGCTGGCCGCCGATATCGAGCCCGAGCGGCCGATTTCGCGCGGCGCGGCCTGGTTGCGACGGCCCGCACCTGAAACCTTCAACGGCAGGGAGCCTGTTACCCGATGAGCGAACTCCATCCGTCGGCCGCCGCGGCCGCCGACCCCGACGCCCCGCGCAGCTTCGGTGAACTGATCGTCGCGCTGCGCGCGAGCGCGGCCGAGCGCGACCGGCGCGGCGGCCATGCCGCGCGCGAGAAGCAGTGGATGGCCGCCGTCGGCCTGCAGACGCTGGCGGTGCCGCGCGCGTTCGGCGGCCAGGAAGCCGAATGGCCGATCGTCTATCAGACGATTCGCGCACTCGCGCGCGTCGACAGCGCGCTCGCGCATCTGGTCGGCTTCCAGGTGCTGCAGGTCGTCAGCGTCGAGGTGTGGGGCAGCGACGCGCAGCGCGAGCGCCACCTGCGCGGCACGGTCGAGCAGGGCTGGTGGTGGGGCAACGCCGTCAATTCGCTCGATACGCGGCTGGTGGCGCGCCAGGAGGCCGACGGCGGCTACCGGCTCGACGGCATCAAGAGCTTCTGTTCGGGCACCCGCGGCTCGGCGCGCATGATCGTCTCGGCGCACGATCCGGCCGCCGGCAAGCCGGTGTTCGCGGTGGTGCCGACCGCGCGCGGCGGCATCACGGTCCACGACGACTGGGACCCGATCGGCCAGCGCCAGACCGACAGCGGCAGCGTGTCGTTCAGCGCCGTGCGGATCGAGCCGGGGGAAGTGCTGCATCGCTCGGAGGCGCCGCCCACGCCGCGCGCGACGCTGCGCACGCTGGTCTCGCAACTGGTGCTGACCAACCTGTTCGTCGGGCTGGCCGAGGGGGCGCTCGCCGAGGCGCGCGAGTACGTGGCTACGCGCGGGCGGCCCTGGATCCATTCGGGCGTCGAGCGGGCGCAGGACGATCCCTACACGCTGCAGCGCTTCGGCGAGATGCGGGTGCAGGCCGCAGCGGCCGAGGCGCTCGCCGATCGCGCCGCGCGCGCGCTGCAGGGCGCCTGGGATCGCGGCGCGGCGCTCACGGCCGAGGCCCGCGCCGAGGTTTCGCTGGCGGTGTCGGAGGCCAAGGTGGTGGCGCAGCGGGCCGCGCTGGACTCGGGCGAGGCGCTGTTCGATGCCTGCGGCGCGCGCGCGACGGCCGCGCCGCTCGCGCTCGACCGCTTCTGGCGCAACGCGCGCACGCACACGCTGCATGATCCGCTCGACTACCGGCTGCGCGACCTCGGCCGCCACGCGCTGACGGGCGAGCTGCCCGAGGCGTCGCTCTACAGCTGAACGCGGCTGCGGCGACTCGATTGCGAGCGCCGGCACGCTATGGTGCCGGCAGCGGTTCGGGGCGCCGCCCGGCCCCGTCCCGGTCGGGCGAACGCGAGACGCGAGACGCGAGACGCGAGACGGCGGCAGCGGACGGCGGCGGCGCTCCGCCGGCTCAGTCCCCCGGCAGCCGCGCCACGCGCTGCGCGAACGACTCGAACGCCGACACGTCGTCCGCGCCCGTCAACGGCGCCGCCGGATCGGCGAACTCGTGCGCGCCCATCGGCACCGGCCGGCAGTCGATCAGGTGCCGCACGCTCGGATATTTCGACATGCGCGGCCGCCGGTAGCGCAGCTGGAAGAGGCGCGGCACCATCCGGCCCGGCTTGCCGAGGTCGCCGATCTGCTGCACCGAGGCGTCGAACCAGAAGCGGATCCAGGCCGCCTGCTTCTCGCCCGGCGGCGCGGCGATGAAATCGGTCAGCACCAGCATCACATAGGGGATGTCGCGCTGCGCGAGCGTGGGCCAGGCCCACAGCTTCAGCACGTCGGCATGCTCGATGGCGCGCGTGAAGCGCGCCACCTGGAACGCGCTGGCGGTCTGCCGGATCGTGTGCAGGTGCCGCTGCCATTGCTGGAAGAAGCTCGCCCGCAGCTGCCGCGCGCGCTCGGTCAGCGGCGGGCCGACGGTGACGGCGAGCGGATTGGACACCGCGTCGCTGACGAGCGGGCAGCGCGCGAACGGCCCCGCCGCATGGACGAAGCGGCGCGCCCGCGAGCGGTCGCGCAGCTGCACCACGCGCAGCACGCCCGAGCAGAGCGGGCAGCGCGCGAGGCCGCGCAGCAGCGGCAGGTCGAGGCAGAACTCGTCGACATGGACCAGGCGGTCCTCGACGGGGTGCTGCGCGAATTCGAGCATCGGCGGTTCTTTCATCTCGATGATTCTCGACGACGGTTCGGGCGCCGTGCGGGGCGGCATCGGCCGCGCGACGGAGCAGACAACCGGGAATGGAGGAATCAGACACGCCTTGTGTGACAGCACGATGGCGAGCCGCGCGGCGGTTTCCCGCCGGTGCCGCGCTGCTTCCATGCCGCTTTCCCGCGTCGGCATCGCGCTGCTTGCGCGCCGCTCGCGAGCCGCTTGCCGTCGCTCGCCGCCGCTTGATCGCTGCTTGATCGCCGCCCTGCCGTGTTCGTGCCGGACGGCGGCCGTCGCCGAGCCGCCGCCTAGGCGGTCCCGCGAATCTCGCGCGCGACCTGCTGCAGCCGTTCGAACGCGCGGTAGCGCGCCGTATGGAGCGCCGCGATCGCGCCGCCGGCAGGCGCATAGCGGCGGCCGACGCGCGACATCGCGCGCATCGCCGCGCGCACCTCGCCGTGCAGGCCGCCGGCCACGCTGCCTAGCATCGCGGCGCCGAGCAGCACCGGCTCCTCGGCCTCGGTCGCGAGCACCGGCAGGCCGGTCGCGTCGGCGAGCAACTGGCGCACCAGGTCATGCCGCCCCGCGCCGCCGCTGATCACGATGCGCGCCACCGGCGCGCCGGCCGCCGCCTGCGCCTCGACGATCTGGCGCAGCCCGTAGCCGAGGCTGGCGAGGCCGGCCACGTAGAGCGCGACCAGGCTCGCCAGGCCGCCGTCCATGCCGAGCCCGGCGATCACGGCGCGCGCGTGCGGGTCGGCGAACGGCGCGCGGTTGCCGAGGAATTCGGGCACCACGTGCAGGCCGCCGGCGAGCCTCGCGGCGGCGGACAGCCCTTCAGCCGCGTCCCCTGCCGCCGCGTCCGCTTGCGCCGCCTCCGTGGCCTGCGCCGAGAGCCATTCCGGCAAGGACTGCCCGGCCCGCGCGGCGGCCTCATGCGCCTGCGCGGCGGCCGGGTGCATCGCCAGCAGCCGCTCGATCGCGGCGCCGGCCACCGACTGGCCGCCCTCGTTGAGCCATGCGTCGGGCACCATCGCCGAGAAGTACGGCCCCCACACGCCGGGCACGAACACCGGCTCGCGCGTGGTGGTCATGGTGCAGGACGAGGTGCCGAACACGTAGCCGAGGCAGGCCTCGGGCGCGCCGTCCGCGCCCACCGTGCCGAGCCCGCCCGCGTGCGCGTCGATCAGGCCGGCGGCCACCGGCGTGCCGGGCGCGAGGCCCAGTTCGGCCGCCGCCTGCGCGGTGAGCCCCTGGCCGAGGGCCGTGCCGGGCTCGACCACGCGCCGCCCGATCCGCTCGAAGCCCTCGTCGGCCAGCACGCCGAGCCCGATCGCGCGGAAATAGCCTTCGTCCCAGCGCCGCTCGTGCGCGAGGTAGGTCCACTTGCAGGTGACCGTGCAGGTCGAGCGCGCCAGGTCGCCGGTGGCGCGCCAGGTCAGGAAATCGGTCAGGTCGAAGAACTGCCAGGCGGCGTCGAACACGGCGCGGCGCTGCTCGAGCAGCCACAGCAGCTTCGGCGTTTCCATCTCGGGCGAGATCCGGCCGCCGACGAAGCCGAGCACCGCGTGGCCGCCCGCGTTGATGCGCTCGGCCTGCGCGAGCGCGCGATGATCCATCCAGACGATGATGTCGCGCGCGTGCTGTTCCGAGGGGCCGACCGGCAGCGAGCGGCCGCCCGCGCCCAGCACCACCAGCGAGCAGGTGGCGTCGAAGCCGAGCCCGGCCACCTGCTCGGGCGCGATCGCGCCCTGCGCGAGCGCCGCGCGCACCGAGGTGCAGACGGCATGCCAGATCTCGGCGCTCGATTGCTCGACGATCGCGCCGCTTTCATGGAACACGCTGATCTCGTGCCTGGCCGAGGCCACCATGCGGCCGGCCGCGTCGAAGATGCCGGCGCGTGCACTGCCGGTGCCCACGTCGATGCCGATCAGGTAGCGGCCGGCGCCATGCGGCGCGGCGGGGGAGTGGTCCGTCATGTCGGGTTCCTGTCTGCGTGAGGGCGGGGCGTTCCGGCCGGTCAGAGATCGACCTGGGTGGGCAGGATCACGAGATCGCGGATCGTCACGTTGCGCGGCCGGCTCAGCATGAACAGCACCGCGTCGGCCACCTCCTCCGGCTGCATCAGGCTGCCGGCCGCGAGCGCCTCCTCCATCTTGGCACGCGGCCAGTCGTCGAGCAGCGCCGTGACGACCGGCCCCGGCGCCACCGCGCCCACCCGCACGCCGTGCTTCATCACCTGGCGCCGCGTGGTGTGGACGAAGGCCTGCACCGCGAACTTCGAGGCCGTGTAGATCGGCTCCCAGACCACCGGCACGATGCCCGCGATCGAGCTGGTGAAGATGATATCGCCGGCTCGCTGCGCGATCAGGTGCGGCAGCACCGCATGCACCGAGCGGAACGCGGCGTTGACGTTGAGGTTCAGCATGCGGTCCCAGTCGTCGGGATTGCCGTTCGCGACCTCGCCGCCCACGTAGGCGCCGGCGTTGGCGTGGAAGATGTCGAGGCCGCCGGCGAGTTCCAGGATGCGCGGCAGCATGGCGCAGACCTGCTGCGGCTGCAGCAGGTCCACCGCGAGCGGCAGCGCGTTCGGCCCGAGTTCGTCGCGGCAGGCGGCGAGCCGCTCTTGGGCGCGGTCGATCAGCACCACCTTCGCGCCGGCGCCGATCAGCGCGCGCGCGCAGGCGAGGCCGATGCCGGAGGCGGCGCCGGTGATCGCGGCGATCTTTCCGTTCAGGGATTCGGACATGCGGGTTTCTCCAGGGTGACGGGTAGCGGCGCGCGCCTCAGGCACGGCCGTGCGAGACGCGCGAGCGCCGCGCCAGCGAATCGACGATCACCGCGATCGCGAGCACCGCGCCGGTGATCATGAAGCGCAGCGACGAGGACAGGTTCAGCAGCGTGAGGCCGCTCGCGATCGACTGGATCACGACGATGCCGAGCACCGCCGACCACGCGCTGCCGCGTCCGCCGAACAGGCTGGTGCCGCCGATCACGGCCGCCGCGATCGCGTTGAGGTTGACGTCGCCGGTGCCGGCCTGCTGGCTGGCCGAGGCGAGCCGCGCGGCGCTCAGGATCCCGCCGAGCGCGGCCAGGCTCGCGCACAGCATGAACGCGCTGGCGTAGATCGCGCCCACCCGGATGCCGGCGCGGCGCGCGGCCTCGTGGTTGCCGCCCACCGCGTGCATCGAGCGGCCCCAGCGGGTGCGCGTGAGCGCGTAGTGCATCGCCGCGGCCAGCACCACGAACAGGCCGAACATCAGCGGCACGCCGCGCCCGCGGTCGAGATAGGCGACCGCCAGTTCGAGCGGCACGGTGACCGCCGCGGCGCGCGCGAGCAGCGCGCCGGCCGACGGCGCGGACAGCTGCGCCGCGCGGCGCCGCGCCTGCGTGCGCAGGCCGAGCAGCAGCAGCGCCGCGCCGGGCAGCAGCGCGAGCAGGTGCGAGACCGGCGCAGGCAGGGTCAGCGACTGGCCGAGATCGACCATCGTCGAGCCGTAGGGCAGGTTGATCGAGCCGCTCGGCCCGAGCACGTACAGCTGCAGGCCCAGGATCGCGAGCAGGCCGGCCAGCGTGGTGACGAAGCTCGGCATGCCGAGCCGGTTGAACAGCAGCGCGTAGAGCGCGCCGAACACCGCGCCCGCCGCGATCGCGGCGAGGATCGCGAGCGCCACCGGCCAGCCCTGGTCGACCCACAGCGTGCCCACCAGCGCCGAGGCGAAGCCGCTGATCGAGCCGACCGACAGATCGATCTGCCCGACCATCAGCACGCAGACGATGCCGAGCGAGATCACGCCCACCGTCGAGCAGTCGAACAGCAGGTTCACGAGGTTGTCGGCCGACACGAACACCGGGTTCAGGCCGGTGAACACGGTCCAGATGATGACGAGGCCGGCCGCCACCGGCAGCGAGCCGAGATCGCCCGCGCGCACGCGGGCGGCGAACGCGGCGAGGCTCTCGCCGAGGCTGCCGGCGTGCTTCACGCGCGCGTCGGCGCGATCGAGCAGCGGCCGGGACGGCGGCGTGGGGGAGGTGTCGTTGCGCATGATCGATTCCTTGCGAGGCTTAGGCGCCCTGGCTGGCTTCGCGCCGGCCGGCGCGGCGCGACACCGCGTTCTCGGTCGCGCCGGTGATGGCCGCGACCAGCGCGGCGTTCGACGAATCGGGATAGAACACGCCGTTGTTGCGGCCCAGCCGCAGCACCACGATCCGGTCGGCCACGGCGCGCACGTCCTCCATGTTGTGGCTGATCATGATCACGGCGTGACCGCGGTCGCGCACCCGCTCGATCAGGTTCAGCACCTCGGCCGTCTGCGCGACGCCGAGCGCGGCGGTGGGTTCGTCGAGCATGATCAGCTTCGGATCGAGCAGCAGCGAGCGCGCGATCGCCACCGTCTGGCGCTGGCCGCCCGACAGCGACGCCACCACGTCGCGCACGCTCGGAATGCGCGCCGAGAGCTCGTTGAGCAGCGTCCAGGCGCGCACCTCCATGCTCACTTCGTCGAGGCGCAGCGGCCCCAGTTCGCGGCCCAGGAAGATGTTGGCGACCACGTCGAGGTTCTCGCAGAGCGCGAGGTCCTGGAACACCGTGGCGATGCCCAGATCGAGCGCCGTACCGGGATCGGACAGCGTGACCGGGCGGCCGTCGAACGTGATGGTGCCGGCGCTGGGCTGATGCACGCCGGCCAGGATCTTCACGAGCGTCGACTTGCCGGCGCCGTTGTCGCCGACCAGCGCGACCACTTCACCGGCATGCACGTCGAGCTCGATGTCGGTCAGCGCCGACACCGCGCCGAACTGCTTGGAAACGCCGCGCAGGCTCAGCACCGGCCGATCCGGCCGGGCGCGGGGCGCGAGGGGGTGCTCCGTCATGTCTGGACTCCGTGAGGGATGGGCCGCGACGGGCCGCCGGCGGGTGGCCGCGGCGCGCCGCTCGGGATGCGCTCAGTTCGTGATGCCGAGCTGCCTGCAGCCCTGCGCGTAGCGGCCGGTGCAGAGCGCCTTGGCGCTCGCGAAGCCCTTGTCGACCACTTCGGCCTTCAGGTTCTGCGCCGTGATGAGAGCCGGCTGGAACAGCCGCGTCGGCGTCTGGTAGAGCGTCGTCTCGCCCTTGGGCGTCTGCCCCGACAGGAAGCCGACGGCCACCTGTGCCGCGGCCGCCGCGACGATCTCGCTTGGCTTGAGGATGGTGTTGTACTGGTCCCCGGCGATGATCAGCTGCAGCGCGGCGAGCGTCGCGTCGTTGCCGGTCACGGGCGGCAGCGGCTTCACGCCGGCCGCGTTGAACGCCGCGATCGCGCCGCCCGCGGTGCCGTCGTTGGCGGCCACCACGCCGACGATCTTCGCGCCGAAGCGCGTGATCTGTCCGCTCACCCATTGCTGGGCCTTCGGCGGCGCCCATTCGGGCGTGTCGAATTCGGCGAGCGTGGCGTAGCCGCTGCCCTGCAGGCCCGCGTGGATGCCGTTGCGGATCAGGCCGGCCGCCGCGTCGGTGGGCGAGCCGTTGACTTCCAGCACGCCGCCCCTGGTCGTCGGCACGTTCAGCGCCTTCAGGTGCTGCACCAGCGACTGCGCGATCGCCTTGCCGATCGCCTCGTTGTCGAACGACACGTAGTAGTCGGCCGGCGTGGACGGGATCGGGCGGTCGTAGGCGATCACCTTGACGCCCTGCGCCCGTGCCAGGTGCACGAGCGAGGCGGCGGCGGTCGAATCGACCGGATCGATCACGATCACCTTGGCGCCTTGCGCGATCACCGAGTTGAACTGCTGCTGCTGTTGCGAGGCGTCGGCGTTCGCGTTCTGGTACAGCACCTTGCAGTCGGGGCAGAGCTTGTGCATCTGCGCCTTGAAGCCGGGGAAGTCGTGCTGCTCGTAGCGCGTCGAGGCCTGGTCGGGCATCAGGAACGCGACCGTGCCGGCCGGCGCCGCGAAGGCCGCCGTGCCGCCGAGCAGCGCAAGACCGAGCGCGGCGGTGCGCGCGAGGGTGAGGGTGGATCGGTTCATCGGTTCGTCTCCGTCGTTGGGTTGATGGTGGCGGCCGGCCTGGGTGCGCCGCTCGCCGTTCAGTCGATTGTCTGCATGCCGAAACGATGGCGTTGGCCAGGCGGCCTGCCGCTCGCCCGCCGTCGCGCTCGCGGCCGGGCGCGCTAGCCGAACGCCGCCGCCGCGCTCGCGGCCGCCGCCGTCGCCGTCGCCGTCGCGCCCGCGCTCGCCGCGTTCAGGCGCTGGCAGGCGCGCCAGCGCGACGGCGACATGCCCTTCAGCTGCAGGAACTGCCGGTTGAAATTCGAAAGATTGTTGAAGCCGACCTGGTAGCAGATGTCGGTGATGCTGAGCTCGTCCGACATCAGCAACTGGCACGCGAGATGGATGCGCAGCCGGTTGACGTACTGCACGAACGGCACGCCGGTATGACGTCGGAAGTAGCGCGAGAACGCGCTCGGGCTCTGCCCCGAGAGCGCCGCCAGTTCCGTCTCGCGCAGCTCCTGGGAGAGGTTCTTGCCGATGTGCGCGAGCACGTGATTGATGCGCGTGGCCGCGTAGCGGGCCGGGTCGGCGCAGTAGCCGGCGCTCGCAAGCTTGCGCGGCGGCTGGCTCTGCACCAGCAGGTCGACCAGCGAGACGAACAGCACGATGCGGCGCATGCCCTGCGCGCCCAGCATCTCGCGCAGGATCGGCGCGGCGGCCGCGCCCGTCTGCGGCGCAAACAGCAGGCCCCAGCGCGCCGCGTCGAGCAGCGCCTCGACGCGGCGGAACTCCGGGAACGCGGCGATCACGCGCGCCACGAACTCGGCGCCGAACTGCAGCACCAGGCAGCGCTCGTCCACGCGCTCCTCGCGCGGCACGTGGCTGACCCAGTTGTGCGGCAGGTTCGGGCCGGTCATCACGAGGTTGCCGGGCGAGAAATCGCCGATATGGTCGCCGACGAAATACTTGCCGGTAGTCGCCGTGATCAGATGGATCTCGTATTCGGGATGGAAGTGCCAGCGCACGGTGCGGTATGGATAGCCGTGCGACCAGACCTTGTACGACTCGTCGCGCGGCACCGCCACCAGTTCGAGATCGGGCTCGGCCAGTTCGCCGCGCGGGTCGTCATCGTCATCACGCATGGTCTTCATTCGTCGCTGTTCCGCACCGGCCCGTCTCCAGGGCGCGCGCCCGTTCGTGGTGGCGCGCGATCAGTGAAAAATAGCCTTGGCGGCCTGCTTTCACCACTGAAAATAAGACTCCGGACCGATACTTTTTTGCATCCGGGTTAGCCCGTAGCCGGGTGAAGATCAACTTTCGCGCAATGCGAGGCGGCCGGCCGGGCCGCCTCGGCGTGCCGCGGCGGCACGGCCGGCGGGCGAGGCGAGGGGCGCCCCGGGCCGGCGGCGCCGATTCACGGGCCGGGCGGGCGACCGCTCACGCGCGCGGGGCGATGCTCGGCCAGCTGCCAGACGGCGAGCCCGGGCAGGTAGAACAGCAGGTCGCGCAGCCGCCGCGCGCCGGCCAGCGCGAGGCACACGGGCGGATCGAGGCCGAGCAGGCCGCCGATCAGCACGAAGCCGCCTTCCTGCACGCCGAGGCTGCCCGGCACCAGGAACGCGACGCTGCTGAGCAGCTGGATCAGCGCCTCGATCACCAGCGCGTCGGCGACGCTCGGATGCGCGCCGAGCGCGAGCAGCGCGAGCCAGATCTCGAGCGAGAAGCCGAGGAACTGCAGCGTCTGCCAGATCAGCAGGTAGCGCGCCACCACGCCGGTGTTGCGCCACAGCAGCATCATGCAGCGGTCCACGCCCGCCGAGGCGCCGAGCTGGGCGACGAACTGGCCGCTCGTGACGCGGTTGAGCAACTGCGTGGCGCGCTCGAACGGCCGCGCGTGCTGCACCAGCGCGAACAGCAGCAGCACCGGCGCCGCCAGCGCGATGCTCGCCGCCAGGCGCCCGACCAGGCGGCTCGTGTCGGAGGTCGAGTGTTCGAGCAGCCAGCCGACGGCGAGCAGCGCGAACACCAACTGGCTGACGAGCGTGAGCTGCATGTCCACCACCAGGCTTGCGATCGCCGTGGCGTGCTTCACGCGCAGCCGCCGCAACAGGCGGTACGCGACGATCTCGCCGCCGATCCGCGCCACCGGCAGCAGGCCGTTCACCGACTCGCGGATCAGCACCAGCCTGAGCATCGCGCCGAAGCCGGGGCGCGGCGCGCGCCGGATCAGCAGGCGCCAGTCGGCCGCGTTCGCGAGCATCGGCAGGAGGTGCGCGGCGGCGGCCAGCAGCAGGCCGCCGCCGGCCTCGCGCAGCAGCGCGAGGATCGCGGCGGGATGGTCGCGCCAGACCAGCCAGACCGCGATGGCGAGGCCGAGCGCGGCCGCCGCGGAGCCGAGCGATTTCATGCGCGGCTCCGGCGCGGTTTGGCGAGGCGCGACGCGGTCGTGGGCATGACGATGGGTCGGCTCGTGACGGCGGGCAGGGGGTCGCGCGCGCTCATTCGTCGAGGCGGGGCACCAGCCGGCCCGACGGGTCGACGCGCAGCCGGCGGCCGCGCCACACCACGTCGGACATCGCGAAGCTCGCCACGAAGATGCCGAACTGCAGCAAGTCGTTGAGCGGCAGCAGCGCCAGATCGGCGAACGGCTGGCCGAACGCGCGATCGACGCGCCACTTCAGCGCGAAGCGCGCGGCGAGCGCCGCGGCCACCAGCCACCCGGCGCCGAGCGCGCCGCCGGAGGCGAGCAAGGCGAGCAGCGCGAACGGCAGCGGATGCATCAGCGCCGAGCCGAGATGGCCCAGCGGGTCGGCCGCGCGGATGGTCCGGCTCCAGCGCAGCTCGTGCGCGAACAGGGCACGGAAGGTCGATTCGATGCAGGCGTGATCGACGAGCAGCGGCGGAACCGCCACCGTCGCGCCGATGCCGCGCACGGCCTCGCCGATCGCGTGGTCCTCGGCGAGGTGGTGCGCGAACGCGGCGAGCCCGCCGATCGCCTCGAGCGTGGCGCGTCGCATCGCGATGGTCTGACCGAAGCAGGGCCGCGCGAGCCGGGTTGCGAGACCGGTGACCACGCCGGGGAAGAACTGGTAGTTGGTGGCCGCCGCCGCCGCGCGCGGCCACCGGCCGGGCGCGCTGATGCCGCGATAGGCGCTCGTCACGAGCCCGACGCCGGGTTGCTCCAGCGCGCCGACGACGCGCCGCAGATAATCGCGGCCCACGCGCACGTCGCTGTCGGCGAAGCAGAGCAGCGCGTGCTCGGCCTGCTCCAGCATGTTGACGAGATTGCAGATCTTGCGGTTCGGGCCGTACAGCCGCGCGTCGGCCACCACCGTGACGTGTGCCTGCGGATAACGCTCGCGCAGCGTCGCGACGGCGCGCAGCGCGGCGTCGTTGGCGTCGTGGACGCCGAACAGGTATTGCACCGGGCCCGGATAGTCCTGATCGAAGAAGCTGGCCAGGTGCTCGACGAGCTGCCACTCGTCGCCGTGCAGCGGCTTCATCAGCGTGACGGGCGGGTACTGGGTGGGCAGCGCCGGCGCGCGCGCGAAAAAGCGCCCGGTCAGGACGGCCGCGATCAGCGTGTAGACGATGCCGAACCCGGCGCAGAGGCTCGCGGCCGTCGCGAGCGCATGGCCGAGCGCGACGATCACGGGCGGGTGGTGGCGCGCCGCGTCGCTCAGCACGATCGCGGCGCCGACGGCGAGCGACATGGAGAAGGCGCGGCCGGCCTGGCCGCGCGTCCACGAGCGCAGCCCCTGCATCACGCCTCGTGCGCGCGCAGGAAGCGGAAGAACTCGACGCCTTCGCGCAGGCGGCGCTTCGTCATGTCCCAGCTCGACAGCATCTCGCGCACGATCTCCCAGATCTTCGACGGCCGGAAGTAGAACGCGCGATAGAAGTGCTCCAGCTCGTGATAGATGTCTTCCCGCGACAGATGCGGATAGCCGATCGCCGCCAGCTGCACGCCCTCCTTGCTGACCAGGTTGATGGTCCGGTTCTCCTCCATCCAGCCGTTTTCCACCGCCTGCTCGTAGAGCTTGGTGCCCGGATAGGGCGCGGCCAGCGACACCTGGATGGTGTGCGGATTGATCTCCTTCGCGTAGGCGATGGTCTTGCGGATGGTGTCCTTGGTCTCGCCCGGCAGCCCGAGGATGAAGGTGCCGTGGATCTTGATGCCCAGCTTCCTGCAGTCCTCGCTGAAGCGGCGCGCGATGTCGGTGCGCAGGCCCTTCTTGATGTTCAGCAGGATCTGGTCGTCGCCCGACTCGTAGCCCACCAGCAGCAGGCGCAGGCCGTTGTCCTTCATGATCTTCAGCGTCGAGTACGGCACGTTCGCCTTGGCGTTGCACGACCAGCTCACGCCCAGCCTGCCGAGCCCGCGCGCGATTTCCTCCACGCGCGGCTTGAAGTCGGTGAAGGTGTCGTCGTCGAACATGATCTCTTTCACCTCCGGCATGTTGTCGCGAATCCACTTCACCTCGGCCAGCACGTTCTCGACCGAGCGCACGCGGTAGCGGTGGCCGCCCACGGTCTGCGGCCACAGGCAGAAGGTGCATTTGGAGCGGCAGCCGCGCCCGGTGTAGATCGAGACGTAGGGGTAGTCGAGATAGCCGATGAAGTAGTTGCGGATCTTGAGGTCGCGCTGATAGACGGGGGCCACGAACGGCAGCGCGTCCATGTCCTCGATCATCGGGCGCGGGCCGTTGTGCTCGATCGCGCCGTCGGCGGTGCGGTAGCTCAGGCCGAGGATCTCGGCGAACGGCTTGCCTTCGGCCAGCTCGCGGCAGGTGTAGTCGAACTCCTCGCGGCAGACGAAATCGATCGCCTCGGAGGCGAGCAGGCAATGGTGGGGATCGACGGCGACCTTGGCGCCGACCATGCCGATCACGATCGAGCGCTTGCGCTGCTTGAGGTCCTGGGCGAACAGGGCGTCGGTGGGAAACGAGGGCGTGCTGGTGTGGATGATGACGAGGTCGTAGCCGGCGGCGATCTCGAGCGTGGCCTGCACCGACAGGCCGTCGGCGGGGGCGTCGAGCACGCGGCTGCCGGGCACGAGCGCGGCGGGCTGGGCCAGCCAGGTGGGATACCAGAACGAGCGGATCTCGCGCCGGGCCTGGTAGCGCGAGCCGGCGCCGCCGTCGAAGCCGTCGTAGGACGGCGCTTGCAGGAACAGGGTTTTCATCGGGTCGGGAAGAGATGGCGCGGCGCCGGCCCCGGCGGCCGGCACCCGCAGCGTCGGATGGCGGGTTCGCAGTCGTTCGTCGGGCCGCTGCTGGTCACGAAATCACACGCTCGAACTGCTCGCGGCGCAGGCGCAGATGCAGCAGCACCAGCGCGCGCAGCGGGCAGCGCGGCGACACGCGCACGGTGCCGGGCGCGGCCGGTTCGAGCCGCACGTGCCCGCGCCTGAGGCCGGCGCGGAACGCGAAGCGCGCGCCGGCTCGCGTTGCCGCCACGGCCACCGCGAGGTAGACCAGTGTTGCGCAGCGGAATGTCGGGGTCGTGAAATGGTGCTGCGGAATCTGCAGCACGGCGATCGACAGCAGCACCAGGATCTGCGCGCCGGACGCGGCCAGCGCCGCGATCAGCAGATAGGTGCGCCATGCCTCGACGGTGGGAAACGCGAGGCCCGGAGCGGATTCGGCCGAGCTCGGCAGGCGAGAGAGGAGTGGCACGCTGGGCAATCCTTCGGTTTGCTTGCATCGGACGGCATGGCCCCGGCCCCGCGCGCCGGTGGGGGCGTGGCGGGGAGCATGGCGATGCCGGCGGGCGAAACTTGAAGGCAAGCTTAAGCTGCCGCTGTGGCAATCATGTTGCGATGCGGATCACGAATGGGGGGCGGCTCGCGGGGCGGACATCGCGGCGGGTGACCGTGCGCGGGAGACGCCCGCGCGAAGCGGTTGCAACGCCGTCATGGAACCGTCATGCAATCGCCATGGATTCGTCACGACGCCCCGGCCGGCCAAGGCGCCGCCGGGGCGCTGCGGCGGCACCTGCGCGCGGGCGCGGCCCAGGCTGCCGCCGTGCGCTGGCATCGCGCGTCGGCCTGCTGCCCGCCGAGCCGCCGTCAAGGATCGGCTGCCGGTCATCCGGGCGCGATCGCGAGCCGCCGTGCGGCGGCCGCTCGACGGCGCGCGAGCCGCGCCGCCCCTGTCGGCATCGCCTCAGCGGCCGGGTGCCTTGCGCAGCGTCACGCGCCTGATGTCCTTGACGATCACGAGGTAGCAGAGCACGGTCACCAGCGCGTTGAGCCCGACGAATAGCAGGGCGCCGTTGAACGAGCCGCTCGCGCCCACCAGGTAGCCGATCACGATCGGCGTGACGATCCCGGCCGCGTTGCCGAACATGTTGAAGAGGCTGCCCGACAGGCCGATGGCCTCCTTCGGCGCCGTGTCGGCCACCACCGCCCAGCCCAGCGAGCCCAGGCCCTTGCCGAAGAACGACAGTGCCATCAGCGCGATCACGAGCGCGGCGCTGTCCACGTAGTTGCAGCCGATGATCGCCATCGACAGCAGCATGCCGCCGATGATCGGGATCTTGCGCGCACGCGTGAGCGACACGCCGCGCCGGATCATGCCGTCCGACAGCATGCCGCCCAGCACCCCGCCGAGGAAGCCGCAGACGGCCGGCAGCGAGGCCAGCACGCCGGCCTTCAGGATCGACATGCCGCGCGCCTGCACGAGGTAGATCGGGAACCAGGTCAGGAAGAAGTAGGTGAGCACGTTGATGCAGTACTGGCCGAGATAGACGCCGATCAGCATCCGGTTGCCGAGCAGCTGGCGCACGTAGAACCAGCCCGCGAGCCGCTCGGGCGCGCCGCCGGCGGGCGTCTTGCCGCCGGTCTCGATCACGCCGCCGCCCTGCTCGATGTGCTCGCGCTCGGCCCGATTCACGCGCGGGTGATCGGCCGGGCTGCGCACCACCCGCATCCACAGCAGCGCGAGCGCCATGCCGGCCGCGCCGAGCCACAGATACACCTGGTGCCAGCTGAACGCGTGCGTGAGCCAGGCCATCAGCGGCGTGAACAGCACGGCCGCGAAATACTGCGCCGCATTGAAGATCGCCGATGCCGTGCCGCGCTCGCTGGTCGGGAACCAGCTCGCCACCACCTTGGCATTGGCCGGGAACGCCGGCGCCTCGGCGATGCCCACCGCGAAGCGCAGCACGAACAGCGCGGCCACCGCCAGCGCGGCGCTGCCGGCCAGGCCGATCGTGCTCTGCAGCAGGGTGAACAGCGACCAGAGGAAGATGCTGCCGGCGTACACGCGGCGCGCGCCGAAGCGGTCCAGCAGCCAGCCGCTCGGCAGCTGCGCGAGCACGTAGGCCCAGCTGAACGACGAGAAGATGTAGCCCATCTGCACCGCGTCGATGCCGAACTCCTTGCGCATCGAGGTGCCGGTGATCGACAGCGTCGCGCGATCCGCGTAGTTCAGCGTCGTCACGACGAAGATCATCAGCAGGATCCAGTAGCGGACGGCGGTCCGTTTGGCCGTGGCGGCCGGATTGGCGGTGCGGGTCGCTTCCATGAGTGTCCTGGCGAGAGCGCGAGAGGAGTCCGTCGGTCTAATGCTGACTGATATGTCGTCGTACAACTTGACAGTCTAGGACCGCGACGGTGACGCGCCTAGCAGGGTTTTCCCTTTCCGAGCCGCTCGCAATAATCCCTTTTCACTCAATGAGGTGGCCGATGCCGGCCGCATGCCGGGGCGCGTGATTCTTCTAGTCAGTCATCGTATCTGCTGGGCTACAATGCGCGATACGAATCTTTTTTCGACTGACGGAGCATAGCGATGCAATTGACAGGTGAGATGCTGATCGGCGCCGAAGCGGTGAAGGGCACGGCCGGCACGATGCATGCGTTCGACCCCACGCGTGGCGAAACCATTGCCGAGCCGGCGTTCGGCACCGGCAGCGAGGCCGAGGTCGAGCGCGCCTGCGCGCTCGCGCAGCAGGCGTTCGACGCTTACCGCGCCGAGCCGCTCGAGCGCCGCGCGGCGTTCCTGGAGGCGATCGCCGAGGAGATCCTCGAACTCGGCGACGCGCTGATCGAGCGCGCGCAGGCCGAGACGGGCCTGCCCGCCGCGCGCCTGCAGGGCGAGCGCGGCCGTACGGTCGGCCAGCTGCGGATGTTCGCGCGGGTGGTGCGCGACGGTTATTTCCTGCGCGCCTCGGTGGACCCGGCGATGCCGGAGCGCACCCCGCTGCCGCGCGCCGACCTGCGCCTGCAGAAGCTGCCGCTCGGCCCGGTGGCCGTGTTCGGCGCCAGCAACTTCCCGCTCGCGTTCTCGGTGGCGGGCGGCGATACCGCTTCGGCGCTGGCGGCCGGCTGCCCGGTGATCGTCAAGGCGCACGAAGCCCACCTCGGCACCTCCGAGCTGGTCGGCCGCGCGATCCAGCGCGCCGTGGCGCGCAGCAACATGCCGGCCGGCGTGTTCTCGCTGCTGATGGGCCCGGGCCGCGTGATCGGCGCCGCGCTCGTCAAGCATCCGGCGATCAAGGCGGTCGGCTTCACCGGCTCGCGCCAGGGCGGCCTCGCGCTCGTCAACCTCGCGAACGCGCGCCCCGAGCCGATTCCCGTCTACGCGGAAATGAGCAGCATCAACCCGTTCGTGATGTTCCCGGCCGCGCTCGCGGCCCGCGGCGAGAAGATCGCGCAGGGCTTCATCGATTCGCTGACGATGGGCGTGGGCCAGTTCTGCACCAACCCCGGCCTCGTGATCGCCGTGGACGGCGCCGAGCTCGATGCGTTCTCGCGGGCCGCGGCCGCCGCGCTCGCCGGCAAGCCGGCCGGCACCATGCTCACGCGCGGCATCGCCGACGCGTATCGCGCCGGCCGCGCGAAGCTGCAGGAAGCCCCCGGCGTGCGCCAGCTCGGCGCAGGCGGCGCGGGCGAGGGCGGCTGCGCGCTGTCCGGCGCGCTGTTCGACGTGGACGCGCAGACCTTCCTGCGCGAGCATGCGCTGCGCGACGAGGTGTTCGGCCCGGCCTCGCTGATCGTGCGCTGCCGCGATTTCGACGAAGTCGCGGCCGTGCTCGAATCGCTCGAAGGCCAGCTCACGGCCACGCTGCAGATCGACGACGCCGATCTGGCAGCGGCCCGCAAGCTGCTGCCGATCCTCGAACGCAAGGCCGGCCGCCTGCTCGTGAACGGCTTCCCTACCGGCGTCGAGGTGTGCGACGCGATGGTCCACGGCGGCCCGTTCCCGGCCACCTCGAACGCGATGACCACCTCGGTCGGCGCGACCGCGATCGAGCGCTTCCTGCGTCCGGTCTGCTACCAGGACTTCCCGGAATCGTTGCTGCCGGAAAGCCTGCGCGAGTCGAACCCGCTCGGCCTCGCGCGCCTGCGCAACGGCCGGCCCGAGTAAGCCGGTCGGGACCGGCGCGGCGACGCTCTCCGAGGCGTGCGCCGTGCCGGTCCGGCTTTTTGGCCGGCTTCGAGGCGGCGGCGTCGAAGCCGGTGCTTTTTTGCGCGCCCGTGGGCAGGACGGGGTGGCGCCTGCCGGGGGGGCACCGTGCCCGAGATCGGCGCGGTTCGGTTTCACGCTGCGGTGGCGCTCGCCGCCCGGCGCTCCTGATGCCGCCGCGCCCCGCGGCGCTGACGGCCTGCCCGCGCGCGCCCGATCGAGCCAGGGCCGCCGGGCAGGCGCCGCGTCCCGCTCGCAGGTCGGCGGCGGGCCTCGTTGGTAGCCCGAAGCATCGATGCAGCCGTCCCGCGCATGCTTGCGCAAAGCCATGCCGCGCGCGGCGCGGCGGTTTTCTCCGGAGAGCCTGCCCATGTCCGAGCTCCAGGCAAACGCCGCCCCGCTGCCCGTCGTGCTGACGGGCGACCGCCCCACCGGCCCGCTGCATCTGGGCCATTCCGTCGGCTCGCTGCGTACCCGGCTGCCACGGCAGGACACCCGCCAGCCAACCATCCTGAGTGCCGACACTCAGGCGCTGATCGACAATGCGCACGATCCCGACAAGGTGCGCCGCCACGCGCTCGACGTCGCGCTCGATTATCTGGCGGCCGGCATCGATCCGGCCCGGAGCCGTCACGCGAGCCACGCTCGACGAGGTGCGCGCCGCGCCCGGTACGTTCTTGCTCGACACCGTGAGCGGGCTGCGCGCGGCCGGCGAGCCAGGCGCCTGAAGCGAGGGCTCGGGCATGCAGCGGCGGCCAGAAAGCCAAACCCCCCGCTCCCGGGGGGAGGCGAGGGGTTGTCGAGAGCGGTGGCCGCAGGCGCGCCGGCCTGCCGCGCTTACTGCGCGCCGAGCTGCTTGATCAGCGCGTCGAGCTGGGCCAGTTCGGCTTCGTCCAGGTCGGTGAGCGGAGCGCGCACCGGGCCGGCGTCGTGGCCGACCAGCTTCGCGCCGGCCTTCACGATGCTGACCGCGTAGCCGGCGCGGCGGTTGCGGATCTTCAGGTACGGCAGGAAGAAGTCGTCGATCAGCTTGCCGACCGTGGCGTGGTCGTCGGCCGCGATCGCGCGGTAGAAGTCCATCGCCGTCTTCGGGATGAAGTTGAACACCGCCGAGGAGTACACCGGCACGCCCAGCGCCTTGTAGGCCGCGGCATAGACTTCCGCGGTGGGCAGGCCGCCGAGGTAGGCGAAGCGCTCGCCCAGGCGGCGGCGGATGGTGACCATTGCCTCGATCTCGCCCACGCCGTCCTTGAAGCCGATCAGGTTCGGGCAGCGCTCGGCCAGCCGCTCGAGCATGTCGGCGTTGAGCTTGGAGTTGGCGCGGTTGTAGATGATCACGCCGATGTCGGGCACGGCCTTGCAGACTTCCTCGGCGTGCGCGGCGATGCCTTCCTGCGAGGCTTCGGTCAGGTAGTGCGGCATCAGCAGGATGCCGTTGGCGCCCAGGCGCTGGGCTTCCTTGGCGTACTCGATGGCCACGTGCGTGGGGCCGCCGGCACCGGCCAGGATCGGCACCTTGCCCTTGCAGGTTGCGGTGGCGGTGCGCACCACGTTCGAGTAGTCCTCACGCGTGAGCGAGAAGAACTCGCCGGTGCCGCCGGCCACGAACAGGGCCGAGGCGCCGTAGGGCGCGAGCCATTCGAGGCGTTCGACATAGGTGCCCGGGCGGAAGTTGCCCTCGGCGTCGAAGTCGGTGACGGGGAAGGACAGCAGCCCTTCCGAAATGATCTGCTTGAGTTCCTGAGGCGTGGTCATGTTGGATCGTCCTAGGTGCGCCGGGCGCGGGTTCATTCGGTAACGAGGAATGTGTTGTATGTCATCGTACAACATCAATGGGACCGGCGCAAGCCTCCGCCCAGCCTTTCCCCGATCGATTTCTGCCTTTCGGCATCAGGGTTTACGCACAATCACGGAGGCTTCGCCAATGTTGTATGATGACTGTCAATTCACTGCGCGTTGCAACGAGGATTTCCCCTGATGTCCCAGTCCCCTCTCTACATTCGCGTCCACCCGGACGACAACGTCGCGATCGTGGTCAACGACGGCGGGCTGCCCGCCGGCTCGCAGTTCGCCGACGGGCTGACGCTCTGCGAAGGCGTCCCGCAAGGGCACAAGGTTGCGCTGGTCGATCTGAAGGAAGGCGATCCGGTGCTGCGCTACCACGTCGTGATCGGCTACGCGGCGAAGGACCTGCCGCGCGGCAGCTGGGTGAACGAGCGCACGCTGCGCATGCCCGAGCCGCCCGGCCTGGACGACCTGCCGCTCGCCACCAGGAAGGCCCCCGAGCAGGCCCCGCTCGAGGGCTACACGTTCGAGGGCTACCGCAACGCGGACGGCTCGGTCGGCACGCGCAACATCCTGGCGATCACCACCACCGTGCAGTGCGTGTCGGGCGTGGTGGAGTTCGCCGTCGAGCGAATCCGGCGCGAGCTGCTGCCGCGCTACCCGAACGTCGACGGGGTGGTGGGGCTCGAGCACACCTACGGCTGCGGCGTCGCGATCGAGGCGCCCGGCGCCGAGATTCCGATCCGCACGCTGCGCAACATCAGCATGAATCCGAACTTCGGCGGCGAGGTGATGGTGGTGAGCCTCGGCTGCGAGAAGCTGCAGCCCGAGCGGCTGCTGCCGGCCGGCGTGATCCCGGTGGCGGCGGACAAGCCCGACAACGGCGGCGTGGTGTGCCTGCAGGATGCGGCGCACGTCGGCTTCATGTCGATGATAGACTCGATCGTGACGATGGCCGAGCAGCATCTGGAGCGCCTGAACCGGCGCCGCCGCGAGACCGTGCCGGCCGCGGAGCTGGTGGTGGGCGTGCAGTGCGGCGGCAGCGACGCGTTCTCGGGCCTGACCGCGAATCCGGCGGTGGGCTTCGCGGCCGACCTGCTGGTGCGCGCCGGCGCGACCATCATGTTCTCGGAGGTGACCGAAGTGCGCGACGGCGTGGCCCAGCTCACCTCGCGGGCCGCGAACGAGCAGGTCGCGCGCGAGATCATCCGCGAGATGGCCTGGTACGACGCCTATCTGCAGCGCGGTCGGGTGGATCGCAGCGCCAACACCACGCCCGGCAACAAGAAGGGCGGACTGTCCAACATCGTCGAAAAGGCGATGGGCTCGATCGTGAAGTCGGGCAGCTCGGCGATCTCGGGCGTGGTGAGCCCGGGCGAGCGCGCCAGGGGCAAGGGGCTGCTCTACACCGCCACGCCGGCCAGCGACTTCATCTGCGGCACCCTGCAGCTCGCCGCCGGCATGAACCTGCACATCTTCACGACGGGCCGCGGCACGCCCTACGGCCTGGCCCAGGTGCCGGTGATCAAGGTCGCCACGCGCAGCGACCTGGCGCGCCGCTGGCACGATCTGATGGACCTGAACGCCGGCAGCATCGCCACCGGCGAGAAGACCATCGAGGAGGTGGGCTGGGAGCTGTTCCACCTGATGCTCGACGTCGCGAGCGGGCGCAAGACCTGGGCCGAGCAGTGGAAGCTGGCCAACGCGCTGACGCTGTTCAACCCGGCCCCGGTGACCTGATCGGCCGGGGCCGGCGCGGCCGTCACTCGGACGGCCTCGAACCCGTCACGCCCGCCGCGCTCCGGCGGGCGTTGTCATTGGGGCGCGCAACATGGGCGGCAGGCGGCCGGGCCGCGGTTCACCGGTTCGCGCCGAGCGAGCCGCGCAAGGCGTCCATCAGCCGGTAGTAGCGGGACTGGATCTCGTCGCCGGGCAGCACCTTCGCGATCGCGAAGCGCTCGCTCCAGCTCGCGTGCCACGCATAGTTGCCATGCACGGTGCGATCACCGTTCGGCCCGGTGACGAGCGAGCGAATCCGCGCGTCGCGCCCGGCGCCCGAGTGCACGTCGAACAGCGCGAGCATCAGCGCGTGATAGGCGTGATAGACCTCGTCGTCGAACAGATGGCGGTAGACATGCAGCGTCCTGTCGAGGTCGCGCTTGATGCGGATCACGTCGTCGGGCGAGATGTCCTTCCAGTAGCCGACCCACGTATAGAAGCAGAGCAGCGCGTTGAGCTGCGGGGCGATGATGTCGTAGATCGCAAGACGCTTCTCGATCAGCTTCTGGTTGGTCCACTGCACCAGTTCGAGCCGCTTGAGCCGGCGGCTGATCAGCCAGCCGAGCGCGGTGACCGACAGCGGCGTGAAGACGCTGACGGCGAGCCGGGCGATATCGAGTGCATTCGACGGGGACACGGGCATGAGCGCATGGCGCAGGCGAGCGGGAATCGAAAGCCTAGCAGGCGCGGATGCCGTCCGGCAGGCGTTAGTCGCAGGCGGAAAATTTTTTGTGTGGCCGGCCGCAGGATCGGCGCGCGGCCGGCGAGGAAAATTTTTCCGCTTGGGCCGGCCGCGAGATCGGCAACGCTTGCCCGTGCGTGACGCGCCGGTGCGCCAAATGGGGAAAATCGCATACCTGTTTCGCCGGTTCGACCATGGGAAATTTCCCTCCGGCCGCCATCCGGTGTAAAGATTTGCTACAACCTTTTGCTTGGAACGCCGCTCGGAATCTTTTTATTCTGGCGCATTTGCGAGTCTCGACGGCCGCCGTCGGCGGCTCGCGCCGAACCAGAGGAGAGAAAGACATGACGCGTTCCGTCGATTCCGGCGTGATCTTCATCGCGAGGCTGTTGATGGCGGCCCTGTTCTTGTGGGGCGGCGCGATGAAACTGTTCGGCTACGGCGAATTCGTCGCTTACCTGAAGCACCTCTACGTGCCGTTTCCGCAGTTCGCCGCGCCGCTGGCGGTGGCCGTCGAGGGGCTCGGCGCGCTGCTGCTGATCGTCGGCTATCGCGTGAAGCCGCTCGCGCTGCTGCTCGCGGCCTATACCATCCTCACCGCCGTGATCGGCCACAACTTCTGGGACGCGACCAACCCCGCCGCGCAGCACGACCTGGTGGTCCATTTCTGGAAGAACGTCGCGATCGCGGGCGGCTTCCTGCTGCTGTTCGTGACGGGCGCGGGCGGGGCGAGCATCGACGGCGTGCGGCGCCCGCAGGGCTACGGCTTGTTGCGCTGAGGTCCCGCCTCGGCCGCGCCTCGCATGGGCGCCGGGCATGAAAAAGGGCGCCGCGAGGCGCCCCGGGCGGACCACGAAGCGGCCGGCTCCCGCCGCTCAGCGCACGCTGCGCGCGCAAAGCGCGCCGAGTGCGCCGATCACGCAGACCGCGCCGACATAGGCGGTCGGTGCGAACGGGTTCGATTTGATCATCAGCGACACGATCACCGGCGAGAGCCCGCCGAAAATCGCGTAAGCGACGTTGTACGAGAACGAGATGCCGGAAAAGCGGATCACGGCCGGGAAACTGCGCACCATGGCGGTGGGCACCGCGCCCACGGTGCCCACCAGGAAGCCGGTGAGCGCGTAGAGCGGCACCAGCGTCGAGGCGTCGGCGGCCACCCGCGCATACAGCGTGCAGAAGCTGGCGGCCAACAGCAGCGAGCCCGCCACCAGCACCGCCTTCGCGCCGAAGCGGTCGGCCAGCGCGCCCGCCGTCACGCAGCCGATCGTCAGGCACAGCGTGGCGATGCTGTTGGCGAACAGCGCGGTGGCCGCGGGGATGTGCAGCTGCTTTTGCAGCAGCGTCGGCGTCATCAGGATCACCACCACGATCGCGGCCGACAGCATCCAGGTCAGCACCATCGAGACCAGCACCGCGCGGCCGTGATCGCGCAGCACGGCCTTGAGCGGAATCTCGGCGGCCAGCGCCTTGCGCGCCTGCAGCTCGGCGAACACCGGCGTCTCGTGCAGCCAGCGGCGCAGGTAGACGGAGAACATGCCGAACACGCCGCCGAGCAGGAACGGCAGGCGCCACGCGTAGGCGGCGATCTCGGCCTGCGAGAAGTGCGCGGTGACGCTGGCGGCCACCAGCGAGCCGAGCAGGATGCCGGCCGTCAGGCCCGCCGTGAGCGTGCCGCAGGCGTAGCCGATGCGGCTGCCGGGCACGTGTTCGGACACGAACACCCAGGCGCCCGGCACTTCTCCGCCCACCGCCGCGCCCTGCAGGATGCGGAACAGCAGCAGCAGCACCGGGGCGAGGATGCCGATCGTGTCGAAGGTGGGCAGCAGGCCCATCAGCAGCGTCGGGATCGCCATCAGCAGCACGCTCAGCGTGAACATCCGCTTGCGCCCGACCAGGTCGCCGAAGTGCGCCATGATGATGCCGCCGAGCGGGCGCGCCAGATAGCCGGCCGCGAAGATGCCGAAAGTCTGCAACTGGCGCAGCCAGTCCGGAATGTCGTGCGGGAAGAACAGCTGCCCGATCGCCGGTGCGAAGAACACGAAGATGATGAAGTCGTAGAACTCCAGGGCACCGCCGAGCGCCGCGAGGCCGAGGGTCTTGTAATCGCTGCGCGTGAGGGGGCGCTCGGCGGCAGCGGTTTGCGCGTGGCTCGTTTCGTATGCTTGCATGGTCTGGACGATCGATATTCGAGTTTTGCGGCGGGCGCGGCGCGCGACACCGTCAAGCGTCCCGCGCGGTGCGCCGGATCGGCGCGCGGCCCGGGCTGCGCGGCCGGGAGCGAGGACACGCGGGGACGACGGACAGGCGGGTCGCTGGATTCTACAGGATGAAGTGCGGCGTTCCGACACAGGGAAAACCGCATGGTCGGCGTGAACCGAACGGTTAAGCAGCCCGCTTCGGCACCTTGCCCGGCACCTCGCCCGGCAGCCTTGCTGCGGCCGGCAACCCCATCCGGGCGGGCGCGCCGTCCAAGCACGTGATCGAGGCCGGCGGCCAGCCGTGGCGGGCGCCGGCGCCGCCGCCGGCCGGGCCGCACGCGAGCGCGGCGGCGGCGGGGCGGGCCAAGCTCAGGAGTCCTGGAGGGGCGAGCCGGCCCGCGGCGGCGGCCCGGCCGGCTCTCAGTTCCCGGCGATGGTATCGACGGCCTTGAACGCGCCGTGGTCGACGCGGTAGATGGTGACCGGCGCGTCGCGCAGGTCGCCCTTCGCGTCGTAGGAGATGGTGGGGGCCGACACGCCCTTCACCGACACCTTGTCGACATAGGGGCCATAGACCTTCGGGTCGGTCGAGTTCGCGTTCTTCATCGCCGTCAGCAGCGCGATCGTGCCGTCGTACGAATAGGGCGAGTAGGTCACCACGTCCTCGTGAAAGCGTGCCTTGTAGCGCTGCTCGAAGCCCGCGAAGCCGGGCATCTTTTCCTTCGGCAGGCCGCCCATGTAGACGATCGCGCCCTCGGCCGCCGTGCCGCCCACCTTCAGGAAGGTCGGCGACTTCGACATCTCGCCCGTCACGAACGCGGCCTTGATGCCGAGCTGGCGCATCTTGCGGATCATCGGCGACGATTGCGCGTCGCCGCCGCCGTAGAACACCGCGTCGGGGCTCATCCCCTTCAGGTTGGTCAGGATCGCCGAGAAGTCGAGCGCCTTGTCGTTGGTGAAGTCGCGCTTGATGATGGTGCCGCCCGCCTTCTGCACGGCGTCGGCGAATTCGTCCGCGATGCCCTGGCCGTAGGCGGTGCGGTCGTCGATGATCGCCACGCGCTTGTAGTGCAGCGTGTTGACGACGTAGTTGCCGACGATGCGGCCGGCCTGCGCGTCGCTCGTCAGCAGCCGGAAGGTGGTCTTGTAGCCGCGCGCCGTGTATTGCGGGGAGGTGGCCATCGAGATCTGCGGCAGCCCCGCGCGCTCGTAGAGGTCCGAGGCCGGGATGCTGGTGCCCGAGTTGAAGTGGCCGATGATCCCGGCGACGTTGCTGTCGATCAGCCGCTGCGCCACCGTCGTGCCGGTGCGCGGGTCGGCCTGGTCGTCCTGCGAGTCGAGCACGAAGGTGACGGGCTTGCCGCCGATCACCGGCTTGGTCGCGTTGAAATCGTCGATCGCGAGCTGCACGCCCTTTTGCATGTCGGTGCCGTAGTTCGACTGGGTGCCGGTCAGCGGCGCGGCGAAGCCGATCTTGACGGCATCGCCGGCCAGGGCCGGCGTGGCCGCGCCGGCGAGGGCGGCGGCTGCGGCAAGCGCGATATGCGAGATCTTCACCTTCACTTTCGATTCCCCTTTTGACTGCTGTGGCCGGCGCGCGTGCGCCGGCTTGTTGGCGATCGCGGGAGGGCGGCGTGCCGCTGCCCTCTACTGTGCTGAAATCGGCGAATCGCGGGATCGGCGCCGGGATGGCTGCGTGACACCGGCCGGCCAGCCGGAATTGCCGCGAAAACGAACGACTCCTGCGCAGTCTAGGTAGCGAAAAAGGCGGAGTCTTGCGTGCAACGTGCGCGCGAAATGACGAAATCAGCATATGCGCGGTTTCCCTGACTGTGCTGATTTCGTCATGGCGTGCGCGTAATGGCGCCAAGACGCCGGGCGCCGCGCGTTCCTACGATAGCGGCATGAAAACACTCGAATTCATCGATTCGCACACGGGCGGTGAACCTACCCGCCTCGTCGTGTCCGGGGGGCCGGATCTCGGCCGCGGGCCGCTCGCCGAACGGCTCGAACGCCTGCGCCGCGATCACGACGACTGGCGCGCGGCGGTGGTCACCGAGCCGCGCGGCTCCGACGTGATGGTCGGCGCGCTGCTCTGCGAGAGCGACGATCCGAGCTGCGCGGCCGGCGTGATCTTCTTCAACAACGTCGGCTATCTCGGCATGTGCGGCCACGGCACCATCGGCCTGGTGGTCTCGCTCGCGCACCTGGGCCGGATCGGGCCGGGCGTGCACCGGATCGAGACGCCGGTGGGCATCGTCGAGGCCACGCTGAACCCGGACGGCTCGGTGTCGGTGCGCAACGTGCCGGCCTATCGCTACCGCCGCGACGTGACCGTGGAGGTGCCGGGCCACGGCCCGCTCACGGGCGACATCGCCTGGGGCGGCAACTGGTTCTTCCTGGTGTCGGACCGCGAGCACCGGCAGCGCGTCGAGCCCGCGCAGCTGAAGGCGCTGACGGCGTTCTCGGGCGCGACGCGCGACGCGCTGATCGCGGCCGGCATTACCGGCGCGCACGGCGCGCTGATCGACCATATCGAGCTGTTCGGGCCGCCGTCGCAGCCGCACCTGGACAGCCGCAGCTTCGTGCTGTGCCCCGGCGACGCCTACGACCGCTCGCCGTGCGGCACCGGCACGAGCGCCAAGGCGGCCTGCCTCGCGGCCGACGGCAAGCTCGCCGCAGGCGCGCCGTGGCGGCAGGAGAGCGTGATCGGCAGCGTGTTCGAGCTGCGCTACGCGCACCATGCCGAGCCGGTGGAAGGGGAGCCCGCGATCATGCCCACCCTGACCGGGCAGGCCTACGTGATGGCCGAGGGGCGGCTCTGCTTCGACGCGCGCGATCCGTTCGCGAACGGGATCCGGCTCGGCTGATGGCACGCGCGGACGTGATCGTGATCGGCGCCGGCATCGTCGGCGCGGCCTGCGCGGCCGAGCTGGCCGCGCGCGGCCTCGACGTGGAGGTGCTCGACGCGGGCGGCATCGGCGGCGGCGCGACCGCGGCGGGCATGGGCCATCTGGTCGTGATGAACGACACGCCGGCCGAACTCGCGCTGTCGCGCCGCTCGCTCGCACGGTGGCGCGCGCTCGCGCCGCAGTTGCGCCAGTGCGATGCCTATCTGCGCTGCGGCACGCTCTGGGTGGCCGCCGACGACGAGGAACTGGAGGCCGCGCGCGCGATGCGCGACGGCTACGCCGCGGCCGGCGTCTCGGCCGAGGTGCTCGATGCGGCCGCGCTGGGCGCGCGCGAGCCGATGCTCGCGGCGGGGCTCGCGGGCGGGCTGCTGGTGGACGGCGACGGAATCGTCTACGCGCCGTCGGCGGCCGAATGGCTGCTCAGGCACTCGCCCGGCGCCGCGCGCATCCGGCTGCGCCTGCGCTGCGCCGCCGTCGCGCTCGACGGCACGACGGTGCGGCTGGCCGGCGGCGAGACGCTGGACGCGGCGCAGGTGGTCGTCGCCAACGGGCTCGCCGCGGCCCGGCTCGTCGACGGCGTCGCGCTGCAGCCGAAGAAGGGCCACCTGCTGATCACCGACCGCTATCCGGGCGCGATCACGCACCAGCTGCTCGAACTCGGCTATATCAAGAGCGCGCATCATGCCCAGGGCACCTCGGTGGCGTTCAACGCGCAGCCGCGCCCCACCGGGCAGATCCTGATCGGCTCGTCGCGCCAGTTCGGCACCACCGATCCGGCCGTCGAGATGCCGGTGCTGGCGCGCATGCTGGCGCGCGCGCAGCAGTACCTGCCGGGGCTCGCGGACCTGAGCGCGCTGCGTGCCTGGACCGGCTTTCGCGCCGCGACGCCGGACGGGCTGCCGCTGATCGGCCCGGTGGCGGAGCGGCCCGGCGTATGGCTCGCCACCGGCCACGAAGGGCTCGGCGTGACGACCTCGCTGGCCACGGCGGAGCTGATCGCCGCCCAGCTGGCGGGCGGCGAGCCGCCGATTCCTCCCGAACCCTACAGCCCGTCCCGGCCGCTTGCCGGAGCCGCCCATGCCTGATCGCAAGCCCATCCGGACCGCTGCCGCCGCGCTCGGCGTGACCATCGACGGGCGCGCCTGCCGCGTGCCCGAGGGCGCCACCGTCGCGGCCGCGCTCGCGCTCGTGCAGGGCGTGCGCGGCACGCGCACCTCGGTCGGCGGCGCGCCGCGCACCATGCTCTGCGGCATGGGCATCTGCCACGAATGCCGCGTGTCGGTGGACGGCCGCGCCCACGTGCTGGCCTGCCAGACGCCGTGCCGCGAGGGCATGACGATCGACACGACCTGGAACTCCCCATCATGAAGCCGCATTACGACGTGGTGATCGTCGGCGCCGGGCCGGCAGGGCTCGCCGCCGCGCGGGCCGCCGCCGGCGAGGGCGCCAGCGTCGCGCTGCTCGACGACAATCCGCATCCCGGCGGCCAGGTCTGGCGCCAGGGGCCGGTGTTTCCGGCCGCCGCGCCGCTCGTGGAGGCGCTCGGCGCGCTGCGCGCGAGCGGCGTCGAGCCGGTCTCGGGCGCCCGCGTGGTGGCCGCGCTGCCGGAGCGCGGCCTGCTCGTCGAGACCGCCGCGGGCGGCGCGACGCTGCGCTACGGGCGCCTGGTGGTGGCCACCGGCGCGCGCGAGCTGCTGCTGCCGTTTCCCGGCTGGACGCTGCCCGGCGTGACGGGCGCGGGCGGCCTGCAGGCGCTGATCAAGAGCGGCGTGCCGGTGCGCGGCGAGCGGATCGTGATCGCCGGCAGCGGCCCGCTGCTGGTCGCCGCCTACGCGACGGCGCGCGCGGCCGGCGCGCGCGTGGCCGCGGTGCTCGAACAGGCGCCGGCGCGCGCCGTGCGCCGCTTCGGGCTGTCGCTGCTGGCCACGCCGTCCAAGCTCTGGCAGGCCGCGAGGCTCACGCGCGGTTTCGCCGGCAGCGCATACCTGACCGGCAGCGTGGTGCGCGCCGCGCACGGCGAGGCGCGCGTGGAAGCCGTGCGGATCGAGACGGACGGCGGCGGCTCGCGCGTGATCGAATGCGACCGGCTCGCCTGCGGCTACGGGCTGTTGCCGAACCTGACGCTGGCGCGCGCGCTCGGCTGCGAGGTGCGCGGCGGCGCGGTGCTGGTCGATGCGCGGCAGCGCACCTCGCTCGACGCGGTGTACGCGGCCGGCGAGAGCACCGGCATCGGCGGGATGGAGCTGGCACGCGTCGAGGGCACCATCGCCGGGCTCGCGGCGGCCGACGGCGCCGCAGATGCCGCGCGCTTCGCAGCGCTCGTGCGCGAGCGCGAGGTCTGGCGCGGGTTCGCGGCGCGCGTCGCGGCGGCGTTCGCGCTCGGCGACGCGGCGCGCGCGCTGCCGCCCGACGACACGCTGCTGTGCCGCTGCGAGGACGTGACGATCGGCGCCGCGCGCGCCCATGCCGACGCGCGCGACGCCAAGCTGCTGACGCGCTGCGGGATGGGCGCTTGCCAGGGCCGCGTCTGCGGCGCGGCGGCCGGCGTGCTGCTCGATTGGCAGGAAGCCGTGCCGCGGCCGCCGTTCGCGCCGGTGCGGGTCGCCACGCTGGCCGCGCTCGCCGGCGAGGCGGTCCGGTAGCGCGGGCCCGGCGCAGCGTCGAGCGCACGCTCCGATAGAATCGACGCACCCGCCGCCCGCACTCCGCCACCGCGATGACGCCTCCTGCCGCTCCCTCCGCCGCCATGCCGCTCGCCGACGCGCTGCGCCCGCCGCCCGGCGCGGCGCCGGGGCTCGACGCGATGCTCGCGCATTTCTCGCTGCTCGCGCCGGTGCTCGACGCGCTGCCCGACGTCGCCTTCTTCGTGAAGGACGTCCAGGGCCGCTACGTGCTGGCCAATCGCACGCTCGCGCAGCGCTGCGGCTTCAAGGAGACGAGCGGGCTGTACGGCAAGACCACCGAGCAGGTGTTCCCGCGCCGCTTCGGGCGCAGCTACCTCGAACAGGACATGGCCGCGATCCACGCCGGCCAGCCGCTGGCCGACCAGCTCGAGCTGCATCTGTATCCGGGCCGGCAGCCCGGCTGGTGCCTGACCACCAAGCAGCCGCTGCGCGATGCGCACGGCCGGGTGGTGGGGCTGGCCGGCATCTCGCGCGACCTGAAGGCCGACGAGGGCTCGCATCCGGCCTACGGCCGGCTCGCCGACGTCGTGCGGTACATCCAGTCGCATTACGTGCAGCCGCTGAACCTGAAGCAGCTCGCGGCGATGGCCGGGATGTCGGTCGCGCAGCTCGAACGCTATTTCCACAAGGTGTTCCACCTGACGCCGCGCCAGGTGCTGCTGAAGACGCGGCTCGACGCGGCCACCGCCCTGCTCGTCACGCACGAGAAGGTCACGGACGTGGCCGCGCGATGCGGCTACACCGATCACAGCGCGTTCTCGCGCCAGTTCAAGGCGACCGTCGGCGTCACGCCGACCGAGTACCGGATGATGTTGCAGGCGGAACGCGACGCCTGAAGCCTCGGGCGGCGAGGTATCGATCCGGTCCGGAACGGGCGACGGTGGGCGTGGAGCGGGAGAGTGCGAGTCGCGCGCCCGGCTGCGGGCCTGATGTGGGCAGGATGCCGCCGTCCGCCGCCAGCGAGAGCACCGTCGAGAGCACCATCGAGAGCAACTAACGGTCAAGTCGGCCGGCGCCGGCCGAAGACGCGCCCGGGGCCCGGCGAGAGAGCGAACCGCAAGCAAGCGGCAAGCGGGCAGGCCGCGCGCCGTGGGCGCATCAGCGCAGGCCGAGCCCCTTCAGGACGGCCGTGCCGTCGGCCGTGAGCCGGAAGGTGGGGGCGTCGGCATCGTTGCCGACCATTTCGACGAGGCCGGCTTCCTGCAAGGCCGGCAGTTCGGGTTTGGCGTTGGCGGAGATCGGCGCGTGCAGCAGCACGAGCAGTGTCGCGATCTCGTGATGGCTGAGCAGGCGCCGCAGCATCGTCTTCGGACGCGAAAGGGGGCTGGCCGGGCGGCCGGGTGCTTCGTTGGCGCTCATTGCAAACCTCCTGTTTGATCTTGATAACGATTGGAGGCGAAGTGTGACGATCGAGGCTTAAGCGATTCTTAAAATTCGACCGGGCCGGGCGCGGCCGGCGAGCCGCGAAGTTACGGCTTGTAACGGCGGGGCGGACGCCGGCCGCACGGCCGGCATTGCCGTGCTTCGCCGCTCGGCGGCCCCGGTGCCGTGAGCCTCACTTCCTGCGCTGCGCCTGCGCGGCCAGCCGCACCGCGGTGTTGGCGGCGCCGTAGCCGTCGTAGCCGCCGCGGCGCTCGACGATCTCGAACGAGAAGCGCTCGTCCACCAGCTCCGTGTAGGCATGCAGGAATTCGCCACCGTGTTCGTCGCGGTCGTACAGCAGGTGATGGCGGCGCAGCAGCTCGACGAAGGCGTCCGAGAGCGCGTAGCGCGCGGCCAGGTCGTCGTAGTAGTTGCCCGGAATCGCCAGGAACGTCACGCCGTCGGCGCTCGCCTCGGCCACTGCCTTGACGATGTCGTCGGTGCGGAACGCGACGTGGTTGAGCCCCGAGCCGTGATAGCGGGCCAGCGATTCGAACACCGCCGTGTGGCGGTCCACCGAGGCGTTCAGCGCGATCCGCACGCTGCCGTCCGGGCTGCGCACGGCGCGGCTGCGCATCAGCCCATACGGGTCCGGTACCAGCCAGCTCTTTTCCGCCTCGAAGCCGAACGCGGTGCGCAGGTACAGCACCCAGGTGTCGAGCGCGTCGGCCGGCAGCGCAAGGCAGACATGGTCGATGCCGGTCAGCGGCCCCGGTTCGCTCGGCCCGTCCATCTCGGTCAGCACGAAATCCGATTCGTAGAGCGTCGGCGCGTCGGGCCGCTCGTCGACGAGGTAATGCAGGCTGCCGTCCGGCGCCTGCACGCCCGGCACCACGCGCTCGTTGGGCCCGACGCGTCCCGAGAACGGCGCGAAGCCGAAGCTCGCCGCGCGCTCGAAGGCGCGCTTCGCGTCGTCCACCTGGAACGCCGAGGCGCACAGCGACAGCCCGTGCCGCTGGAAGAACGCGTCCGCGAACGAATCGGGCTCGGCGTTCAGCACGATCGAGGCGGCGCCGTGCTGATAGAGCGTGACGTGCTTGGAGCGGTGCCGGCCCGCCAGCCGGAAGCGCAGCCGGCCGAGCCAGCCTGCCACGTTCTCCGCCGCCGCCGCGTCCACCGCGAACTCGATGAACTTGAAGCCGACGTGCGCGGGCGCGGCGGGCGGCGCGAACAGCGGCTGGCCGGCCGCCGGCGCGCGGCCCTCGGCGGCCAGCCGCGTGCGCGTGACGTCCTCCAGGTGCCGCAGCGAGCGCAGGCCGTCGGCCGCCGTGATCGCGGTCGGCGCGGCGCGGAAGCCGTCGTTGAAGATCTCCAGCGACAGCGGCCCCGTGAAGCCCGACTCGATCACGCGCGCCGTGAAGCGCGCGAGGTCGAAGTCGCCCTGGCCCGGGAACGAGCGGTAGTGGCGGCTCCATTCGAGCACGTCCATCGCGAGCTTCGGCGCGTCGGCGATCTGCACGAACGCGATCCGCTCGCCGGGGATCGCGGCGATGCCGTCGGGATCGTCGTCGAGCGACAGCGTGTGGAAGCTGTCGAGCGCGAGGCCCAGGTGCGGGCTGTTCACGGCGTCCACCAGCCGCCACGCGTGGCCGTAGGTCTTCACCACGCGGCCCCAGGCCAGTGCCTCGTAGGCGGCGATCACGCCCGCGCCGCGCGCGGCCTCGGCCAGCGCGCCGAGCTGCTCGGTCAGCAGCGCGTCGTCGGCGATGGTCTGCGGCGAGACGCTGCTGCACACCAGGATCCGGTCGGTGCCGAGCGCGTGCATCAGGTCGAACTTGCGCCGCGCGCGCTCGAGATTGCGCGCGAGCTGGGCGGCATCGACGCCCTCGAAATCGCGGAACGGCTGGAACAGCACGATCTCGAGGCCGAGATCGGCCGCGATCCGGCGCACGTCGGCGGGCGAGCCGTCGAAATAGAGCAGGTCGTTTTCGAAGATCTCCACGCCGTCGAAGCCGGCCGCGGCGATCGCGTTGAGTTTTTCGACGAGCGTGCCGGACAGCGACACCGTGGCGATCGAACGCTTCATGGATGAATTCCTGCGAGGAATCGAGGCGGCGGCGAGCCCGCCGGCGAGCCGGCCGCGAACCAGCGGGTTAATCCGGCCGCGTTCGCTGATCGCGCAACATCCCGATTTTATTGAGACATGAAGCGGATTATACAAACTAACTAGATGGTACAAATAAGCATAAACCCCGAAAGACAAGTGTCGCGCCGAGCGTGCAAACTTGCTCCACATCAAAAAGTGTTGCGCGATGCTGCGTCATCGTCGGTCGTTCCCTGTTTCCGGAGTCAGTGCGTCATGTCGAAATCGAAGGTCCTGGTGCTCAACGGACCGAACCTCAACCTGCTGGGCACGCGCCAGCCCCATATCTACGGCGCCGAGACGCTGGCCGACGTCGAGCGCCGCTGCGCTGCCGCCGCCGCCGCGCTCGGCCTCGAGATCGAATGCCGGCAGTCGAACGCCGAGCACCAGCTGATCGACTGGCTGCACGAGGCGCGCACGCGCATCGACGGCGTGGTGATCAATCCGGCCGCCTACACGCATACCTCGGTCGCGCTGGCCGACGCGCTGGCCGCGATCGACAAGCCGGTGATCGAGGTTCACATCTCGAACGTCTACCACCGCGAGGCGTTCCGCCATCACTCGTATGTGTCGGCGGTGGCGCGCGGCGTGATCTGCGGCTGCGGCACGCAAGGCTACGAGTTCGCGCTGCAGCGGCTCGCGGCGCTGCTCGAGGAGACGGTGCGATGAGCGGCACGTCGTTTCTGATCGGCCTGATCGGGCAGGGCATCGGCGGCTCGCTGTCGCCGGCGATGCACGAGCGGGAAGGCGGCCTGCAGGGCTTCAACTATGTCTACCGGCGTCTCGACCTCGACGCGCTCGGCCTCACCGTGGACGCGCTGCCCGAGCTGCTCGACGCCGCCGAGCGGATGGGCTACGACGGCCTGAACATCACGCATCCGTGCAAGCAGCGCGTGATCGCGCATCTCGACACGCTGTCGGACGACGCGCGCGCGCTCGGTGCCGTCAATACCGTGCGTTTCGCGGGCGGCAAGCGCAGCGGCCACAACACCGACTGGTCCGGCTTCGCGAAGTCGTTCCGGCGCGGTCTGGCCGGCGCGCCGATGGAGCGCGTCGTGCAGCTCGGCGCGGGCGGCGCGGGCGCGGCGGTGGCGCATGCGGTGCTGATGCTCGGCGCGCAGGCGCTGACGTTGTTCGACGTCGAGCCCGCGCGGGCGGACTCGCTGGCGGCCGAGCTGCAGGCGCGCTTCCCGGCGGCGAGCGTGACGGCAGGCGGCGCGCTCGACGCGGCGATGGCGTCGGCCACGGGCCTGATCCACGCGACGCCGACCGGCATGCTCAAGCATCCCGGGCTGCCGCTGCCGGCCCATCTGCTCGCGACGCGGCCGTGGGTGGCCGACATCGTCTACTTTCCGCTGGAGACCGAGCTGGTGCGCGTGGCGCGCGCGGCGGGCTGCCGGACGCTGCCGGGCGGCGGAATGGCCGTGTTCCAGGCCGTCGATGCGTTCGAGATCTTCACCGGCCGCGAGCCCGACGCCGAGCGCATGCTCGCGCATTTCGAGACCCTCGTCGCGCAGTAGGGCGAGCCGGCCGGGCTCGCCGTCGCCACCGTCGTTACCACTGCCGTCACCACAATAATCAGGAATCAGGAGACTACGATGCAGCACTCGCCCCAACCGTCCGCGGCCGCGGCCGCCTCCGCGCCGGCGGCCGGTACCGCGCGCCGCACCTCGGCGCGCTACCGGATCCTCGCGCTGCTCGCGTTCGGCACGATGATCAACTACCTCGACCGCACCGTGCTCGGCGTGGCCGCGCCCGCGCTCACCAAGGAGCTCGGGATCGGCGCCGCGGTGATGGGCATCATGTTCTCCTCGTTCTCGTGGACCTACGTGATCGCGCAGGTCCCCGGCGGTCTGTTCCTCGACCGCTTCGGCAGCAAGCTCACCTACTACCTGTCGATGACGCTCTGGTCGCTCTGCACGCTGCTGCAGGGCTTCGTGCATGGCGTCGGCACGCTGCTGGCCTGCCGGCTGGGCCTGGGCCTCAGCGAGGCGCCGTGCTTCCCGACCAACAGCCGCGTGGTGGCCACCTGGTTTCCGCAGAAGGAGCGCGCGATGGCCACCGGCACCTATACCGTCGGCGAATACGTCGGCCTGGCGTTCCTGAGCCCGGTGCTGTTCGCGCTGATGGGGGCGTTCGGCTGGCGCTCGCTGTTCTGGGTGGTGGGCGGCGTGGGCATCCTGTTCGGGCTCGTCTGGCTGAGGTTCTACCGCGAGCCGCGCGAGCATCCGGGCGCGAACGCGGCCGAACTCGCCTACATCGCCGAAGGCGGCGGCCTGATCGACGGCGAGGCGGGCGCGCCAAAAGCCGCGAACGGGGCGGGCGCCGCGACGGCCGCACCGTCGCGCTTCAGCTGGGCCATGGCCGGCCGGCTGGTGAAGAAGCGCCAGCTCGCCGGCATCTGTCTCGGCCAGTTCGCCGGCAACTCGACGCTGGTGTTCTTCCTGACGTGGTTTCCGACCTATCTCGCCACGGAGCGCCACATGGCGTGGCTGAAGATCGGCTTTTTCGCGGTGTTGCCGTTCATCGCGGCCTCGATCGGCGTGATGTTCGGTGGCTTCTTCTCCGACTATCTGCTGCGACGCGGCAAGTCGGCCAATGTCGCGCGCAAGCTGCCGATCATCGCCGGCCTGCTGCTCACCTCGACCATCGTGCTGGCCAACTACGTGCAGAGCAACGAGGCGGTGATCGCCATCATGTCGGTGGCGTTCTTCGCGCAGGGCATGGCCGCGCTCGGCTGGACGCTGGTTTCCGACATCGCGCCGGAAGGGCTGCTCGGCGTGACGGGCGGGATCTTCAACCTGGCCGCCAACCTGGCCGGCATCATCACGCCGCTGGTGATCGGCCTGATCGTCGCGGCGACCGGTTCGTTCGTGGGCGCGCTGGCCTTCATCGGCGTGATCGCGCTGATCGGCGCGCTGTCCTACATCTTCGTGGTCGGCGACATCAAGCGCATCGTGCTGTAGCAGATTCTCCACCCGCCCGGCTGGCCCGGCTCCGCTTCGGCGGCGCCGGGCTTTTTTCGTGAGCAGGGGCCGGCGCGACGCGCGGTTGCGGCGGCCTCAGCGTATCGCGATTCCGAGCCCGCGCAGCGCGCCGTCGATCGCCGCGACGGCGCGGCGGATCTGCGGCGCGTCGATCGCGCCGATGCAGCCCACGCGAAACGTCTCCACCTGCGTGAGCTTGCCCGGATACAGGACGAAGCCGGCCTCGCGCACGGCCGCGTAGAACGGCGCGAACGCGTAAGCGGGGTCGCGCGGCGCATGGAACGTGACGATCACGGGGGCCTGCACCTCGGCGGCCAGGAACGGTTCGAAGCCGAGCGCGCGCATGGCGTCGAGCAGCGCGGTGCAGTTCGCCGCGTAGCGCGCGCCGCGCGCCGGCTGGCCGCCTTGCGCGTGGAACTGCGCGAGCGCCTCGTGCAGCGCGGCCACCACGTGCGTCGGCGGCGTGAAGCGCCATTGCCCGGTGCGCTGCAGGTAGGCCTGCTGGTCGTGCAAGTCGAGCGCGAGCGACGGCGAGCGGCCCGCGCACTGCGCCAGCAAGGCGCGCCGCACGATCACGAAACCCATCCCCGGTACGCCTTCCAGGCATTTGCCGCTCGCCGAGACGAGCGCGTCGATGCCGTGGGCGGCCACCTCCACCGGCAGCGCGCCGAACGAACTCATCGCATCGACGATCAGCCGCGTGCCGTGCCGCGCGCAGGCCGCGGCGACGTCCGCGAGCGGATTGAGGATGCCGGCGCTGGTTTCCAGGTGCACCAGCGCGAGGTGCGTGATGCGCGGCTCGGCGGCGAGCCGTGCCTCGATCTGCGCGGCGTTCACGGCTTGGTGTTCGGCGAACGGCAGCTCGACGGTCTCGATGCCGAGCCGGTCGAGAATCCTGACGATGCGTGCGCAGTAGGCGCCGTGATTCGGCACCAGCACCACGCCGTCGCGCGGCACCAGCGTACCGAGCGCGGCCTCGACGGCGAACGTGCCGCTGCCCTGCAGCGGCACGCAGCAATAGGTGTGGTCGCCACCGGCGATGCGCAGCAGGTCGGCGCAGACCTGCTGCGTCAGACGATTGAAGGCGGCGTCCCACGAGCCCCAGTCGCGTTGCATGGCGCGGCGCGTGGCCGGCGAGGTCGTCAGCGGGCCGGGCGTCAGGAGAATCGGGTCGTGGTCGGAACGCATGCTGCCTCCGGGGCGGTGCAAGGGCGATGCGCGGCGGTCGGCGCACCGGATGCGCGCATCGTAGTGGCAAAATATGTCATTTTGTGGAGTCAAGTGGTGTCGTCATGGAGTTGTCATCGAACGCTGTGATGCTTCGCTTGCCGCCGGCGCGATGGATGCGACCGGCGGCGTGCAGCCGGGCCCCAGGCCGGCCCTCGAAGACGGCAGATGCCGGCAGGCGCCCGGCCCGACATGTTTCCGCCCCACGGAGAAGCGAGATGACATTCCAGAATTCGTTCGGCACGACGATGCGCAAGCTGGCGTTCGCGGCGTGCGCCGCCGGGCTGCTGCAGGCCTTCGCGATGCCGGCGCAGGCGGCCGGCGCGGTCGTGCTGTACACGGCAGACGGCCTCGAGAACCTCTACCGCGACGTGCTGCCCGCGTTCGAGAAGAAGGAAGGCGTGAAGGTGAACATCGTCACGGCCGGCAGCGGCGAGGTGGTGAACCGCGCGAACGTCGAGAAGGGTTCGCCGAAGGCCGACGTGATCGTCACGCTGCCGCCCTTCATTCAGCAGGCGGGCCAGTTCGGCCTGCTGCAGCCTTACCAGAGCGCCAACTACAAGAACGTGCCGGCGATCGCGAAGGCGGCCGACGGCTCGTGGGCGACCTTCGTCAACAACTACTTCTCGTTCGCGCTGAACCCGGAGGTGGTGAAGAACCCGCCGAAGACGTTCGCGGACCTGCTCTCGCCCGACTACGCCGGCAAGATCGCCTACTCGAACCCGGCCACGGCCGGCGACGGGATGGCCGTGATCATCCTGACCTCGACGCTGATGGGCGAGGACGCCGCGTTCGACTACCTGGCCAGGCTGGAGCGCAGCGTGAAGTTCCACACCAAGGGCACCGGCTACCTGAACGTGCTGCTCTCGCGCAACGAGATCAGCGTGGCCAACGGCGACCTGCAGATGGACCTCGACGACGCCGAGCACGGCGGCCTGTCGGTCAAGCCGGTGTTCCTCTCGGCCAAGGCGGGCGAGGCGCCCACCACGTTCCAGCTGCCGTATGCGATCGGCCTGATCAAGGGCGGCCCGAACCCCGACGAAGGCAAGAAGCTGATCGACTACCTGATGTCGGCCGACGTGCAGGCGAAGGTGCCCGACATGTTCGGCATCCCGGGCCGCAGCGACGTGCCGCTGGCGGGCAAGAACGGCGAGGCCGTCAAGCGCGCGATCGCGGGCGTGAAGCTGATTGCGGTGGACTGGAACGCCGTGATGGCGAAGAAGGCCGGCTGGACCGAGCGCTGGAAGAAGGACGTGATCGGCGGCTCCGGCAAGCAGACCGAAGTCGTCAAGCCGAAGTGATCGGCCACGAGGGAGGCCCGTGAATATCGCCAGCCTGATCCATCCCGGCGCCCTCGGCCCGGCACGCTCGCACGCGAACCAGCGTGCGGCCGCGCCGGATGGCGTGCAGATCGAGCACCTGAGCGTGCGCTACGGCGCGCGCACCGTGCTCGACGACCTGTCGCTCGCGATCGGCGCCGGCGAACTGCTGACCGTGCTCGGCCGCAGCGGCTGCGGCAAGACCACCTTGCTGCGCTTCATCGCCGGTTTCGTGAAGGCCGACGGCCTGAGCGGCACGCTCGTGGTGGCCGGCCGCGACCTCACGCATGCGCCGCCGCACAAGCGCAACCTCGGCCTGCTGTTCCAGAACTACGCGCTGTTCCCACACCTGTCGGTGTTCGAGAACGTCGCGTTCGGGCTGCGCGCGCGCCGCCTGGGCTCGGGCGAGATCGCGCGGCGCGTGGCCGATGCGCTCAAGCTGGTGCAGCTCGGCGACGCCGGCCACGTGATGCCGGCCCAGCTTTCCGGCGGCATGCAGCAGCGCGTGGCGCTGGCGCGCGCGCTCGTGATCGAGCCGGACGTGCTGCTGCTCGACGAGCCGCTCTCGGCGCTCGACGCCAACCTGCGCGCCTCGGTGCGCAGCGAATTGAAGGCGCTGCACGAGCGGCTGCCGAACCTGACGATCGTCTGCGTCACGCACGACCGCGACGACGCGCTGGTGCTGTCCGATCGCGCGTTGTTGATGCGCGACGGCCGCATCGCGCAGATCGGCACGCCGCAGCAGCTCTACGACACGCCGCGCGACGGCTTCGTGGCCCGCTATCTGGGCGCCGCGAACCTGCTCCCGCCGCACGTCGTCTATCCGATCGGCGACCCGCTGCACGACGTGCGCGATCGCGTCGCCTGCGTGCGGCCCGAACGCTTCACGCTGAAGGCGCCCGGCAGCGGCGGCCTGAACGGCACGATCGCATCGGTCGAATGGCACGGCTCCGAGCTGTCCGTCTCGGTGATGCTCGACGCGGCCGCCGACGAGCCCGTGCGCGTCACCATGCAGCGCGGCCGCGGTCCGACCCCGGAGCGCGGCACGCGCGTTTCCCTGCATTGCGAGGCCGATGATGTCGTCCTTATCGAGCCCTGATCTGGACGGCGCGGGCGCCGCCGCGCGCCGCGAGGCGGCGGTGTCCAGTCACGCGCGCGCGGCGCGCCGGGCCACGCACCGCGCGCGGCTGCATCTGCTGGTGCTGGTGCTGGTGGTGCTCGGGCCGCTCGTGCTCTATCCGCTCGCGCGCTTGCTGCTGCTCAGCATGACAGGCGATCATGGCTTGACGCTTGCCGCCTATCGCACGTTCTTCGGCAATCCCGACACGCGCGGCGTGCTCGGCACCACGCTATCGGTGCTGTGCGTGAGCGCCGGCAGCGCGTCGGTGCTCGGCGTGCTGCTCGCGGCACTGCTGTTCTTCCGGCCGTTTCCGGGCGCCTCGCTCGTCACGCGCTTCCTCGAGCTCTACGTGGCCTTCCCCTCGTTCCTGGTCGCCTTCACGCTGATCTTCCTGTACGGCTCGCAGGGCTCGATCAGCATCGCGCTGCAGCGGCTGTTCCACCTCGATGCGCCGCCGCTCGACTTCCTGTTCGGCATCGGCGGCGTGATCCTGGCGCAGACGGTGTTCTACACGCCGTTCGTGGTGCGGCCCACGCTCGCCGCGTTCGCCACGCTCGACCTGCGGCTGGTCGAGGCGGCGCGCAGCCTCGGCGCGAACGGCTGGATGCTGGCAAGCCGCGTGATTCTGCCGATCGCGTGGCCCGGCATCGCGGCCGGCACGATCCTCTGCTTCCTGCTCACGCTCAACGAGTTCGGGATCCTGCTCGTGCTCGGCAGCGCGCGGCTGGTCACGCTGCCGGTCGCGATCTACACCAGTGCGTCGGTCGATCTCGACCTGCCGGCCGCGGCGGCCGGCGCCGTCGTGATGCTCGCCATGTCGCTGTCGCTGTATGTGCTTTACCGCTGGATCAATCGCCGGGCGATGGGAGGGCGGGATGGCCGCTGACCTGCGCCGGAATGGCGATGCCGCCGGCGGTCCGGCCGGCGTGCCGGCGCCGCGACACGCCGCCGGCTGGACCGACCCCGTGCTGAAGCATGCCGCGCGCATCGCGCTGGCCTTGGCCGCGTTCGCCTGCCTCTGGCTGTTCGTGCTGCCGGTGGTGGTGGTCGCGCTGTCGAGCGTGGCCACGCAATGGTCCGGCACGATCCTGCCGACCGGCTACAGCTTGCGCTGGTTCTCGCGGCTCGGCGAGCCCGAGTTCGATGCGCTCGCCGCCAGCCTCGAGATCGGCTTCGGCGTAGCGGTGATCGGCACCGCGCTCGGGCTCTGGCTCGCGCTTGCGCTGGAAGGGCGCGTGCAGGGGCGGGCGGGCGCGCTCGTCGATGCGCTGGTGATGCTGCCCAACGGCGTGCCGAGCGTGGTGCTGGGACTTGCGGTGCTGATCGCCTATCATCAAAGACCGGTCGATCTTTCGAGCTCGGCCGCGATCGTCATGCTCGTGCAACTCGCGCTGGTTCTGCCATTTTGTTACCGATGCGCGGCCGCCGCGCTGCGGCCCGAATTGACGGTGCTGCGGGAAGCCGCCGCGAGCCTTGGTGCGCCGCCGTCGATGGTGCTGCGCCGCGTGCTGCTGCCGCAACTCGTGCCGGCGCTGCGCGCGAGCCTGGCGCTCGGCTTCGCGCTGTCGCTCGGCGAGCTGGGCGCGACGATGACGGTCTATCCGCCCGGCTTCGCCACCGTACCGATCGTCGTGATCGGCGAGGTCGAGCGCGGCTATTACTTGCCGGCTTCGGCGCTCTCGCTGCTGATGCTGGCGGCTTCGCTCGCGGCGCTGATGCTGATCGCCGCGCGAGTGCCGCGGCTGCGGCGCTGATGGATTGGTTGATCGATGGACTGAATGGCTGAATCGGCCCCGTGGATGCCGCGCGCGGCGCGGGCCGCCGGCGCAGATCGCACGGCGGTGCCGGCGGCCGTGAGCGCCGCATCGCAGCGATAACAGGAGGAGTCATGCTGAACCCGATGAACCAGACGATCGAGGTCAATGGTCGCCACTATCGCCTGCCTTCGGCACGCACCGCCATCGTCTGCCTCAGCGGCGGCTCGCCCGATTATCTCGAGGCGGCCGTCGCCGACGGTGCCGCGCCGTTCATGGCGCGAATGATGCGTGACGGCGCGGCGCTCGGCGCGGACGGCGTGATCCCGTCGCTGACCCACGCCAACCAGCTGTCGATCGCCTGCGGCGCACCGCCCGCGCTGCACGGCATCTGCGGCAACACGATTCACGATGCCGGCGCGCAACAGGGCCACGGCGCCGATATCGCGCTGAACCAGGCCGCCGACCTGCGCGCCGACACCGTGCTCGCCGCGGCGGCGCGCGCCGGGGCGCGGGTGGCGGTCGTCACGGCCCGCGAGAAACTGCGCCGGCTGCTCGGCACCGGCCTGCGCGGCATCTGCTTCTCGGCCGAGAAGGCCGGACAGACCTCGCTGGCCGAGAACGGCATCGCCGATGCGCTCGATTTCGTCGGCCTGCCGTCGCCCGACGTCTATGGCGCTGCGCTGTCCGAGTTCGTGCTGGCGGCGGGCGTGCGGCTCGCGAAGACGCGCCGCGTCGAGCTGATGTATCTGGCCACGCATGATTACGTGCAACGCAAGTGGGCGCCCGGCAGCGCGCAGGCGAACACCTTCTACGCGGCGATCGATCGGCATCTGGCGCAGCTCGACGCGCTCGAGTGGGTGGTGGCCGTGACGGCCGACCACGGCACCGGCGCGAAGCATGATCCGCGCACCGGCGCGCCCAAGGTGGTCTATCTGCAGGACGCGCTCGACGCCTGGCTCGATTTTCCGCGCACGCGCGTGGTGCTGCCGATCGCGGACCCGCACGTCGCGCACCATGGCGCACTCGGATCGTTCGCGACGATCCATCTGCCGGACGGGCTCGATGCCAGCGAGGTGGTGATGCTGCTGCGCCGCCTCGACGGCATCGCGCTCGCGCTGGCCCGGGACGAGGCCGCCGCCTGCTTCGAGCTGCCGGTGGATCGGATCGGCGACGTCGTGGTGGTCGCGCGGGACGACACCGTGCTCGGCCGGCGCGAACGCGAGCACGACCTGTCGGCGTTGACGGCGCCGTTGCGCTCGCATGGCGGGTTCGGCGAGCAGGCGGTGCCGCTGCTGTTCAACCGGCGCGTCCTGGTGACGGCCGATGCGGGCCGGCGCTGGCGCAATTTCGACGTATTCGATCTCGCGCTGAACCATCTGGCGCGCGGCGACGATTTCGCGTTCGAGCCCACGCGGCGCATGCCGGGGCCGGTGATACATGCGCAGTGACGGGCGTCGGCGCGGCATCGTCGGCGGGTTTTCGATTGGGCGTGCGCGCGGCGCACGCCCGGTGCGGGGAGTGGCGACGTGGCATTGACGCTGGCAGACATCCGCGCGCTGTTCGAGCAGCGCGGCGCCACCGCCTATAGCGGCGAGCCCGTGACGCAACTCGAGCACGCGTTGCAGAGCGCCCAGCTGGCCGAAGAGGACGAAGCCGGCGACGCGCTGGTCACGGCGGCGCTGCTACACGACCTCGGACATTTGCTGAACGAGCAGGGCGAGACGCCGAGCGCGCGCGGGATCGACGATCTTCACCAGTATTACGCGCTGCCGTTTCTGCGCGGCTTGTTTCCCGACGCGGTGCTCGAACCGATCCGGCTGCACGTGGATGCGAAGCGCTGCCTGTGCGCGATCGAGCCCGGCTATGCCCGGATGCTGTCCGAGGATTCGGTGCGCAGCCTGACGCTGCAGGGCGGCGCCTATCACGAGGACGAGGCGCGCGCATTCCTGCTGCGCCCTTACGCGGCCGATGCGGTGCGCCTGCGCCGCTGGGACGACGGCGCGAAGCTGGCTGGAGGTGTCACGCAATCACTCGATCACTTCCTGCGGATCGCCTCTTGCGTGGTGCGCGCGTGACGCGAGCGGCCGCGCTCAGGAGCCTTCCCCGTTTCCGATCAAGGGCTTACGACCAAGGGCGCCGCGCGAGCGGCGCCCTTGGTGCCGTTCTTTTGGATTTTCTTCACGAAAGCGCTTGCAGGAAGCGTGGGGCGTGCTTAGAATCACGCCTCTTTCGCGCTGCCGGAAACGCGGTGCGGAAAGGGAAGCAAGGTGGGAGAAGCGGGGCGCCGAGGTTGGGCAGCCAGTGGAACCGGCCGAAGGGAAGTGATCGACGAAGAAGTGGATCGCGGCGAGCAAAAAAGTAGTTGACGCGCTGCGAAACGTTGATCATAATCTCGCTTCTCTGCTGCTGACAACGCAGCGCTGCCGGGAAGGCCGAACAGTTCGGTCGGATCGGTGGAAATGCTCTTTAAAAATTAACAGCCGATAAGTGTGGGCGCTTGATCGACGCGGACCTGATCTTCGGATCGGGAAGCAAAAGTATCAAGAGTCTCACACAAAAGTAAGTCAGGTTGATGAAGCAATTCATAACCTGTCAGCTTTGAGTGAGCGACCGGTTCTTAACGGAACCGAAAACAGTAACAGGTATTGAACTGAAGAGTTTGATCCTGGCTCAGATTGAACGCTGGCGGCATGCCTTACACATGCAAGTCGAACGGCAGCACGGGTGCTTGCACCTGGTGGCGAGTGGCGAACGGGTGAGTAATACATCGGAACATGTCCTGTAGTGGGGGATAGCCCGGCGAAAGCCGGATTAATACCGCATACGATCTACGGAAGAAAGCGGGGGACCTTCGGGCCTCGCGCTATAGGGTTGGCCGATGGCTGATTAGCTAGTTGGTGGGGTAAAGGCCTACCAAGGCGACGATCAGTAGCTGGTCTGAGAGGACGACCAGCCACACTGGGACTGAGACACGGCCCAGACTCCTACGGGAGGCAGCAGTGGGGAATTTTGGACAATGGGCGAAAGCCTGATCCAGCAATGCCGCGTGTGTGAAGAAGGCCTTCGGGTTGTAAAGCACTTTTGTCCGGAAAGAAATCCTGAGGGCTAATATCCTTCGGGGATGACGGTACCGGAAGAATAAGCACCGGCTAACTACGTGCCAGCAGCCGCGGTAATACGTAGGGTGCGAGCGTTAATCGGAATTACTGGGCGTAAAGCGTGCGCAGGCGGTTTGCTAAGACCGATGTGAAATCCCCGGGCTCAACCTGGGAACTGCATTGGTGACTGGCAGGCTAGAGTATGGCAGAGGGGGGTAGAATTCCACGTGTAGCAGTGAAATGCGTAGAGATGTGGAGGAATACCGATGGCGAAGGCAGCCCCCTGGGCCAATACTGACGCTCATGCACGAAAGCGTGGGGAGCAAACAGGATTAGATACCCTGGTAGTCCACGCCCTAAACGATGTCAACTAGTTGTTGGGGATTCATTTCCTTAGTAACGTAGCTAACGCGTGAAGTTGACCGCCTGGGGAGTACGGTCGCAAGATTAAAACTCAAAGGAATTGACGGGGACCCGCACAAGCGGTGGATGATGTGGATTAATTCGATGCAACGCGAAAAACCTTACCTACCCTTGACATGGTCGGAATCCTGAGGAGACTCGGGAGTGCTCGAAAGAGAACCGATACACAGGTGCTGCATGGCTGTCGTCAGCTCGTGTCGTGAGATGTTGGGTTAAGTCCCGCAACGAGCGCAACCCTTGTCCTTAGTTGCTACGCAAGAGCACTCTAAGGAGACTGCCGGTGACAAACCGGAGGAAGGTGGGGATGACGTCAAGTCCTCATGGCCCTTATGGGTAGGGCTTCACACGTCATACAATGGTCGGAACAGAGGGTTGCCAACCCGCGAGGGGGAGCTAATCCCAGAAAACCGATCGTAGTCCGGATTGCACTCTGCAACTCGAGTGCATGAAGCTGGAATCGCTAGTAATCGCGGATCAGCATGCCGCGGTGAATACGTTCCCGGGTCTTGTACACACCGCCCGTCACACCATGGGAGTGGGTTTTACCAGAAGTGGCTAGTCTAACCGCAAGGAGGACGGTCACCACGGTAGGATTCATGACTGGGGTGAAGTCGTAACAAGGTAGCCGTATCGGAAGGTGCGGCTGGATCACCTCCTTTCTCGAGCTTATTCCGCATACATTGAGCGTTCACGCTTATCGGCTGTTGATCAAGACAGACTCAGGGGTCTGTAGCTCAGTCGGTTAGAGCACCGTCTTGATAAGGCGGGGGTCGTTGGTTCGAATCCAACCAGACCCACCAATTGTCTGACACGGAACACCTGGGTAGTCTCTGTAGGGAAGGGGGCATAGCTCAGCTGGGAGAGCACCTGCTTTGCAAGCAGGGGGTCGTCGGTTCGATCCCGTCTGCCTCCACCAATCTTCAATGACAAACGTTCAGGGATGCTGAGCAGTTGTCATTGGCGATTGAGCCAGTCAGAGGATGAGCGAGAAGTAGCGCTTATCGGCTGTCGTTCTTTAACAATCTGGAAGAAGTAGTAAAGTGGATAGCGGAAGCGCTTATTTGAGATGGGCGTGGAAGTTATCCGGGTTGTGATTGTATCGATGTATCTCAAGATGATTCGAACGCAAGTTCGGCTCAATTGGAATACGGCACAAATGCGAGAACTCAACCTGTAGCGGCTGTCATCTCCTTCGGGAGAGCGAGACAGACTCGTTATAGGGTCAAGCGAACAAGTGCATGTGGTGGATGCCTTGGCGATCACAGGCGATGAAGGACGCGGTAGCCTGCGAAAAGCTACGGGGAGCTGGCAAACGAGCTTTGATCCGTAGATGTCCGAATGGGGAAACCCACTCCTTTTGGAGTATCCATGACTGAATACATAGGTCATGTGAAGCGAACGCGGTGAACTGAAACATCTAAGTAACCGCAGGAAAAGAAATCAACCGAGATTCCCAAAGTAGTGGCGAGCGAAATGGGAAGAGCCTGTACTCTTTATTTGTATTGTTAGCCGAACGCTCTGGAAAGTGCGGCCATAGCAGGTGATAGCCCTGTAGGCGAAAACAGTATGAAAGAACTAGGTGTACGACAAGTAGGGCGGGACACGTGAAATCCTGTCTGAAGATGGGGGGACCATCCTCCAAGGCTAAATACTCGTGATCGACCGATAGTGAACCAGTACCGTGAGGGAAAGGTGAAAAGAACCCCGGGAGGGGAGTGAAATAGATCCTGAAACCGCATGCATACAAACAGTCGGAGCCTCGTAAGGGGTGACGGCGTACCTTTTGTATAATGGGTCAGCGACTTACGTTCAGTAGCAAGCTTAACCGAATAGGGCAGGCGTAGCGAAAGCGAGTCCGAATAGGGCGTTCAGTTGCTGGGCGTAGACCCGAAACCAAGTGATCTATCCATGGCCAGGATGAAGGTGCGGTAACACGTACTGGAGGTCCGAACCCACTAACGTTGAAAAGTTAGGGGATGAGCTGTGGATAGGGGTGAAAGGCTAAACAAACTTGGAAATAGCTGGTTCTCTCCGAAAACTATTTAGGTAGTGCCTCGTGTCTCACCTTCGGGGGTAGAGCACTGTCATGGTTGGGGGGTCTATTGCAGATTACCCCGCCATAGCAAACTCCGAATACCGAAGAGTGCAATCACGGGAGACAGACATCGGGTGCTAACGTCCGGTGTCAAGAGGGAAACAACCCAGACCGCCAGCTAAGGTCCCCAAATATGGCTAAGTGGGAAACGAAGTGGGAAGGCTAAAACAGTCAGGAGGTTGGCTTAGAAGCAGCCACCCTTTAAAGAAAGCGTAATAGCTCACTGATCGAGTCGTCCTGCGCGGAAGATGTAACGGGGCTAAGCCATATACCGAAGCTGCGGATGCGAGCTAGTCTCGCATGGTAGGAGAGCGTTCCGTAAGCCTGCGAAGGTGCATTGTAAAGTGTGCTGGAGGTATCGGAAGTGCGAATGCTGACATGAGTAGCGATAAAGGGGGTGAAAGGCCCCCTCGCCGTAAGCCCAAGGTTTCCTACGCAACGTTCATCGGCGTAGGGTGAGTCGGCCCCTAAGGCGAGGCAGAAATGCGTAGCTGATGGGAAGCAGGTCAATATTCCTGCACCATTGTTAAATGCGATGGGGGGACGGATCGCGGAAGGTTGTCCGGGTGTTGGAAGTCCCGGTCGCTGCATTGGAGAAGGCGCTTAGGCAAATCCGGGCGCGGAATTCAAGGGTGTGGCGCGAGCTTCTTCGGAAGCGAAGCAATCGGAAGTGGTTCCAAGAAAAGCCTCTAAGCTTCAGTTTAACAGTGACCGTACCGCAAACCGACACAGGTGGGCGAGATGAGTATTCTAAGGCGCTTGAGAGAACTCGGGAGAAGGAACTCGGCAAATTGGTACCGTAACTTCGGGATAAGGTACGCCCCTGTAGCTTGACTGGCCTGCGCCAGAAGGGTGAAGGGGTTGCAATAAACTGGTGGCTGCGACTGTTTAATAAAAACACAGCACTCTGCAAACACGAAAGTGGACGTATAGGGTGTGACGCCTGCCCGGTGCCGGAAGATTAAATGATGGGGTGCAAGCTCTTGATTGAAGTCCCGGTAAACGGCGGCCGTAACTATAACGGTCCTAAGGTAGCGAAATTCCTTGTCGGGTAAGTTCCGACCTGCACGAATGGCGTAACGATGGCCACACTGTCTCCTCCCGAGACTCAGCGAAGTTGAAGTGTTTGTGATGATGCAATCTCCCCGCGGCTAGACGGAAAGACCCCATGAACCTTTACTGTAGCTTTGCATTGGACTTTGAACCGATCTGTGTAGGATAGGTGGGAGGCTATGAAACCGGAACGCTAGTTTCGGTGGAGCCGTCCTTGAAATACCACCCTGGTTTGTTTGAGGTTCTAACCTTGGCCCGTGATCCGGGTCGGGGACAGTGCATGGTAGGCAGTTTGACTGGGGCGGTCTCCTCCCAAAGTGTAACGGAGGAGTACGAAGGTACGCTAGGTACGGTCGGAAATCGTGCTGATAGTGCAATGGCATAAGCGTGCTTAACTGCGAGACCGACAAGTCGAGCAGGTGCGAAAGCAGGTCATAGTGATCCGGTGGTTCTGTATGGAAGGGCCATCGCTCAACGGATAAAAGGTACTCTGGGGATAACAGGCTGATACCGCCCAAGAGTTCATATCGACGGCGGTGTTTGGCACCTCGATGTCGGCTCATCTCATCCTGGGGCTGTAGCCGGTCCCAAGGGTATGGCTGTTCGCCATTTAAAGAGGTACGTGAGCTGGGTTTAAAACGTCGTGAGACAGTTTGGTCCCTATCTGCCGTGGGCGTTGGATATTTGAAGGGGGCTGCTCCTAGTACGAGAGGACCGGAGTGGACGAACCTCTGGTGTACCGGTTGTCACGCCAGTGGCATCGCCGGGTAGCTATGTTCGGAAGAGATAACCGCTGAAAGCATCTAAGCGGGAAACTCGCCTTAAGATGAGATATCCCCGGGGACTTGATCCCCTTGAAGGGTCGTTCGAGACCAGGACGTTGATAGGTCAGGTGTGTAAGCGCAGTAATGCGTTCAGCTAACTGATACTAATTGCCCGTAAGGCTTGATCCTATAACCGGTCTGTTTCATGTCGAACCAACAGGTCGACGAACAGCGGTTGAGTGAGCAATGTGCCGGTGTACAAGCACAACCCCTACTACTTCTTCGAGATTGGTCATGGCGCGCTGTCGCGACGTGACAACCCCTTTAGCCTGATGACCATAGCGAGTCGGTCCCACCCCTTCCCATCCCGAACAGGACCGTGAAACGACTCTACGCCGATGATAGTGCGGATTGCCCGTGTGAAAGTAGGTAATCGTCAGGCTTCCTCCTTCGAAACCCCCGCTGCCAGCGCAGTGGGGGTTTTGTCTTTCAAGGCTCGGAAAAGTCATGTGCAATGCAAAGCGCAGACACCGATCATGCCGCGAGCCGCAAGCCCGATTGAATGCGTCACTCGATTCAGCGAGTGGTATGCTACGCGTCCCCGATGCGGAGCGAACCGCATTTGTGCTCCAGTCATTTCATCGACCCGGTGGGTTCGGCATTCGATAGATAATCAACTGCCGCAATCATTCGGGATACCAGCAAGGAACCATGGCCGCAACTTCCAGCGATAAGGCGATCCAGCCGATTTCCATCGTGAGGATCGAATCCGCGATCAATGCATGGCGTGAGGTTCATCTTCACGCGTCGATCGACGACGACTACGCGCTCGACAGCGCGAGCAGTTGTCTCGCTGAAGTGTATGGCTCGATGATTTTCCACGGCGAATCGAGCGTCGAGATCGCGGCGCTGACGCCCGACCAGCGCGATGCCCTGCTCGCCACCGAAATCTGAGCCGGCCGGTTGGCGGCGTCATCTCCTCAAGGGCTTCCGGCGAGCTTCGCACGGCCGTCGAAAACCACGCCGGCGCGGCGGCGGCAGCCGTATCGCAGCGACGATCAATCGGCGTACCATCGACGCCTCGGCCAACCGGCGCCGGTTGGCCTGTTGTCTTGACGTCCCACCGACTCCTTTCGCCCGCCATTGCGTATGACCGACACGCACGTCGATCGTCGTCCGACGACAGATTTTCTCCCCTATCTCGTGGCCGCGACGTTCTTCATGGAATATCTCGACACGACGGTCATCGCGACCGCACTGCCGCAGATGGCGAAATCGTTCGGCGTCGGTCCGAACGCGCTGAGCCTTGGCATGACCGCCTACATGCTCGCGCTCGCGGTGTTCATCCCGATCAGCGGCTGGATCGCCGATCGCTTCGGCTCGCGCACCGTGTTCGCTTCGGCGATCGCGATCTTCACGATCGCCTCCGTGCTGTGCGGGCTGTCGAACGGCACCGAAACGTTTACCGCCGCGCGACTGCTGCAGGGCGTGGGTGGCGCGATGATGGTGCCGGTCGGCCGGATGATCGTGGTGCGCAGCACCGACAAGGCGAAGCTGATGCGCGCCATCGCGACGATCACCTGGCCCGGCATCGTGGCGCCGGTGGTCGGGCCGCCCGTCGGCGGCTTCATCACCACCTACGCGTCGTGGCGCTGGATCTTCCTGCTCAACGTGCCGCTCGGCATTGCCGCGTTTGCCTGCGTGCTGCTGCTGGTGCGCAACGAGCGCGCCGAGCAGGCGCGCCCGCTCGACTGGCTCGGCTTCGTGCTGTCGGGCGCGACGCTGACCTGCATGCTCTGCGGCACCGAGGCGGCAGGGCAGCAGGACGCGCATTTCATGGCCGCGTTCGGCCTGATCGCCGCCGCGATCGGGTTCGGCGCCGCGGCGCTCTGGCATGCACGCCGCACGCCGCATCCGCTGCTCGATTTCACCACGCTGAAGGTGCCGACGTTCTCGGTCACGGTGCTGACCGGCTCGGTCACGCGCGTGGCGATCAATGCAGTACCGTATCTGCAGCCGCTGCTGTTCCAAGTCGGCTTCGGCATGTCGCCGTTCCAGTCCGGGCTGCTGCTGCTCGCGAGCGCGACCGGCAACCTCGGGATGAAGGCGCTGACTTCGTGGATTCTCGATCGCTTCGGATTCCGCCGCGTGGCGCTCGTCGACGTGACAATCGCAGGCGCGGCGACGATCGCGTGCGGCTGGCTCACCGCCTCGACACCGCTCGTCATCACCTTGTTCGTCGTGTTCGTCTACGGGCTGTCGCGCTCGATGCAGTTCTCGACGCTGGCGACGCTCGCGTTCGCCGACATCCCGCCGGCGCAGACCAGTGCCGCCAGCACGCTGTCGAGCGCGGCGCAGCAAATGACGATCGGCATGGGCATCGCGTTCGGCGCGATGTCGCTGCGGCTCGCATCGATGCTGCGCGGCGACGCGGTCGGCACGCACTATGTGCTTGCCGATTTCCGCTGGGCGTTTCTCGCGGCCGGCGTGCTCGCCTTGCTGACGCTGCCCGGTTATGCACGGCTCGCGGCGAATGCCGGTGACCGGCTGCGCACCAGCGTATCGAAGGGTTGAGCGGCCCGGCTCCCTGGCGGTACGCGCATCGAATCGAGGCCGCCGCACCAGGTGCTGCCTGGCATCGAGCGCAGTCGCTCCCTCACTGCGCGTCGTGAAAGATCAGGCCGAGCGTATGCCGATGCCCCGACCGCAGCCGGCTCACGCCGTGCCGCAGGTTGACGCGAACCACTCCGCGCGTCCCCTGCACCGGCCTCGCATGGACGGCGAAGATCGCGGCGTCGCCGCGCTCCAGCGGCACGACTTCCACGCGCGACTGCGCGCGCGGCCGCTGCTCGGTCAGCACGAATTCTCCCCCGGTGAAATCGACGCCGGGCCGTGACAGCAGGACGGCGACCTGCAGCGGAAACACGTGCTCGCCATACAGATCCTGGTGCAGGCAGTTGTAGTCGCCTGCACCGTAACGCAGGATCAGCGGCGTCGGCCGATGTTGTCCGGCGTCATGGCAGCGGCGCACGAACGCGTCGTGACCGGCGGGGTAGCGCGTGTCGATGCCCATCGCGCGGTTCCAGTCGTTCGCGATCGGCGCCAGCGGCGCATACAGCTCGCGCCGCAGCGCGGCGAGGCCGCGCGGCAGCGGATAGGCGTAGTAGCGATATTCGCCGCGGCCGAAGCCATGGCGTGCCATGACGATCCGGCTTCGATAGCGCGCCTGGTCGTCATAGGCGGCGATCAGCGCATCGCAGGCGTCGGGCGCGAGCAGCCGCTCGATGACGGCCACGCCGTCGCGCGTGAGCGCCTCGCGGATGGCGCGCCAGTCCGGCGCGGCCGACGCGAGCGCGCCGACGAACGCAGCGGCGTCGTCCAAGCACGGGGCGGGCGGCGTCGGCGACGGCGCGGTACGGCGGGGTTCGGGGCTGGGGGGCATCGCGGCTCTCCGCATTCGGCATGAGGACAGCATCGTAGCGTCCCCACGCGCGCGTGCCGCTCCGTTTCTTGCGCGGCAACTCCGGCTGCCGCGCCGGGCCAGGGGCCGGGCCGAGGCGGGCGCGGCCCGCGCCACGCCGCGCGGGCTCAGAGCAGCGCGTGGAACACCCAGTAGAGCGCGCCGGCCAGCACGATCGAGGCCGGCAGCGTCAGCAGCCAGGCCAGCACCAGGCTGCGCACGGTCGACCATTGCAGGCCCGAGCCGTTGGCGGCCATCGTGCCTGCCACGCCCGACGACAGCACATGGGTGGTCGAGACCGGCAGCCCGTACATGTCGGCCGCGCCGATCGTGACCATCGCGACGACTTCGGCCGAGGCGCCCTGGCCGTAGGTCAGATGCTGCTTGCCGATCTTCTCGCCCACGGTGACCACGATCCGCCTCCAGCCCACCATCGTGCCGAGGCCGAGCGCGAGCGCGACGGCGACCTTGACCCAGGTCGGGATGAACTTGGTGGCGTGGTCGAGCTGCGCGCGATAGTTGTTGATCGCGGCCCGATCGTCGGCCGAGAAGGCCGGCTGCCCGGCCTTGTCCATCAGGCGGATCGCCTCCGACACGAGGTACATGGTGTTGCGCAGGTTGTCGACGTCGCCCTGCGGCGTGCTCGCGATCGAGCCGGTCGAGCCGACCGCGGCCGCGAGCGAGTTCGACAACTGCTGCACGGCGGGCACGGTGTCCGGCGTCATCCGGTGCGTCTGCAGGTAGGTCTCGACCACGCGGCGCGAGTTGCTGGGCGCCGCGGCGCCGTTGGTGTACTTGCCGAAGGTCGCGGCCGCCTGATGCGCGACGGCGATAAAGGTCTGCGATTCGGCCGGCGTGACCGCCTTGTTCAGCGCGAAGGCGGTGGGCACCGTGCCGATCAGGATCAGCATGATCAGCCCCATGCCCTTCTGGCCGTCGTTCGAGCCGTGCGCGAACGATACGCCGGTGCAGGTCAGGATCAGCAGGCAGCGAATCCAGAACGGCGGCGTCTTGTCCTTCGGCGGTTCCCGATAGAGCTGCGGCAGCTTCACGAGCCCCTTGAGCAGAAGCAGCAGCAGGCCGGAGAGCACGAAGCCGACGATCGGCGAGAACAGCAGCGATTTGCCGACCCCGAGCGCCTGGCTCCAGTCCACGCCGCTCGTGCCCGAGGCGCCGTGCATGAGCTGGTTCATCACGCCGACGCCGATGATCGAGCCGATCAGCGTGTGCGAGCTAGACGAGGGCAGGCCGAAGTACCAGGTCGTGAGGTTCCAGACGATCGCCGCGATCAGCAGCGCGAACACCATCGCGAAGCCGGCGCCGCTGCCGACCTGCAGGATCAGCTCCACCGGCAGCAACTGCAGGATGCCGAAGGCCACGGCGCCGCTCGAGAGCAGCACGCCCGCGAAGTTCCAGAGTCCGGACCAGACCACGGCCACGTTCGGCGCCAGCGAATGGGTGTAGATCACGGTGGCGACCGCATTGGCCGTGTCGTGGAAGCCGTTGACGAACTCGAAGCCGAGCGCGATCAGCAGCGCGATGCCGAGCAGCACGTAGGGGAACACCGAAGGCTCGCCGACCGGCGCGAGATCGGCCATCAGATGAGTGAGCACATACGCGCCGCCGACGACGAGCACGGCGAGAAAGACCAGCTGGCCGAATCGCCGTGAGCGGCCGGCATCTGCGGTGGGTAACGCGGATTGGTTCATGGCGGGCCGGGAGGGGAGTGAAAGGAGTCGATCACCCGATCCTAGCGCCGCGACTCAGGCAGTTTGATGACATGGCGCGGTGCCACCCGCAATCTTTCCAACGGCTTACGGCACACCGGCGGACCACTGCGGCGCCGCGATGCGCGGCATGCGTGTCGGCCCGGCGTCACGGTTCCGGCGCTGGCCTGGCACACCGGCACGCCGGGGCGTGCCGAGCCGGAGCGGCCGATGTCCGCTCAGCGCACCGCGCGCGCGGGCGGGGTAGCCGCGAAGCGCCGCGCGCAGGCCACGCAGCCGACCACCGCCGCCGTCACGCCGACCATCGCGGCCGGCACCGGTTCGTGCAGCAGCCATGCGGCGAGCAGCAGCCCGAGGAACGGCTGCAACAGTTGCAACTGGCCGACGCTGGCGATGCCGCCGAGCGCGAGCCCGCGATACCAGAACACGAAGCCGATCAGCATGCTGAACAGCGACACGTAGGCGAGGCTCCACCAGGCCGGCGCGCCGACTGCGGCGAACGAGGCGGGTCGGGCCGCGAACGCGAGCGGCAGCATCACCGGCAGCGACAGCACGAGCGCCCACGAGATCACCTGCCAGCCGCCGAGCCGGCGCGCCAGCCGCGCGCCTTCCGCATAGCCGAGCCCGCAGGCGACGATCGCGGCCAGCATCAGCAGGTCTCCCAGCGGCGACGCGTGCAGGCCGCGGCGCAGCGCGAACGCCGCCACGGCCGCGCTGCCGAGCGAGGAGAACAGCCAGAACGCGGCGCGTGGGCGTTCGCCGCCGCGCAGCACGCCGAACGTCGCGGTGGCGAGCGGCAGCAGCCCGACGAATACGATCGCGTGCGCCGACGTGACATGCCGCAGCGCCAGCGCCGTCAGCAGCGGGAAGCCGACCACCACGCCGAGCGCGACGATCACGAGCGGCACCAGATCGGCGCGCGCCGGGCGCGGCTGGCGGAACGCGGCCAGCAGCAGCATCGCCGGCAGGCCCGCGATCGCGGCGCGCGCGAGCGTCAGGAACACCGGATCGAAGCCGTGGACGGCGATGCGCGTGGCCGGCAGCGAGCCGCTGAAGATCACGACGCCGAGAAAACCGTTGAGCCAGCCTTGCGTGGAGGTCTGCATGGATGCGTGGGGAGGCGAAAGGGGGAAACACCGAGCATCCCATGCGGCCACCGGCGGGTTAAGCTATGCAGCAGCACAATTCGAGGAAACTGTACTGATCATGGAGCCGTACAGATGGCGGTGAATCGCGGCGAGATGCCGGTGGGGGCGCCCGCGCCGGCGCCGGCCGGCGGGACGCGCGTCGCGCACGTGATGGCGGCGTTGCGCGCCCGGATCGCGGGCCGCACGCTCGGGCCGGGCGCGCGCGTGCCGTCGATCCGGGCGATGGCCGAGAACTGCGGCGTGTCCAAATCCACCGTGGTCGATGCCTACGACCGGCTCGTCGCCGACGGCACGCTGGCCGCGCGGCGCGGCGCCGGATTCTTCGTGGCGGGCCACGCGCCGCCGTTCGCGCTCGCCGAGGTCGGCCCGCGCCTCGATCGCGAACTCGATCCGCTGTGGCTCACGCGCCAGTCGCTCGAAAGCGGCGGCGACGTGCTGAAGCCGGGCTGCGGCTGGCTGCCCGCGTCGTGGCTGCCCGACGACGGCATGCGCCGGGCCCTGCGCGCGGTCGCGCGCGACGCGCGGGCCGACCTGGCCGACTACGGCGCGCCGCGCGGCCTGCCGGCCCTGCGCCAGCAACTGGGCTGGCGGCTCGCGCAGCACGGCATCGACGCGCCGCCCGACCAGATCCTGCTGACCGACGGCGGCACGCATGCGCTCGACCTCGTCTGCCGGCTGCTGCTGGAGCCCGGCGACACCGTGGTGGTCGACGATCCCTGCTATTTCAACTTCCAGGCCCTGCTGCGCGCGCACCGCGTGCAACTGGTGGGCGTGCGCTATACGGCGAACGGGCCGGACCCGGCCGAATTCGCGCGCGTGCTGGCCGAGCACCGGCCGCGCCTGTACGTGACGAACTCGGCGCTCCACAATCCGACCGGCGCGGCGCTCGCGCCGGCCGTGGCGCACCGCGTGCTGACGCTGGCCGCCGAGCACGACGTGCTGATCGTGGAGGACGACATCTTCGCGGACTTCGAAGCCGAGCCGGCGCCACGGCTCGCGGCGTTCGACGGCCTGCAGCGCGTGGTCTCGATCGGCAGCTTCTCGAAGACGCTGTCGGCGGCCGTGCGCTGCGGCTACCTGGCCGCGCGGCGCGAGTGGATCGATCCGCTGATCGACCTGAAGCTCGCGACGACCTTCGGCAACGGCGGGCTGAACCCGGCGGTGGTCCACCGGCTGCTGGTGGACGGCAGCTATCGGCGTCATCTCGACGGCCTGCGTGCGCGGCTCGGCGACGCGATGGGCGAGACGCTGCGCCAGCTCGGGGCGGCCGGGCTCGAGGTGCGGATTCGGCCGCAGGCGGGAATGTTCCTGTGGGCCGAACTGCCGGCGGGACTCGACGCGGCCTTGGTGGCGCGCCATGCGCTCGACGACGGCGTGGTGCTCGCGCCCGGCAACGTGTTCAGCGTCTCGCGCACGGCCACGCGCCATCTGCGGTTCAACGTCTCGCAGAGCAACCGGCCGGCCGTCTACGCGGCGCTGCGGCGCGCGATGGAGCGGGCCGCAGGCCGAACACCGTGACCGGCCCATCGCAGGCGCGCCGGCCATCGTCCGCATGCGGCGGTTTCGATGCGCGGCGCGATCGCCGGCCGCCGTGACTGCGGCATCGAGGTCGTTTCGCATGCGCTGGACAGGGCAGGTATGAGATCGCGCAGCCTTCGACTTCGGGCGAGCGGCGGACCCGCCGGCGATCCATGGATCGGGTCGTGCAAGCGCAGCTTGCCGGAGGCAGCGCTTCGATCTCGCGCAGGCTCGGGGCGAGGCGCCGGCCGCCGCCGGGCCGTGCAGCCGACGACCGCGGCCGGGCGCCATCGCTTCAATTCGGGCGTCGCGCCGATGCCGCCTTGCGGCGTGCCGGCGCGACGGCCGTGGACTCCCTGACCACGAGCTCCGGTGTGCCGCACACGCGCGTGCTTGCGCCTGGCAGCTCGCCCTCGATCATCTCGAGCGCCGTGGCGATCGCATGCGCGGCGATCAACGGCGTCGGGAACCGCACCGTCGTCAGCGCGGGACGGAACTGGTGTGCGAGCTGGGTATCCGTCATGCCGACCACCGACAGGTCGGCGGGCACGCGCCGGCCCAGGTCGGCCGCCGCCTGCAACGCGCCGATCGCCATCAGGTCGTTGGTCGCGAACAGCGCGGTCAGCTCCGGATGCGCGCGCAGCAGCGTCATGGTCGCTTCATAGCCGCCCTCGATCGAATCGTGCGTCGACAGCGTCGTGACCGCGCCTTCGGCGTGGCCGCGCGCCAGCAGCGCATCGACGAAGCCGCGCAGCCGCACCGACTGCGGGCCGCCCGAGCCCTTGCCCACCAGCGCGCCGAAGCGCCGGTGCCGCAGCTCGGACAGGTGCGCGGCGGCCAGCGCACCGGCCGCCGCGAAGTCGACCGTCACGCAGGGCAGCGTGTGCGACGCCGGCAGGTGCTCCCACATGCACAGCACGATGGCTGCGCCGTGGCGCGAGAGGTCGGCCAGCTCGGCTTCGGCGAGATCGGTGTTCATCACGATCGCGCCGGCCGCGAGCGTGCCGGCAATCCGCTCCAGGTAACTGCGCGTGATCGCGGGGTCGTCGTCGGTGTTCGTGACGAGCAGGTAGTAGCCGCGCTTGCGCGCCTCGCGCTCGGCCGCCAGCACGAACTCCGGATAGAACGGGTTGGTGATGTTCGACAGCATCAGCGCGAGCGTCGGCGTGCGGCCTTCGGCCAGCGCGCGAGCCGTGAGGTTCGGCCGGTAGCCGAGCTCACGGATGGCGGCCATCACGCGCTCGACGGTGGACGTCTTCACCTTCTGCGGGTTGCGCAGCACGTTCGAGACGGTCGCGGCCGTCACGTTCGCGCGGCGCGCGACTTCGGCGAGCGTCACCATCGGCGCTGGTCGGCCGCGGCCGGCAGGAGGGTCAGGGTTGACGAAAACGAAACTGCGCGCATATATTGGGATGGCGTTCCACAAGTTGCACAGTGAAGGTCGGTGCGCTAATTTCTCGACACACCCCGAACAAGCATTTCGGCGGATCGATCGCGGCCTGACGCGCAAAGCACGCGTGGGCACCCTCGACGCCGATGGACAGGAGACATCATGGTACGGCGAATCCGGCGCTTGGCGCTACAAAAATTTAAGCGGTTAAATTTCATTCACGGTGCTGCGTGACGCAGACGGAGGCCCGTGATGACTGCCATTTCATTGAAGGATGTATCCAAGCGCTACGGCGACCATGCGCCGGTGCTGCGCGACGTGAACCTGGAGATCGCGTCGCACGAGTTCTGCGTGTTCCTCGGGCCGTCGGGTTGCGGCAAGTCGACCTTGCTGCGCATGATCGCCGGGCTCGAGGAAGTGAGCGAAGGCGAGCTGCGCATCGGCGGCGAGCGGATGAACGACACGCCGCCGGCCGAGCGCGGCGTCGCGATGGTGTTTCAGAGCTACGCGCTGTTTCCGCACATGACGGTGTTCGACAACATCGGCTTCGGCCTGCGCATCGCCGGCGTGCCGAAGGATGAAATCCGCCGGCGCGTGACCGAGGCCGCGCGCGTGCTGCAACTCGAGGCGCTGCTCGATCGCAGGCCGAAGGCGCTGTCGGGCGGCCAGCGGCAGCGCGTCGCGATCGGCCGCGCGATCGTGCGCGAGCCGCGCGTGTTCCTGTTCGACGAGCCGCTGTCGAACCTCGATGCGACGCTGCGCGGCCAGACCCGCGTGGAAATTGCACGCCTGCACGCGCGCTTCGGGCAATCGAGTTCGATCTACGTGACGCACGACCAGATCGAGGCGATGACGCTCGCCGACAAGGTCGTGCTGCTGCACGCGGGCGACGATGTCGCGCGCTTCGGCAGCATCGCGCAGGTGGGCGCGCCGCTCGAGCTGTATCACCGGCCGGCGAACCGCTTCGTGGCGGGATTCATCGGCTCGCCGCGGATGAACTTCCTGCCGGCGGCCGTCGAATCGAACGATCCGGATGCCTGCCGGCTGGTGCTCGCCGGCACCTCGGAGCGGCTCACGCTGCGAGGCCGCGCGCTGCCGCGCGGCATGGCGGCGGGCACGCCGCTGACCGTCGGCATTCGGCCGGAACACCTCGCGATCGGGACGGGCAGCGCCCCGGACGCGCCGTCGATCGTGCGCGAGGTCGCGCTCGTCGAGCAACTCGGCGAGGCCGCCTATGTCCACCTCGACCAGCCCGGCGGCACGTCGCTGCTCGCGAAGCTGCCCGGACAGGCCGCGCTGCGGCGCGGCGAGCGGCATGCGCTGCAATTGCCGGTCGAACACTGCCATCTGTTCGACGAGACCGGCGCGGCGCTACCGGCGGTGCAGGCGCAGCCGGCGTTCGCCTAGCGGCACATCGATTCGCCGCGCCTCCCGCGCGCGGCCCATACAAGGCAAAAACCAGGAGACAACGATGAGATTTCGCACCAGCAAGCTGCTGCTCACCCTGACGACCGTCGCCGCGCTGGCCGCGTCCGGCGCGGCCGATGCGGGCACGCTGAAGGTCAACGTCGCCGCGCGCGGCAACCAGCGCGCGACATGGCAGAACACCTTCGAGCAGTTCCGCAAGGCCAATCCCGACATCGACCTGAAGGTCAGCTATATCGGCGAGGAGGCGTTCAAGGTGCAGATGTCCGGCTGGCTCGCGACCGACCCGCCCGACGTGGTGAGCTGGAACAACGGCGAGCGGCTCGCCTATTTCGCCAAGCGCGGACTGATCGAGGACCTGACGCCGGACTGGCAGAAGAACGGCTGGAACGCCACCTACGCGGCCGTGAAGCAGTCCTCGACCTACGGGGGCAAGCTCTACAGCCTTCCACTCGGCTATGACGCGTATGGCCTGTTTTACCGCAAGGACCTGTTCGACAAGGCCGGCATTCACGGCGAGCCGGCCGACTGGGCGCAGTTCCTCGAGGCGTGCCGCAAGCTGAAGGCGGCCGGCATCGCGCCGATCGCGGTGGCCGCGCGCGATGCATGGACGCTCGCCGCGTGGTTCGACTATCTCGACTTGCGAATCAACGGCTATGCATTCCACCAGAAGCTGATGGCGGGCGAGGTCGCCTATACCGATCCGCGCGTGCGCGCCGTCTATGCGGCATGGAAGAAGCTGATCGACGACAAGGACTTCATCGACAACGCCTTGTCCTACGACGTCGATTCGCTGAGCCCGCTGATCGTGAACGGCCAGGCCGCGATGACGCTGATGGGTACCTGGTATTCGGCGGCCCTGCTCGGCGCGGCACGCAACCCGATCGGCTTCTTCCGCTTCCCGGTGATCGACGCATCGGTGCCGCTGGCCGAGGACGGCCCGGTCAACGTGCTGGTGGTGCCGGCCAAGGCCCACAACAAGGCCGATGCCCGCCGCCTGCTCGCCTTCATGGGGCAGCCCGCGATCAACGGCGAGTTCGCCAAGGGCATGGGCCAGCTGCCGTCGAACAACAAGGCGCCCGAGCCGCAGGACCCGATCTCGAAGATCGGCTTCCATACGCTCGCGGCGACGACGGGCGGCATCGCGCAGTTCTACGACCGCGACATGACCAAGGAGATGGCCGACGAGGGGATGAAGGCGATGCAGCAGTTCATGTCCGACCCGACGCAGCTCGACGCCATCCTGCAGCGCCTCGAGCAGACGCGCAAGCGCATCTACAAGAAGTAGCGCGCGTGGAACGGGCCGGCCGCGCCGGCCCTCGATACCGCTTTCGTCCGTCTTGCCGAGGGTTTCCCGATGTCACTCAGCCTGTCCGATAACGTATTGCCGCGCGGTGCGCGCCGCCGGCCGCGCACCGGCGCGTCACTCGCGCGCCGCCGCAGCCGCGCGGCGCTGTTGTTCGTGCTGCCCGGCCTCGCGCTGTTCAGCCTGTTCGTGCTGTATCCGATCGTCAGCAGTATCTGGCTCAGTTTTCACGAATGGGACGGGATGACGCCGCCCGTGTTCATCGGCCTCGGCAACTACCGCGAACTCGTGCAATCCGACACGTTCTACGTCGCGTTGAAGAACAACCTCGCCTGGCTCGCGCTGTTCCTCGCCGCGCCGCCGCTCGGGCTCGCGCTGGCGCTGTACCTGAACCAGAACGTGCGCGGCATCCGGCTCGTGAAATCGCTGTTCTTCGCGCCGTTCGTCCTGCCGGGCGTGGTCGTCGGGCTCGTGTTCTCGTGGTTCTACGACCCGACCTTCGGCCTGCTGAAGCTGATCGTCGGCCACGGCATCCCGGTGCTCGGCGATCCGCGCTACGCGACCTACGGCGTGATTGTCGCGGCGCTGTGGCCGCAGATTCCGTTCTGCATGATTCTCTACCTCACGGGGCTGACCGGCCTGAACAGCGAGATCGTCGAGGCCGCGCGGATGGAAGGCGCGCGCGGCTTCACGCTGCTGTGGCACGTGATCCTGCCGCAACTGCGGCCGGCGACGTTCATGGCGATCGTGCTGACCGTGATCGGTGCGCTGCGCAGTTTCGACCTGATCTCGGTGATGACGGGGGGCGGCCCGTTCGACAGCTCGACGGTGCTCGCGTACTTCATGTACGACCAGGCGATCAAGTACTACCGCGAAGGGTATTCGGCCGCGATCGCGGTCGTGCTGTTCGCGATCATGCTCGTCTATATCGCGTGGCAACTGCGCAAGCTCGTGCGCAGCGAATCCTGATCCCGTACCGGAGCCCGAAGTCCATGTATCCCATGCCCGTTTCCCGCTGGAGCCGGCCGTCGCGCTGGCTCTATGGCGTGTCCCTGCCCTGCGCGCTCGCGCTGTGGCTCACGCCGCTGATGGCCGTGCTGGTCACCTCGATCCGCTCCAGCGACGAGCTGGCGGCCGGCCACTACTGGTCCTGGCCGCAGCACTTCGCGCTGCTCGACAACTACGGCACCGCGCTGACCCAGACGCCGATGCTCCATTACTTCGCGAACAGCATCCTGATCACCGTGCCGTCGGTGGTCGCGTCGATCCTGCTCGCCTCGCTGGCCGGGCACGCGCTCGCCAACTACCGGTTCCGCGGCAACGCGGTGCTGCTCGGGCTGTTCGTCGCCGGCAACTTCGTGCCGATCCAGATCCTGATGATCCCGGTGCGGCAGCTCATGCTCGGCATCGGCCTCTACAACACGGTATGGGCGCTGGTGCTGTTCCATACCGCGTTCCAGACCGGCTTTTGCACGCTGTTCCTGCGCAACTTCATTCGCGAGCTGCCGTTCGAGCTGATCGAGGCCGCGCGCGTGGAAGGCGCGAGCGAATGGACGATCTACCTGCGCGTCGTGCTGCCGCTGGTGCGGCCCGCCCTCGCGGCGCTCGCGATTCTGGTGTTCACCTTCGTCTGGAACGACTACTTCTGGGCACTGTGCCTGACCCAGGGCGACGATGCCGCGCCGATCACGGTGGGCGTCGCCGCGCTGAGAGGGCAATGGACCACCGCGTGGAACCTGGTGTCGGCCGGCTCGGTGCTGGCCGCGCTGCCGTCGGTCGCGATGTTCTTCGCGATGCAGAAACACTTCGTCGCCGGCCTGACGTTCGGCGCGACCAAAGGATGACCCGATGAGCCTTTCTCCTGCCGGCACGAACGCCGCGATGCGCCTTGGCGTCTGCTATTACCCCGAGCAGTGGCCGCGCGAACAATGGGCGAGCGATGCGCGTCGCATGGCCGAGCTTGGCCTGGGCTGCGTGCGGATCGCCGAATTCGCATGGAGCCGCATGGAGCCGGAGCCGCAGCGCTACTGCTGGGACTGGCTCGACGAGGCGATCGACACGCTCGCGCGGCATGGCCTGCGGATCGTGCTCGGCACGCCGACCGCCTCGCCGCCGAAGTGGCTCGTCGAACGCCATCCCGAGATCCTGCCGGTCGGCGCGGACGGGCAGGCCTGGCAGTTCGGCTCGCGCCGCCATTACGACGTGTCGAGCGAGGTCTATCGCGAACACTGCCTGCGCATCGTCGACGCGATGGCGCGCCGCTACGGCAACCATCCGGCCGTGATCGCATGGCAGACCGACAACGAGCTGGGCTGCCACAACACGCTGCCGAGCTACACGCGCGCCGCGCTGGCCGGCTTCCGGCGCTGGCTCGCCGCGCGCTACGGCGAGATCGCGACGCTGAACCGCGCGTGGGGCAACGTGTTCTGGAGCATGGAGTACCGCAGCTTCGACGAGATCGAGCTGCCTCGGCACACGCCGACCGATGCCAATCCGGCGCATCGGCTCGATTTCATGCGCTTCCAGTCGGACGAGGTCGCGCGGTTCCATGCGCTGCAGGTCGAACGGATTCGCGCGCATTCGCCGGGCCGCGACGTGCTGCACAACTTCATGGGTTTCTTCACGGAATTCGATCACTACGCGTTCGCCCGCGCCGGCCTCGACGTCGCCGGGTGGGACAGCTATCCGGTGCCGCGCACCGAGGTGCTGCCGCTCGACGAAGGCGACAAGCGGCGCTGGGCGCGCACCGGGCATCCGGACGTGTCGGCGTTCTCGCATGACCTGTATCGCGCGATCGGCCGCGGGCGGATGTGGGTGATGGAGCAGCAGGCCGGCCCCGTGAACTGGGGGCCGTACAATCCCGTGCCGCACGCGGGCGCGGTGCGGCTGTGGACCTGGGAGGCGTTCGCGCACGGTGCGGAACTCGTGTCGTATTTCCGCTGGCGGCAATATCCGCATGCGCAGGAGCAACTGCATTCGGGGCTGAATACGCCGGACGACCGGCTGTCCGCCGGCGGGCGCGAAGTCGCACGGGTCGCCGCCGAACTCGCGACGCTCGATCCGGCGCTGACGAACGCTCGCCCGGCGCCCGCGCGCGTGGCCCTGCTGTTCGACTACGAAGCCGACTGGATGATCCGGATTCAGCCGCACGGCGCCGATTTCGATTATCAGCAGCATGTGTTCGACTGGTATCGGGCGCTGCGCGAGCTGGGGCTCGACGTCGATCTGGTCGCGGCGAGCGCGGACCTGGACGGCTATGCGCTGGTCGTGGCGCCGAGCCTGCCGGTCGTGCCGGACGGCCTGGTCGAGCAGGTCAAGCGCGGCGCCGGGCACTGGCTGTTCGGCCCGCGCAGCGGCTCCCGGACCGCCGAGTTCGCGATCGTGCCGGGGCTCGCGCCCGGCCCGCTGAGGGAGGTGTTGCCGGCCCGGATCGAACAGGTCGAATCGCTGCGGCCGTCGCTGGCGCCACGCGTGAGCATCGACGGGGTGGAGGGGCATGCCGTCAAATGGCGCGACCACATCGAGGACAGCGGCGAGGTCGAGGTGCTCGCGTCCTTCGACGACGGCGTGCCGGCACTCGTCGCGCATGGCCGCGTGATGTACGCGCCGGCCTGTTTCGATCCGACCGTGCTGCGTGCGGTGATCGTGCGCAGCGTGCGCGCGGCCGGGCTGCCGGTGCAGGCCTTGCCGGAGGGCCTGCGGCTGCGCCGGCGCGGCCGCCTGACGTTCGCGCTCAACTACGGCGCAACGCCGGTGCCGGCGCCCGCGCCGGTGAACGCGACCTTCGTGCTGGGCGGGCCGGTGATCGGCGCGGTCGACGCCGCGGCCTGGATCGTGCCGGGCTGAGCGCATGCGAGCCCGGTTTGCCGGCCTGGTCCGGATTCCGCATTTCGTCGCGCTGTCCGCGGCCGCGCTGATGCTGGGCGTCGCGATGTCGTTTACCGCGCCGTTTCTGTCGCTGTTCGGCGTCGAGGCGGCCGGCATGTCGCCGTGGGTCGCCGGCGGGTTCATGACACTGATCGCGGCCAGCGGCGTGATCGCGAGCACCTGGGCGGGGCGCTGGTCGGATCGCCATGCCCGCCACCGGCCCCTGCTCGTCGCGTCGCTCGCGGCCGCCGGGCTCGGCTTCGCGCTGTTGTGCCGGCTGCGCGCCCAGGCGCCCGTGATCGCCACCGGCACGCTGCTGCTGGGGGCGGGCGCCGTGTCGCTGTCGCACATCTTCTCGTTCGCCCGCGCGGTGCTGCCGGCGGCGGACGAAGCCGAGCGCGAGCTCGCCGCGGCGGCGCTGCGCACGATGCTGTCCGTGGCGTGGGTGTTCGGGCCGGCGCTCGGCGCGCTGATCCTCGCGCAAGCGGGCTTCTTCGGCCTGTTTCTTGCCGCCGCGCTCGGCTTCGCGGTGTGCATGATGATCGTGATGCGGATTCCCGAGCCGGCCGCGCGGGCCGCCCCTGCCGCAGCGCCGGCGCGCGCCGCCGGTGCGCCGGCGGCCGCGGCGCATCCCACCGCGCCGCGAGCGGTCGTCATGCGCACGCTGGCCGCACTGACGCTGATCGGCCTGGCGGCGAACGCGACGATGATCGTGCTGCCGCTGTTCCTCGTGCGCGGCCTGGGCGGCTCGCCCGCGGACGTGTCGGCCGCGCTCGGCCTGGCGGCGCTGCTGGAGATTCCGATGATGCTCTGGCTCGGAGTGCGCTCGTCCCGGCTCGACAAGGCCCGCTGGCTGACCGGCTGCGCGGCCGTGCATGCGCTCTATTTCGCCGGACTCGCGGTGGTGCCGCATGTCGGCGCGGTGCTGCCGCTCCAGTTGCTGAGCGCCGCTGTCGTCGCGATTACGTCGTGCCTCGGCATGACGCGCGTGTGCGACATGATGCCGGCGCGCCCCGGCACCGCGACCGCGATGTTCTTCAGCACCGCCCGCGTCGGGTCGATCGTGTCGGGAATCCTGTCCGGCGCGCTGCTCGACCTGTTCGGCTATCGCGCGACGTTCCTGTGCTGCGGCGCGCTGGCGCTCGCGGCATGGGGGCTGCTGCGCGCGGCCCGCGAGCCGGGCGCCGGCGCCGCGAACGATGCGCGCCGCGCGCGCGGACGCTGCGATACGCCCGGCTGACGCACGGCGGCGACCGGCCCCGGGCCGGCCGCCGCGCTCGCGGCTCACGCCGCGAGCGGTCAGGCCTCAGCGCTGCCGGAACGCATCCAGTGACGAGAGCGCGTTGCCGTGGAAGTCGAACAGCGTGTTGTTGTCCCACTGGTCGCCGGCACCGGCCTTCCAGCCCACGCCTGGCGTCGGAATCCATTCCGGCTCCCACCAGAACACGCCCTTGCCGCGCCCGCCCGGGATGCCCTTCACGATGTTGGCCACCGCGGCGATGAACTGCGCCTGCCCGGCGGGCGACGGCGGGAACGTCGTCGAGCCGGTGTTCGTCATCGAGTTCGGTTCGCTGTCGCCGTCGCTGGTGGTCCACGGATAGGCCGTCTCGACCACGATCAGCTCCTTGCCGTAGCGCACGGCGAGATCGTTCGCGTTGTTGCGCAGGTCGTCCAGCGAGCCTTGCCATTGCGGGTAGTACGACAGGCCGATCACGTCGAATGCGACACCGCGCTGGGTCGCGTTGTCGAACCACCAGCGGCTCTTCGCGTTGTCGCCGCCGCTGTCGAGATGCAGCATCACCTTGATCTTCGAATCGAATGCCTTGACGGCGTCGTGCCCGGTCTTCAGCAGTTGCGCGAGGTTGTCCCACTGGTCGTACTTGCCGAGCGGCCACAGCATGCCGCCCGTGATTTCGTTGCCGATCTGCACCCATTCGGGACGCACGCCGACCCGCGCCAGCTGGCGCAGCACGTCGGTCGTGTAGGCGGAAAGCAGTGCGCAGGTTTCGGCGAGGCTCTTGCCCGCCCAGGCGTGCGGCGGATACTGCTTGCCCGGGTCGGCCCACCAGTCGCTGTAGTGGAAGTCGATCAGCACGCGCATGCCGAGGGCGGCCGCGCGCCGCGCGAGCGCGCATGCGTGCGCGGCGTCGTTGTAGCCACCCGGATCGCTCTGGTTGGCGGGGTAGAAGGCCGGATTGCCGGGGTCGTTCCATACCTTGATGCGGATCGAATCGACACCGTGCGCGCGCATGATCGCGAGGCAGTCGCCCGCCTGGTTGCGGTCGAAGAAGCGCGCGCCGCGCGCCTCGAGCTGCGGCAGTGTCGACACGTCCGCGCCCATCGCGAACGAGCCGGGTGCCGACGCGCCCAGCGCGGCAAGTGCCGGCACCGCGCCGGCGAGATCAAGGCCGGCGAGCGCCGCGGCCGAGAGGCTCCAGCGCAACATCGATCGTCTGTCCATCGTCATCCTCCTGAACATGGATGCCGAACCGGTCGGCTCCAGTAGAATTTAAGCGTTTAAATTTTAGAAACATTTTTTGACGCCGCCCGGGCGTCGAAACAAGCGTAGCAAATGCGGCGAGCGACGCTCAAGGAAAATGCGTCCTGCTTAATATTTGGCTCGTCGCCGGCCTGGGAGGTATCGGCAGGCGGCCGGGGGCATCGCCGTATCGAGGCAGGGCGCACGGCGGCGCCGAGGTGGGGCAGGTCTCGCGTGCCGCAGCGCGCCGGCGGCCCCTGTCGGATTTTAGAGGTCGTTCTCCAATGGCCCCCGGGCACCTGCCGGCCACGGCAGGCACCGGCAGATCTTCGCCGCGGCGCGTCGCGGCGGTTGCCGAGCGGCCACCGCAACGTGATGCCCGGGCGAGGCGCCTTGCTCCAGCGTGAGCGCCTGGGCGCGGCAGCGAGGCAGCCGGCGCGCTCGGCTCCCGGTGCGTCGGATCGGGCGCGGCGTCAGTCGCGATATCGCACGCCGGGCAGCGCGCACAGCAGCTCGTAGGCGAGGTTCGCGCCGAGCAGCGCGGTGGTGCCGAACGGATCGTAGGGCGGCGCGACTTCCACCAGATCGGCGCCGACGAGGTTCAGGCCATAGGTGCCGCGCACGATCTCGAGTGCCTGCGGCACGGTCAGCCCGGCGATCTCGGGGGTGCCGGTGCCGGGCGCGTAGGCCGGATCGATGCCGTCGATGTCGAAGCTGACGTAGACGGGCGTGTCGCCGATCTGCTCGCGCACCTCGCGCATCAGCGGCGCGAGCGACTGGTTCCAGCAGGCCTCGGCCTGCACCACGCAAAAGCCCTGCTGGCGGCACCAGTCGAAATCCTCGGCCGCGTAGCCGGTGCCGCGCAGGCCGATCTGCACCACGCGGTCGGTCGCGAGCAGGCCTTCCTCCACCGCGCGGCGGAACGGCGTGCCGTGCGCGATCTTTTCGCCCATCATCGTGTCGTTGACGTCGGCGTGCGCATCGACGTGGATCAGCGCGACCTTGCCGTGCCGCCGGTGGATCGCGCGCAGGATCGGCAGCGCGATGGTGTGGTCGCCGCCGAGCGTGATCGGCTTGCAGCCGTGCGCGAGGATCGCGTCGTAGGCCGCCTCGATGCGCGCGATCGAATCGTGCAGGTTGTACGGGTTGATCGCGACGTCGCCGACGTCGGCGATGCGCAGCGAATCGAACGGCGCGGCGCGCGTGGCCATGTTGTAGGGGCGCAGCAGCACCGATTCGGCGCGGATCTGGCGCGGGCCGAAGCGCGCGCCGGTGCGGTTCGAGGTGCCGAGATCGAACGGCACGCCGACGAAGCAGGCGTCGAGGCCGGCCGCGTCGGGCAGGTGGGGCAGCCGCATCATGGTGGCGATGCCGCCGCTGCGCGGCATTTCGTTGCCGCCGAGCGGCTGGAAGTAGCGGGGATCGGTCATGGAGGCGTCTCGATGATGCGCTTGGGTGGGAACGGTTGCCGTATCATTCGACGCGGCGGGACGCACAGTTGTACGCGTTTCGCCGCACAGGAAAAATGCCAAGGTTTCGACGTCAACATCGACTGAAATCGATGTAATCAAGGGGGGCAAGCGGTGCTGGGGAATCTGTCGACGCTGGATCTGCGCCTGATCCGGGTGTTTCTGGCGGTGGCCGACGCGGGCGGCGTGACGGCCGCGCAGACGGTGCTCAACGTCGGGCAGTCCACCATCAGCGCGCAGCTGTCGTCGCTGGAGACGCGGCTCGGCTACCGGCTCTGCGAGCGCGGCCGCAGCGGCTTTCGCCTCACTCCCAAGGGCGAGCGGTTCCGGAGCATGAGCCGCAAGCTGCTGGTGGCGCTCGACGAGTTCGGCAGCGCCGCGCGCCACATGGACCGGCAACTGGTGGGCACGCTCAATATCGGCCTGATCGGGCACACGCCGATCAGCCAGAACGCGCGCATCGCCGAGGCGATCGCCGCGTTTCGCACGCGCGACGAGGCGGTGAAGTTCTCGATCTCGGTGCGCCCGCCCGGCGACCTCGAGGAAAAGCTGCTCGGCGACGAGATTCAGATCGCGGTCGGCTATTTCTGGCATCGCGTGCCGGTGCTCGACTACACGCCGCTCTTCGTCGAGCGGCAGGTGGCCTACTGCGGGCGCGGCCATCCGCTGTTCGAGCGCGCGGGCGGGCTGTCGGCCGCCGACGCGGCCGGCCACGAATGGGCCTGGCGCACCTATCCGCTGCCGGAGGCGCAGCTGTCCACCTCGCCCGACCGCGTGACGGGCACCGCCGACAACATGGAGGCGGTCGCGCTGCTGATCCTGTCGGGCCACCACCTCGGCTACCTGCCCGAGCATTTCGCCGCGCCTTACGTCGCCCAAGGGCTGCTCGCGCCGCTGAACCCCGAGCTGCTCAACTACGACGTGACGTTCCACATGGTCGTGGCGCGCCGCGCGAAGACCGACCCGATCGTGGCCGCGTTCCTCGAGGATCTCGCCAGCGCCCACCTGCGCGTGCCCGCCGCGCGCTGAGCCGCGCGGCGGCGGCGCGGGCGCGCCGCGTGGGTCGGCCGTGCCGGCGGCCGCGGCGCCTGGCGCCCCGTCACGGCATCGGCAGGCCCGCGTCGGCCTTCACCTCGCGCAGCGACAGCACCGATTCCACCGACGTCACGCCGGGCAGCACGCGCAGCGCGTCGCGCACGAAGCTGCCGTAGTCGTCGAGATCGCGCGCGATCACCTGCAGCAGATAGTCGGCCGAGCCCGATACGTTGTGGCACGACAGCACGCGCGGCATCGCCAGCACCTCGCGTTCGAAGCGGTCGGCCAGGGTTCGCTCATGGACGGCGATGCGCAACAGCACGAACGCCACCACGCCGTAGCCGAGCCGCTGGCGCGACAGCTGCCCGCGATAGCGCTCGACGTAGCCCTCGCTCTCCAGCCGCTTCAGACGCCGCGCGCACGGCGTTTCGCTCAAGCCGACCGATTCGGCGAGCCGCGCGATCGGGATGCGCCCGTCGCGCTGCACGGCGGCCAGGATCGCGCGGTCGGTTTTGTCGAGATCGAACATGATTGGCGGTTTCCGTTTTTTCGTTATCGAAATATAGAGGATTGCCGCTCGTCTTGCCTGATTGCAGTGGGTAGATAGCTCAAAAGCGCTCCGCCGACTTCGGCAATATGAAGCCCGTCGCGCGCCATCCCGCGCGCCGGCCTTGCTGCGGCGGCCGCGCGCGTTTTCAGGCCGCTTCCGAGCCGGCTTTCCCGTCCTTGTGCTTCTTTCGCCCGATTCACGCCATGATTTCGCCTCATCTGCTCGCCCTCTACATCGCGGCGCTCGCCGCCGTCTACGCGCTTCCCGGCCCCGACATGGCGCTGCTGCTGCAGACCAGCATCAATCGCGGCGTGCGCCCCGGCCTCGCGGCGGCCGGCGGCCTCGCGCTCGCGCGGGCCGTTCACGTGACGCTGTCGGCCTGCGGCGTCGCAGCGCTGCTGCGCAACGCGCCGTGGCTCTACGACGTGGTGCGCTACGGCGGCGCGGCCTATCTCGCCTACGTGGCCTGGCAGGTGTTCCGCTCGCCGCCGTTCGCGCTCGCGGGCGAGGCGCTGGCCACGCGCGCCGGCCTGCCGCTGCGCCGGCATTTCACCAAGGGCCTGCTCACCAACCTGCTGAACCCGAAGGCGCTGCTGTTCTGCTCGGTGCTGCTGCCGCAGTTCGTGCGGCCGGCCGCGGGCGCGGTGGGCTGGCAGATGACCGAACTCGGCGTGCTGCTGATCGTGACCGGCGCACTGTTCGATGCCGCCTACGTGATCGGCGCCTCGCGGATCTCGGGCTGGATGCGCGCGCACCCGCTCGCGCAGACGCTGCAACGCTGGACTTTCGCCACCGCGCTGTTCGCGTTCGCCTGCCGGCTGTCGGTCGACTGACGGCGCACCCGGCGGCGGCTTGCGCGGGCGGGCCGCCGCGCGCGTGCTCGAGCCGTTCACGATGCGGCCGGCCGCTCGGCCGACCTGGACGGCGAGCCGCGCAACCCGGCCGGCAACCCGCCGCGGGCGGCCCAAAATCGGTGCAAAAAAATATTTCGCGCGCGCCGCGCAACGAAACGACTGCCCCCCGAGCCGCTCACCGCCTGCCGGGCGCCTGAGGTCCCGCGCGCCGGCCGCCGCGTCCGGCCCGCCGCCGCCCGCGCGCGCTGTCTTTCGGCCGCCGGATCGACGGCCGGCGCGGGCGTCCCATCGCAACGGTTTGTTGCACATGTTGCGTTCCGCAAGCCGAACGCGCCGCGAACTCGCGCGCGCGATCGCCGCCGCTGCTTTACACTCGTTTGGCCGTTTCATTCAGATCGATCGATCCGGCGTCGTTGAGAGCGCGACGCCGGCGGCCCGCCAGCCACGCATCCGGCAGGCCGGATCGGATTTTCCGTAGTCCGTACACGCGGTAACTTGGAGGGTCATAACATGGCAAGGCATCTTCACGCAGGCAGCGAGCCGAAGGTCATCACCGAATCCCAATGCGTCGGCGCCTGCGATCCTGCCGAACGGATACATGTGACGGTGATGCTGCGGCGCGAGGGAGAACAGGCGCTCGACGCCCTGGTCGACCGGCTCGCGAGCGGCGACCCGGCCGCCAAGCCGGTGTCGCGCGAGGATTTCGCCCAGCACTTCGGCTCGCGCGAGGACGACGTCAAGCGCACCGAGGCGTTCGCGCGCCAGCATCACCTGACGGTCGAGCGCGTCGACCCGCTGGAAAGCGTGGTCGTGCTGGCCGGCACCATCGAGCAGTTCGAGCGCGCGTTCGGCGTCAAGCTGCAGCAATACCAGCACCACGCGGTCGGCAAGTTTCGCGCATGCACCGGCGCGATCGCACTGCCCGACGAGCTACACGACGCCGTCACCGCCGTGCTCGGCCTCGACACGCGGCCGCAGGCGCACCCGCATTTCCGCTTCCGCCCGCCGTTCCAGCCTGCCCGCGGCACCGCCGGGACCACCTACACGCCGGTGCAGCTCGCCTCGATCTATGACTTCCCGGCCGGCGACGGCGCCGGCCAGTGCATCGCGCTGATCGAACTGGGCGGCGGCTATCGCACGGCCGACATCAACGGCTACTTCGACCAGCTCGGCCTGCCGCGTCCGACGCTCGTCGACATCAGCGTGGCGGGCGGCAGCAATGCGCCGACCGGCGACCCGAACGGCCCGGACGGCGAGGTCGCGCTCGACATCGAGGTGGCCGGGGCGATCGCGCCCGGCGCCACCATCGCCGTCTATTTCGCGCCGAACAGCGATTCGGGCTTCATCCAGGCCGTGAACCAGGCGATCCACGACACCAAGAACCATCCGTCGGTGGTGTCGATCAGTTGGGGCGGCCCCGAGGCCGGCTGGACCCGGCAGTCGATCCAGGCCTTCAACAACGTGCTGAAGTCGGCCGCCGCGCTCGGCGTGACGATCTGCGCGGCCTCCGGCGACAACGGTTCCGGCGACGGCCTGCAGGACGGCTCGAACCACGTCGATTTTCCGGCGTCGAGCCCCTACGTGCTCGCCTGCGGCGGCACCACGCTCGACGCCCAGGCGGGCCAGGGCATCCGCAGCGAGGTGGTGTGGAACGACGAGGCAGCCGGCGGCGGCGCGGGCGGCGGCGGCGTGAGCGCCGTGTTCGACGCGCCGCCCTATCAGAAGGGGCTCTCGGCGGCGCTGAAGGGCGGCGGCAGCACGCCGCTCACCAAGCGCGGCGTGCCCGACGTGGCCGGCGACGCCTCGCCGACCACCGGCTATCAGATATCGGTGGCCGGCACCACCGCCGTGATGGGCGGTACCAGCGCCGTGGCGCCGCTGTGGGCCGCGCTGATCGCGCGCATCAACGCCGCGGCGGGCAGCCCGGTCGGCTGGGCCAATCCGAAGCTGTACGCGCAGCCCTCGGCATTCCACGACATAACGCGCGGCAACAACGGCGCCTTTGCGGCCGCCGCCGGCTGGGACGCCTGCACGGGCCTCGGCAGCCCCGACGGCAAGCAGATCGCGGCCGTGCTGCAAGGCGCGGCGCACTAGGCGCGCGGCGCGGGCGCCGCCGGCCGGCGCGGGCGCCGCCGCGCGACCCGCGCACGGGCACGGGCACGGGCGAGCGGTGCCGGGCGGAACCGGCGGCTGGTGGGTGGCAGGAGGTTCATGGTGGTTCGTTCAGGCAGGCAAGACCAAATCAAAGGAGCGGTACGATGGGCAACGATTCGGGTTCCTCAGCAAGCGGCGAGACGTTTCCGCTGCATCATGGCGCACACAATTCGCAGGGGGTGCCGCCGACCGTCAATCCGGTGGCGCTCGCGCGCGGCCGCGACGAGCCGTTCTTCGACCCGGTCGCCTACGGCAACGGCCCCGACGATTCGGTCAGCGACACCACGGAGAGCGCCGCCGTCACGCATCACACCGCCGTCATCGGCGGCAAGCGGATCGCCTACACGGCCAGCGCCGGCCATCTCGTGACGGTGGACGCGAGCAGCTCGCAGCCGAACGCGAAGCTGTTCTACGTGGCCTTCACGCAGGACGGGCAGAAGGAGGAGACGCGCCCCGTCACGTTCTTCTACAACGGCGGGCCGGGCTCGTCGTCGGTGTTCGTGCTGCTCGGCTCGTTCGCGCCGCGCCGGATTCGCACCTCGATGCCGAGCTTCACGCCGCCCGCCCCCTATCAGATGGAGGACAACCCGGACAGCCTGCTCGACAAGAGCGACCTGGTGTTCGTGAATCCGGTGGGCACCGGTTACTCGGCCGCGGTGGCGCCGTTCAAGAACCGCAACTTCTGGGGCGTGGACGAGGACGCCGACTCGCTCAAGCAGTTCATCAAGCGCTACCTGACGAAGAACAACCGCTGGAATTCGCCGAAATACCTGTACGGCGAGTCCTACGGCACGGCGCGCAGCTGCGTGCTGGCCTACAAGCTGCACGAGGACGGCGTGGACCTGAACGGCATCACGCTGCAGTCGTCGATCCTCGACTACCGGCAGGCCGGCAATCCGGTGGGCGTGCTGCCGACCGCGGCGGCCGATGCCTGGTATCACAAGCGGCTCGGCGTGATGCCCACGCCGACCGATCTCGGCGCGTTCAGCGAGGAAGTCGCGCAGTTCGCGCGCACCGACTATCTCGACGCGCTGCGCAAGTTCCCCCAGACCGACGCGGCGGTGGTGCAGAAGCTGTCCGATTACACCGGCATCGACACCACCACGCTGCTGTCGTGGAGCCTCGACGTGGCCAGCTACGACGCGCGCGGCAACTCGGTGTTCCTGACCACGCTGCTGCGCGCGCGCGGGCTCTCGCTCGGCTCGTACGACGGCCGCGTCACGGCGATCTCGAGCGGTATCGCCGGCAATATCGATCCGAACTCGGGCGGCAACGATCCGACCATGACGGCCGTGTCGGGCGTCTACACGGCGATGTGGAATTCGTATCTGAACGAGCAGCTGAAATACACCTCGAACTCGGCATTCACCGACCTCAACGACCAGGCCTTCGCGAACTGGGACTTCAAGCACACGGACCCGACCGGCAAGGAGGTGGGCCTCGACGCGAAGGGCAACGTGATCCTCTACACGGCGGGCGACCTGGCCGCCGTGATGGCGCTCAACCCCGACCTGAAGGTGCTGTCGGCCAACGGCTTCTACGATTTCGTCACGCCGTTCTACCAGACCGTGCTCGATCTGCAGCAGATGCCGCTGGAGGACGCGAAGGTGCGCAAGAACCTGTCGGCGCGCTTCTATCCGTCGGGGCACATGGTCTATCTCGACGGCGGCTCGCGCACCGCGCTCAAGCGCGACGTCGCGGCGCTCTACGAGCGGACCGTGGCCGATACCGGCGCGGTGATGCGGATTCGCGCGCTGCAGGCGAAGAAGCGGGGCGGTTGAGCGCGGCGCGCGAAAGCCGCAACGCCCGGCCCGGTGAACCGCACCCCGAAGCTCGGACATCGATCCCGCGTTCGGGGTGTCCGACATGGCGGGGCGGCCTCCGGCGCGCCTCTAGGCGGGCGCGCGCCGCTTCGCCGGCAAGGCCGTTGCGACGCGCACGCGGCATGAGCGTGCCGGAGCGTCGGGGCCGCCCGCCGCAGAGGCGGCGCCTCCCGTGCCTTAGAACCGGTGCATCATCCCGAGCCGCACCACCGTCTGGTTGACGCCCGACGAAGGCCCTGCGGACGCGTCGATGATCTGCGCATCGTCGAAGCCGGTGCCGGTGTGCGCGCTGACGGCGTGCTGGTAGGCGGTCTGGAGGTAGAGCGAGGTGCGCTTGCTCAGATCGTAGTCGAGCATCAGCGCGAGCTGGTGGTACTTCGGCGCGTAGTCGCCCTGCTGCGAGTGCAGGTGCGCGATCGTGAACGTGTACGACGCGCCGAGCCAGAACGCCGAGTTGAAGTAGTACTGCGAATTGAACTCGAGGTTGTCGAACTTCCAGGCGTTCCAGGCCGCGCCGTTCGACGGCGTGCCGTTGGCGAGCCAGGCGCTGCTGGTCGGATCGTAGACGTCGACGTGCGAGTACGCGGCCGCCACCTGCACCTTCGTGAAGCGATAGGACAGCGCCGCGCCGATGTTTTGCTGCGAGGTGCCGTCGAACAGGTCGCCCGCCGTGACCGCGCCGCCCGCCGTCGCGCCCTGGTTGTTCATGCGCAGGTACGAAGCCGCCGCCGTCAGGCCGCCCTGCTGGTAGTTGACGGTGGCGCCCCACAGGCGGTTGTTCGAGAAGCCGGCCTGGTTCGAGAAGCCGTACATCGCCTCCACGGTCAGCCCGTTCCAGGTCGGGCTCACGTACTTGATCGAGTTGTTGACGCGGAAATCCCAGTCCTCGTTGTTGTTGTCGAACGGCACGGTGGCGATGTCGCCGGCCCAGTTGCCCGCGGCGGTCAGCGACGCGAAGCCGAGCGGATCGACGGTGATGTCGTACTGGCGGCCGAGCGTGACGGTGCCGTAGCGGTCGCTCGCGAGCCCGACGTAGGCCTGCCGGCCGAATTCGCCGCCGTCCTGGCCGAGCCTGCCGGTGTCGAGGTTGAAGCCGTTCTCGAGCAGGAACACCGCATGATTGCCGCCGCCCAGGTCCTCGTTGCCCTTCAGCCCCCAGCGGCTGCCCGCGGTGTCGCCGCTGGCAAGCTGGTAGGCCGAGTGGCCGCCGGCGTTGCTCGTGAAGTTCAGGCCTTCGTCGATCAGGCCGTAGAGCGTGACGCTCGACTGCGCGTGCGCGGCACCGGCGAACAGCGCAGAGACGGCGGCGGCGATGCCGAGCGCGGCGTGCCGCCGCGAGGTGGTCTTCATGTTTTTCCCTTCCTGAAGGTGGTCGTGATGGGGCCGTCACGCGACGGATGACGCAGTGTAGGGAGAGGAAAAAACGTGTCGGAATGGAACCGTGAAATTCAGAGTTCCGGCCTTCGCAAGAGCGCGCGGCGCGCCCGGTGGCGCGCGATTCGAGCAGATCGCGAAACGGCCGGCGCGGGTGTTTCGTTGTATTTGTGTTTCGCGGCGCTTGACGGCCGGATTTTTCTTCGCGCGGGCGGGGCGCCCGGCGGCGCGCCCCCCACCTTGGGGCGCGCGTGCCTCAGCGCACCAGCTGGCGCACGCCGAGCGCGATGATCACGCCGCCGCAGGCGCGATCGATCCAGGCCTTGCCGCGCCGGTAGGCGCCGGCCACCTCCGGATGCGAGAGCACCAGCGCGACGCAGCCGTACCACGACGACGACACCACCAGCACCACCGACAGCATCGCGCCGAAGGTCGGCCACGCGACGTGCGCGGGCGTGGCCGAGGCGAACACGGCCGCGAAGAACGCCATCGATTTCGGGTTGGCGATATTGGTGGCCACGCCCTGCATGTAGGCGCGGCGGTGGTTCGCGTCGGTGGCGCCGGCGGCCGGCGACACCGACGGCGCGGCCTTCGCCTTGACGATCAGCCGCGAGCCGAACCAGACCAGGTAGCCGGCGCCGGCCAGCTTCACCACCAGCGCGATCCACGGGAACGCGGTGAACACGATGCCGACGCCGAGGATCGCGCAGCTCGCCCAGAACAGGTTGACCGAGACGATTCCGCCCACCAGCGCGAGCGCGGCCGGGCGCGTGGACGAGGCGGCCTTGTGCGCGACCGCGACGAAGTTCGGGCCGGGCGCGACCACGCCGACCACGTAGACGGACAACACGGCGACGATGGCCTGCCAGTCGATCAGCATGACGGCGCCTCCCCGAGCGGCGCGGTGCTCATACCACGCCGCCTGGCTGATGCGGCCAGTCGAACGGCGTGTAGGGCAGCGCGCGCTTGTGGCGCGTCATCTCGTAGAAGCGCAGCACGGTTTCGTAGACGTGATCGTCCACCGGCTTGCCTTCGAGGAAATCGTCGATCTGATCGTAGGTCACGCCGTAGGCGGTCTCGTCGGGCAGCAGCGGACGCAGCGCCTCGAGGTCGGCGGTCGGCACCTTCATGACGAGCGCTTCGGCGCCGCCCAGGTGGCGCGCCACCGCGCGCACGCGGCGCTTGGTCAGGCCGGCGAGCGGCAGGAGGTCGGCGCCGCCGTCGCCGAACTTGGTGAAGAAGCCCATCACCGATTCGGCCGCGTGATCGGTGCCGATCACGATGCCGCGGCGCGCGCCGGCCACCGCGTACTGCGCGATCATCCGCTCGCGCGCCTTGACGTTGCCGTGGACGAAATCCTGCTGGGCCTCGTCGCGAAACCTCTGGCCGGCGGCCACCAGGGCGCCGAGCATGGCGTCGGCGGCGGGCTTGACGTCGATCGTCAGGTTCTCGTCGGCGGCCACGAAGGCCAGCGCGCGCTGCGCGTCTTCCTCGTCGCGCTGCACGCCGTAGGGCAGCCGCACGGCGATGAAGCGCGCATCGTAGCCGCTCGCGCGCAGCCGCTCGACGGCCAGTTGCGCGAGCCGGCCGGCGGTCGACGAATCGACCCCGCCGCTGATGCCGAGCACGTAGGTGGCCAGGCCGGTCGAGCGCAGATAGTCGGCCAGGAAGGCGACGCGGCGCTCGGCCTCGGCGGCGGCGTCGAAGCTCGGTGCCACCAGCAGTTCGGCGGCGATCGCGCGTTGCCGCGCGGCGTAGTCGGGACGGGTCATCTCGGGTTGCTCCGGAACGGGTCAGGTCAGATCGGGCATCATAAGCGCAAACGCGCGGCTCAGCGCGCCCGCGCCAGCACGACCCCGGCCAGCGCCAGCGCGAAGCCGGCCAGTTGCGGCGCGCCGAGCGTCTCGCCGAACAGCAGGTAGCCCTGCAGCGCGGCCAGCGGCGGCGCGAGGAACATCAACGAGGTGGCGCGCGCGGCGCCGCCGCGGCGCAGCAGCCAGACCAGCAGCACGATCGCGCCGCCCGAGAGCATCGTCACGCCCCAGGCCAGCGAGAACCACAGCGTGGGCGAGGCGATCCAGCGCGTCTCGCCGAGCGCGAGCGCGAAGCCGGCCGCCACCGCCGCGGCGCCGGCATTCTGCACGGCCACGGTGGTGCGCAGGTCGGTCCTCGCGACGGCGGTTTTCTGGTAGAGCGAGCCGGCCGTGATCGAGGCGATCGCCAGCAGCGCGACGAGCACCGTGAAGGCCGACAGCCCCGCCGCCGCCGCCGGCGCGGCCAGCTTCGGCGCGAGCACCAGCGCGACGCCGGCCAGGCCGAGCGCCATGCCGGCCCAGCCGCGCGCGGGCAGCCGCTCGCCGAACAGCGGCACCGCCAGCGCGGCGGTGGCGAGCGGCTGCAGCGCGCCCAGCAGCGCCATCACGCCGGCCGGCAGGCCCTGCGCGACGGCCCAGTAGCTCGCGCCGAGATAGCAGCCCTGCAGCAGCGCGCCCGCCAGCAGATGGCGGCCCCACTCGCGGCCGGCCGGCCAGCGCGCGCGCGTGGCCAGTGCGATCGCGCCGAACAGCAGCGCGGTGCCGCCGAAGCGGGCCAGCAGGTAGAGATTGGGATCGGCGTAGGGGGGGATCGCGCGGGCGACCACGAAGCCGGTGGACCAGAGCGCGACGAACGCGGCGGCGGCGAGCAGGGCGGGCATGCGGGACAGGCCGCGACGGCGGCGAAACGGCAATGCGCGCAGTATCGGGGCGGCGTGGCCGCGCGTCTTGTCAAAACCTGCACTCGCCGGCGCCGGTGCAGCGGCGCCCCGTCCGCTTCAGCCCAGCACGAAGGTCTCGCGCGAGGCCACCGCCGCGAAGCGGCCGGCCGCCTCGTCGAGCCGCGCGGCCAGTTGCGCGTGCAACCGGCGCGCCTCCTCGAGCGTCAGGTCGATCCAGTACGGGTCGCCGGCGCCGTCGTTGAGACGGCTGGCGGAAAAGCGGATTTCGAGGGCGGTGCTGGCTTCGGACATCGCGGGGCTCCACGGCTGCGGTTGCTGACGAGCCGCGAGTGTAGCAACGGCGCGGCGTGCGATTGAGGCCGGCGCGCGCAACAGATCATTACGCGCATGGCCGCCGGGCGCGGGCAGGGCGGCGCCGGCCCTTGCCGAATGCTCGCGGCGCTGTCAAGTCGCCGTACTACAATAGGCCGCCCGTGCCTTCGACGCACTTCGGATCGCTTCATGCTCGCAGAACAACGCCACCAGTACATCCTGTCTGAACTGTCCCGCTCGGGCGCGCTGTCGGTCGCCGAACTGGTGCGCACGCTCGGCGTGTCGCGCGAAACCGTCCGGCGCGACCTGAACGCGCTCGCCACGCGCGGGCTGGTCGTCACCACCCACGGCGGCGCGCTGGCCGCCGATCGCCGCGAGCCGAGCCTGTCCGAGCGCGAGGCCGCCAACGCCGACGCCAAGCAGTCGATCGGCCGGCGCGCGGCCGACCTGGTGCCCGACGGCGCGTCGCTGCTGCTCGATTCGGGCAGCACGACCCATGCCGTCGCGTTGGCGCTGACGGATCGCCACCGTCTGACCGTCTACACCAACGACTGGCGCATCGCGTTCGCGCTCGCGCGCCGCAACGAGAACCGCGTGACGCTGCTGGGCGGCGAGCTGTCCGACGACGAGGATGCCACGTTCGGCCTCGACACGATCCAGCAGCTGGCCCAATACCACGTCGATTTCGCGTTCGTGGGCGCCGGCGGCGTGACGCAGGACGGCGACCTGACCGACTACACGCGGATCGCCGCCGAGGTGCGCAGCCGGATGCTGGCGTCGGCCGCGACGGCGGTGGTGGTGGCCGACCACTCGAAGTTCGGCCGCGTCACGCCGGTGCGCATCAACGGCATCGAGCACACGCGCTACCTCGTCACCGACCGCATGCCCGAGAAGACCGTGCGCCGCGCCGTGGCCTCGCGCGGGATCGAGCTGATCGTCTGCGAGGCCTGAGCCGCCCGGGCCGGACAGGCGGCCGGCGCGCGCCCGGCGGCGGGCAGGCAGGCGGGCAGGCAGGCGGGCAGGCAGGCGGGCAGGCAGGCGGGCAGGCAGGCGGGCGGGCGGGCGGGCAGGCAGGCGGGCAGGGCGGCCGCGCCCCGGATCGCGGCGGGCCTTCATGCCGCCGACACGAAATCGTCACGCCGGTGTCATTGCGCTGGCAAGCGCGCCGCCGACACTGGACGCTCCACCCGAGCCGAGGAGCGAGCCGATGTCCGTCACCGTGCGCAGTTACCTGTCACCGACCCTGGTCCTGCTGGCGTTCGACTGGCCGCCGGCGGCGAGCCGAGACGATTTCCTCGGCTTCGCGATCCGCCGCACGCCGGGCTTCCACGGCGCCGACGGCAAGACGCGCGCGGCCAGCAGCTGGCTGCCGAACCGGCTGAGCTTCGACGGCCCGGTGGCCGACCCGCAGCGCGACGCGCCCACCGATCAGGCGCCGATCCAGAAGTTCATGTGGTGGGACGCGCGCATCGATCCGCCCGATCGCGGCCAGTCGTTTCGCTACGACGTGTTCCCGGTGGTGGGCCACCCCGACGCGCTCGAGCTGCTCGATGCCGAGGCCGGCCATTGCGCGCTGACGCTGCCCGATCACGTGGTGGACGGCGTGGGCACCTGGTTCAACCGCGCCGTGGTCAGCTCGCAGGCGTTCGCGCGACAGGTGGCGGCGCTCGGCATCGGCGAGCACGACACGCCGACCGACGCACAGGCGCTCGCGCTGCGCACCTGGCTCGCCAACGATCTGCAGCAGGTGTTCGACCTGATGCTCGGGCCGGCCACGCGCGCGGTGTCGGCCGTCTACCATCTGACCGACACGCGGTGGGCGCTGCCGGCCTTCGAGGCGTTCGGCAGGCGGCACGGCGCCGCTGCGCTGGCGATCGTCTACGACTCGCACGAGATCGAGCGCACCGGCAAGCCGCCGCTGCCCTCGCCGAACCAGCCGGCGGTGGACGCGCTGCGGGGCCTCGCCACGCTCGCGCCGCGCGACCGCACGCGGATCATGCACGACAAGTTCATCGTGACCGACGGCCGCGCCGCCGGTCCGCATCCGGCCGTGCTGCTGACGGGTTCGGCGAACTTCACGACCGAGGGCCTCACCGAGCAGGCGAACGTGCTGCACAGCTTCGACTCGGCGATCCTCGCGGGACTCTACAACGAGCGCGCCCGCGCGCTGGCCGCGAACCCGTCGATCGCCGATACCGCGAAGCTCGCGAGCGGCTGGTCGGCACCGGCGCAGGTCGGCAGCGCCAGCGTGCGCGTGGCGTTCTCGCCCGAGCCCGGCAAGACGCGCATCGAGATCGACACGATCGTCGCGGCGATCCGGGCGGCCCGGCATTCGGTGGTGTTCTGCCTGTTCATGCCGACCGACGCCGAGTTGCGCGAGGCCTGCTTCGCGGCCGGCGACGCCGGGCGCATGATGTTCGGGCTGGTGAACCGGATCAGCGTGAAGGGGGCCGAGCAGGCCGACGCGGCCCAGCGCGACGGCAAGCCGATCGGCACCATGCAGCTGGCGAACCTCGAGCTCTATCACCGCAGCCGCGACCACCGCGATCTGATCGATGCCGAGTACTTCTCGCCGGCCACCGTGCCCGAGGGCTTCGAGCCCGAGCTGCGCCTGTTTCCGGGCGAGCCCGCGCCGGCCTATCCGCCCGTCGTGATCCACCACAAGTTCATCGTGATCGATGCGGAAGGCGAGAACCCGATCGTCTACACGGGCTCGGCGAACATGAGCGCGAATTCCGAGCACTACAACGACGAGAACCTGCTCGAGATCCGCGACCGGCGCGTCGCCGGCACCTATCTCGCCGAGTTCCTGCGGCTCTACGAGCACTATCGCGCGCGAGCGCTGGCGATCGGGGCCGCGCGCGGCGGCAAGCTGCATGCCGACGCGCATCCGACGCTTGCGCTGCAGCCCGATTCGCGCTGGACGAAGAAGTATTTCGTGGCGGGCAGCCCCGAGGAGAAGGCGCGCATCGCGCTGGCGGCGCCGCCGCCGGGCTGAGCCGAGGGTGCGGGACGGGGTCCCGCGCCCGGTGCCGTTCAGCGCGCGATGTAGCCGAGCACGCTGTCGGCGATCATGGTCCGGTGGCGCACGCGCAGCCGCGGCGCCGACGGATCGCGGCCGAACGCGGCACCGAACGTGTAGCGGTTGGACACGCGGTGGAAACAGAACGAGCTGATCATCAGGTGCAGGTCGAACGCGTCGATGCCGGTGCGGAATTCGCCGGCCTCGGCGCCGCGCACGAGCAGGTCCTCGATCGTCTTGATGATGCTGAGGTTGCGGTTCTTGAACGACTTCAGCTGTTCGAGGTATTTCGCGCCGTGGATGTTCTCGATCGAGACGAGGCGCACGAAGTCGCGATGCTTGTCGTGGTAGTCGAAGGTGAATTCGACGAGGCGGCGCATGCCCTCGGTGGGCGTCAGCTCGCCGATGTTGAGCTCGAGCTCGAGCGTGCGGATGTCGCCGTAGACCTTCTCCAGCACCGCCTCGTACAGCCCTTCCTTGCTGTCGAAGTAGTAATAGAGCATCCGCTTGGTGGTGTTGGTGCGCTCGGCGATCGCGTCGACGCGCGCGCCCGCGAGGCCCATCGCGGAAAACTCCTGGGTCGCGACCTCCAGGATGTTGCGCTTGGTCTGCTCCGGGTCGTACTTGCGGCGTGATTCGTCGCGGCGGCTGCCTCGGGCCGGCGTCGCGCCGTCGGGCGCATCGGCGTTGCTACCTTGTTTCATGGGGTCATGTCGGCGGCTGGATCGGCGCATTCTAGCATGTGGGTCCGGTGCCTCCGGGCGCCGTTTTGGGAGCATGCCGGCCGTGCCGGGCGGCCGCGGCGGCGGGCGATCCTCGGGACACCATACGGCTTGTTGTGCGGCGCGCCGAGGGCGCGCGCGCCGCTTCAGGCCCGATCGCGCCGGCTCTGGTATCGTCTGCCGGCAGGCCGCGCCACCCGGGCCGCCCGCGCGGCGCCGCGCGGTCCTTCGCGAACCTTCATTCATGGCCAACCCATCATGACTTCCCCGGTGACTTCCGCGCAATCCGTCTCCTCCCTGCTCGCCGAACTCGGCGTCGATCTCGCCGCCCGGCGCGGCGAGGCGCTCGCCGCGCGCTCGCCGCTCGACGGCGCCGTGCTCGCCACGCTCGCGACCGACAGCGCCGCCGACGCGGCGCGCAAGATCGACGCCGCCCAGGCCGCGTTCCTGCGCTGGCGCACGGTGCCCGCGCCGCTGCGCGGCGAACTGGTGCGCGGCTTCGGCAAGGTGCTGCGCGAGCACAAGGCGGCGCTCGGCCGCCTCGTCACGCTGGAGGCCGGCAAGATCGCCTCCGAGGGCCTCGGCGAAGTGCAGGAGATGATCGACATCTGCGATTTCGCGGTGGGCCTGTCGCGTCAGCTGTACGGCCTGACCATCGCGTCCGAGCGCCCCGGCCACCGGATGATGGAAACCTGGCATCCGCTCGGCGTGTGCGGCGTGATCTCGGCGTTCAATTTTCCGGTGGCGGTGTGGGCATGGAACGCGGCGCTCGCCCTGGTGTGCGGCGATCCGGTGGTGTGGAAGCCGTCCGAGAAGACGCCGCTCACGGCGCTCGCCTGCGATGCGCTGCTCGCCAAGGCGATCCGCGCGTTCGACGCGGCCCATCCTGGCGTGGCGCCGGCCGAGTTGAACCAGCTGCTGATCGGCGGGCGCGAGCTGGGCGAGGCGCTGGCCGCGTCGCCGCGGGTGCCGCTCGTCAGCGCGACGGGCAGCGTGCGGATGGGCGTCGAGGTGGCGAAGGTGCTCGGCGCGCGGCTCGCGCGCGGCATCCTCGAACTGGGCGGCAACAACGGCATGGTGGTCGCGCCGAGCGCCGATCTCGACCTGGTGGTGCGCGCCGTCACGTTCGCGGCGGTGGGCACGGCCGGCCAGCGCTGCACCACGCTGCGCCGGCTGATCGTGCAGCGCGGCGTGAGCGCGGCGCTGCTGCCGCGCCTGGAGAAGGCGTTCGCCTCGGTGAAGGTCGGCGATCCGCTGGCGGCCGACACGCTGGTGGGCCCGCTGATCGACCGCGCGGCCTTCGAGGCGATGCAGGCCGCGCTGGCCGACGCGCGCGCCCAGGGCGGGGCGGTGACGGGCGGCGAGCGCGTGGCGGCCGGCGGCGCGCAGGCGTTCTACGTGCGTCCGGCCATCGTGAGGATGCCCGCGCAGACGGCGGTGGTGACGCGCGAGACCTTCGCGCCGATTCTCTACGTGCTCGAATACGACACGCTCGACGAGGCGATCGCATTGCACAACGGCGTGCCGCAGGGGCTCTCGTCGGCGATCTTCACCAACGACCTGCGCGAGGCCGAGCAGTTCATGTCGGCGGCCGGCAGCGACTGCGGGATCGTCAACGTCAACATCGGCACCAGCGGCGCCGAGATCGGCGGCGCGTTCGGCGGCGAGAAGGAAACGGGCGGCGGGCGCGAATCCGGCTCCGATGCCTGGAAGAACTACATGCGCCGCGCCACCAACACCATCAACTACAGCCGCGAGCTGCCGCTCGCGCAGGGCGTGAAGTTCGACGTCTGAGCGGCCCCCGGGGCTGGCCGCGCGGCCGCCTGCACGCGGTCGCGCAAGCGCGGAGCAGGGCCGCCGGCGCGCTTCGCCGCTCCGCTTGGCTGCCGCGCTCGCCCCGGGAACGCACGCCACCTCGTGGTTGCTGCCGATCCGGGCTCGGCCCCGTCTCGGCCAGGGCTCGGGCCGATGCGCGCCGAGCTGGCGCGGCAGCCGGCGAATCGCGCGCTGCCGCGAAGCGGTCGACGCGATCACTACGCAGCCGCAACCACGCCGGCCCGGGCCGATGCCGGTGCCTGGCCGCGCGTCGGCCGGCGCTTTCCACGGCGGTTCGCTGCGGCGCCGCCGATTCACTGTGGCCGACGATGGCTCGACGCCCCCGAGCCGGCGCGCGCATGGCAGCAGCGGCGAGCCTGATCGAAAACGAACATAGTCTTTCGAATTCATGTCCGACGTTGTCTGACGAGATGGGGAAAAGCGTCGAACATGACGCAGCGGATATTGGCTTTATCCGCATTTACACCTATTTTTCGGGCATTTCCAAGTGGTACGATGACTGCCGTGATGGTTCGAATGCGTACCGAATCGAACATAACTCGAAAATTCCGACCGATGCGATCGGGTCTGGAGACATGAAGGAGAAGGACTTGAAAACCATAGCTGGCCTGCGCTGGTGGATCATTGCCCTCGTGTGCCTGGGGACCATCGTCAACTACCTGTCGCGCAACGCGCTGGGGGTGCTCGCGCCGCAGCTCAAGACGCTCCTGAGCATGAGCACGCAGCAGTACTCCTACGTGGTGGGGGCATTTCAGGTCGGCTACACGCTGATGCAGCCGGTATGCGGGCTCGTCATCGACATCATCGGACTGCGCGCGGGCTTTGCGATCTTCGCCATGCTGTGGTCGGCCGTCGGCTGCCTGCACGGCCTGGCGAGCGGCTGGGCATCGCTTGCCGCGCTGCGCGGGCTGATGGGGCTCACGGAGGCGGTGGCGATTCCCGCCGGGATGAAGGTGGTCGCCGAATGGTTCCCGAACAAGGAACGCTCGGTGGCCGTGGGCTATTTCAACGCCGGCACCTCGCTCGGTTCGCTGCTCGCCCCGCCGCTGGTGATCTTCATCTCCTTGCGGTACGGATGGCAGGCCGCGTTTGCCGTCACTGGCGCGCTCGGCTTCGCGTGGGCGGCAATCTGGTACGTCTTTTATCGTTCTCCTGACAATCACCGGAAGATATCGGCCAAGGAGTATGAAAAGATCGTGGCCGGAAAGGAGCCGAGCGGGTCCGCCGCCGGCGGCCGGCGCCGTGTGCGCGACGTGATCGCGACGCGACGCTTCTGGGCCATCGCGCAGGCGCGCTTCTTCGCCGAGCCGGCCTGGCAGACGTTCAGCTTCTGGATTCCGCTCTACCTGGCAACCGAGCGCCACATGGATTTGAAGCAAATCGCCATTTTTGCCTGGCTGCCGTTTCTCGCGGCCGATCTGGGCGGCCTGTTCGGCGGCTACCTGTCTCCGTTCCTGATCAAGTATCTGCGCATCCCGCTGATCTGGTCGCGCGTCGCCGGCGTCGTGCTCGGCGCGTTCATGATGATCGGCCCCGCCTGCATCGGATTCGTCGCTTCGCCTTACGAGGCCATCGCGCTCTTCTGCGTGGGCGGCTTCGCCCATCAGATGATCTCGGCCCTGGTCAACACGCTGTCGGCCGATGTTTTCGATTCCAGCGAAGTCGGCACGGCGAGCGGCTTCGCCGGCATGGCCGCGTGGATCGGCGGACTCGGTTTTTCGCTGCTGGTGGGCGCGCTTGCCGATTCCATCGGCTACAAGCCGCTGTTCGTGGCACTCGGCGCGTTCGATCTGATCGGCGCGACGCTCCTGATCATCCTGATGCGCGGCGTGACTCGCCCGCGCCCGGACGCGGCGACGCGCGGCACGCGCCCCGCCGCTTAACGTCGATCAACCTCAGTCAAAGGCTGGACATGGCATCACTCAACAACCGTCCCCGCTTCGCGCTTGCCACCCGGTCGGGCGCGCATCTGGTGCTGGGCGCAGACTGCGGCGCACGCATCGAGGTATTCGTCCTGGCGGACGACATCGTGCGCGTGCTGGTTCTGCCCGACGGCACGCTGCGTGCCCCTCGCACCTGGGCGATTGCGCCCGGCTTGGAGGATACGGCGCTCGAGGGCCGCGATCGGCGCGACCTCGGCGGCTTCGAGGCCACGCCGTACACACTGGCGGAGCATGAGCGAGGCATCGTGCTGGAGACCGGCTCGGTGCGCCTGACGGTCGAATACGATGGCGGCTTCTGCTCGTGGGAAGTGCGCCAGGCCGGCGCGTGGCATGCCGTGCTCAGGGATCGCCGGACGCAGGCCTACAACTTCGGCTGGTGGGATGCGCGTGTCTATCACTATGTCGAGCGCGAGCGCGGCGAAATCTACGTGGGCCTCGGCGAGCGGGCCGGCGCGCTGAATCGTGCCGGCCAGTGCTATGAAATGCGCAACATCGATGCGATGGGCTACGATGCGCGCACCACCGATCCGCTATACAAGCACATCCCGTTCTACGTGACCTGGCGGCCCGAAACCTCGACGGGCTACGGCCTCTTCTACGATACGCTGGCCGATTGCCGGTTCGACATGGGCCGCGAACTGGACAACTATCACGGGCATTACCGCCATTTCGTCGCGGAACATGGGGATCTCGACTACTACTTCATCGCCTCTGCCGACACGCCGCTCGCCGCCGTGCGCCGCTTCACCTGGCTGACCGGCCGCCCGGCCTGGACGCCCAAGTGGGGCCTCGGCTATTCCGGCTCGACCATGAGCTACACCGACGCGGACGACGCCCAGAGCCGCATGGCGGAATTCCTCGTGCGATGCGAGGCGCACGACATCCTGTGCGACTCGTTTCACCTTTCGTCGGGGTATACCTCGATCGGGCCGAAGCGCTACGTGTTCAACTGGAATCGCGAGAAATTCCCGGACATCGACGGCTTTGTCGACGGCTATCTGCGCAGCGGCGTGCGGCTCTGCGCGAATATCAAGCCGTGTCTGCTGCAGGATCATCCGGCATTCGAGGAGGTCGAGCGCGCCGGCCTGCTGATCCGCGCCGCGGACGGCACACCTGCGTGGGTCCAGTTCTGGGACGAGGTGGGCGCATATCTCGATTTCACCAACCCGGCGGCCTACGACTGGTGGAAGGCGCGCGTCAAGGGCAGCCTGCTTGCCTACGGCATCGCGGCCACCTGGAACGACAACAACGAGTTCGAGATCTGGACGCCGAACGCGATCGCGCAGGGCTTCGGCACGCCGTTTGCCGCGCAGCAGGCGAAGCCGCTGCAAACGCTGTTGATGATGCGCGCCTCGCGCGATGCGCAGCGCGAGCACGCGCCGGGCAAGCGGCCGTTCCTGGTGTCCCGCTCCGGCGGAGTGGGCATGCAGCGCTACGTGCAGACCTGGTCGGGTGACAACTTCACGTCCTGGGAGACGCTGCGCTTCAACCTGAAAATGGGGCTTGGGCTCGCCATGTCGGGCGTGTCGAACAGCGGACACGACATCGGCGGCTTTTCGGGGCCGGCGCCCGAACCGGAACTGTTCGCGCGCTGGGTCGCGTTTGGGGTGTTCCTGCCGCGTTTTTCGATCCATTCATGGAACGACGACGGTACCGTCAACGAGCCCTGGATGTATCCCGAGCTGACCCGGCTCGTGGCCGATCTCATCAAGCTTCGTTATCGCCTGATTCCGTACCTCTACGAACTGCTCTGGCAGTCGCATGCCTGCTACGAACCGGTGCTGCGCCCGATGTTCGCCGAGTTCCCGCACGATCCCGCCTGTCTGGCCGACGGTGACGACATGATGCTCGGCTCCTCGATGCTCGTCGCACCCGTGGTGGAGCCGGGGCAGACCACGCGCGACGTGTACCTGCCAGCCGGTGCGCGTTGGGCATCGTACTGGAGCGGCGAGGTGTTCGAGGGCGGTCAGACCGTGCGCCTGCCCGCGCCGATGGAATGCCCGGTGTTCCTGATCCGCGAAGGCGGCTGCGTGCCGCTCAACGTCGCCGAGCAGCATTTCGCGCGGGCCGCCGACGAACGCGCCTTCATGGCGGTGCCCTATGCGGGAGACGGCGAACTGAGCGGGCATTGCATCGAGGACGACGGTGAGAGCGAGGCTGGCCGCGCCGGCGAGCCAGGGCGCTGGAACCTGTCGATCCGTTCCACGCCTGCGCGACTCACCGTGTCGATCGCACGCGCGGGCCGGATGCCGGCGGCCCGCGCGGCGCAGGCGGCCGTGACCCTGATGATTCCCGCCGCCGACACGCGCGAGGTGACCTGCGCCGGCGCGGAGGTCGTGGGCGATGTGCTGAGCGCCGGGTGGCGATGCCTGACCGTGCGTGTCATATAAATTGAAAAGAGGAGATCCAGCCGTGAACGAAGCAAACACACCGCGCACCCGTGCGCTGCTGCAGGTAATGATTCCGCTGTGCGGCGTCGCGATGTCCGGTGCCGCGGCCGCGCAGTCGAGCGTCAGCCTCTACGGTGTGGTCGACAATGCGTTTGCCTACTCCAGCAATCAGGGCGGGCATTCCAACTTCTACCTGAGCCAGGGGAACCTGCAGGCGAGCAAATTCGGCCTGTTGGGCAGCGAGGATCTGGGCGGCGGCAGCCGCGCGATCTTTCGACTCGAAAGCGGCTTCAATTCGCTGACCGGTGCGCAAAGCAGCGCGGGGCTGATATTCAACCGGCAGGCATACGTGGGGCTCGCCGACGACCGGCTGGGTACCCTGAGCCTCGGCCGCCAATACACGCCGTATTTCAACCTGGTCGGCGCGCTCGGGCCGACCGGCGTGCTGACCGGCGCCACCGGCGCGCATCCCGGCGATCTCGACGCGCTGGACACGACGCTGCGCTTGAACAACTCAGTCGCCTACGCGTCGCCCGTCATCGCCGGCCTGCAGTTCGGCGCGCAGTACGGCATCGGCGGCGTGCCGGGCAGCATCGGAGCCGGCGGCATGTTCAGCGCCGCGCTGCGCTACGACTTCAAGGCGTTCGCCGCGGCAGCCGGCTATGTCCGGCTGCGGGACGGCGCCACCAGCCCCGCGCTGGGCAGCTTCGCGATCAATTCCCCCGTCAACAGCGGCTACGCGACCGCAGGCAGCGCGCAGATCGTCGGGGCCGCGGCGCGCTACAAGCTGGGCGACCTGATGCTGGGCGTCAATTACTCGAACGTGGAATATTCACCCGGCTCGGGTTCGCGCTTCACCGGCGCGGGCGTGTTCAACACTTACGGGGCGATTGCAACCTACAGCTTCACGCCGGCGCTGACCGTGGGCGCCGGCTACAGCTTCACGGCCGCGAGCAAGGCGAACGGCATCGACGACCCCGCGCGCTATCACCAGATTTCGCTCGAGGAGACTTACAGCCTGTCCAAGCGCACGACGCTCTACGCGCTGCAGGCTTACCAGCACGCCCGGGGCAAGACCCTCATCGCGACGGGATCGGGTGCCCCCGGCATCGTCTCGGCCGTCGCATCGGTCGGCGATTCGCAGAATACGACGCCCTCGTCCGGGCCGTCGCAGATCGTCTGCATGCTCGGAATCCGGCACGCATTCTGAAGCGCGCTTACCGGCGCCCGATTCGGACCCGCCGCCCGCCTGCTCACGCAGGCGGGCGCGCAAGATGATAAAGAAGCGCAGATGGGGCGCAAGTTTTCGTCGCGCCTGCCGATATCCTGCTATGAAACGCTGAATGTTACAAATCTATTACGTTACCAATAATAAGGATATCGTAGGATGTTCTCATCGATACGCGCGCGGATTCTTGCAACCTGCGTCGGCATAGTCGCGACCGCGCTGATTGCCACCGGGGGCATCATCTATTACGTCGTCGAGCAACACAACGACGAGATGATCAACAGCAATCTGAAGTCGACGCTCGCCGGCCAGACGCTGGCCATCAACCAGTGGATCGCAAGCTGCGCCAAGCAGGTGGCCGTGCTGGCGGATTCGGCGCCGCTTGGCTCGAGCGCTGAGGTGCTCCCGTCGCTGCGGCTGGTCATGCAGTCCGGCGGCTTCGTCGCCGTGACGCTGGGCCTGGCCGACAAGACGGCCTATTCGCCCACGCCGCTGCCGGCCGGCTACGATCCGACGGCGCGGCCATGGTACAAGCAGGCGGCCGCATCCGGCCACGCGCTCGTCACGAGCGTCTACCGCGATGCCGCGACGGGCAAGCCCACCTTCTCGTTCGTCTCCCCGGTCATGCGCGACGGCACCATGAAAGGCGCCATCGCCGCCGGGATGCTGCTCGAAAAGGTAAGCGGCATCGTCGCCGCGATTCGTCCCACGCCGTCGAGCCTCGCGTTCCTGGTCAACCAGAAAGGCGATTTGCTCGCGCTCGGCAATACCGCGCTCATCATGAAGCCGGCGTCCGATCTGTCGGCCGACCTCACGCCCGCGCTGCTCGAGGCGCTGAAGACGGCCGACCGGCCCCTGGAAATCAAGATCGACGGCGCGGACAAATTGCTGCGATCCGAGCCGATCGACGGCACGGACTGGCATCTGGTGCTGGCGCTCGACAAGGCCGACGTGACAGCGGGGATACGCGCCGTGGCCACGACCACGCTGGTATGCGTGATCGTCGTGGCATTGCTCGCCGCCCTGGTGATCGGGGCGCTCACGACCACGGCGTTCCGCCGCATACTGCTCGTGCGTGACGCACTCAACGATGTCAGCAGCGGCAGCGGCGACCTCTCGCGGCGCCTGCCCGCCGAAGGTGGCGACGAAGCCGCGCAGATCGCGCGCGCGTTCAACCTGTTCACGGCGAAGATCAGTGAAACCTTGCTGAAGATCCGCGAAAGCAGCGAATCGGTGCGTCTGGCCAGCTCGGAGATCGCGCAAGGAAACCAGGATTTGTCCGGCCGCACCGAACTCACCGCCTCCAGCCTGCAGGAAACCGCGGCGGCGCTCGAGGAGATCGCCGGCACGGCGCGCAATTCCGCCGACGCGGTCACGCAGATGAGCCAGCTCGCCGAGAAGGCGTCGAGCGTTGCGATCCGCGGCGGCGACACGGTGCGGGAGGTGGTGACCACCATGCACCAAATCACCCAGGCCTCGGCGGAAATCTCGGACATCATCGGCGTGATCGACGGCATCGCGTTCCAGACCAACATCCTCGCGCTCAATGCCGCCGTGGAGGCGGCACGCGCGAGCGAGCACGGCCGCGGTTTCGCCGTGGTGGCTGGCGAAGTGCGCGCGCTGGCCCAGCGCAGCGCACAGGCGGCGCGCGAAATCAAAGCGCTGATCGAATCGTCGGTGTCGAAAATCGAACAGGGCTCGCAGCTGGTGCAGACCGCGGGCTTGACGATGGACGAAATCGTCGGAGGCGTGCGCGGCATCACCAATGCCATCGGCGAGATCGGCGTGGGGGCTCACGAGCAGAGCACGGGCCTGGAGCAAGTGAATCAGGCGCTGTCACAGCTCGATCATTCGACCCAGCAAAATGCCGCGCTGGTGGAGCAATCGGCGGCCTCGGCGGTGCTGTTGCGCGAGCAGGCCGAAAAGCTCGCCGACGCGGTGGGCGAATTCAAGCTCGCGACTGCGTAAGGCCGCGGCGGCGGGAGGTCCGGCGCAGGCGGGGCGACAACGCCGCCGGAGCCGGGCCGGTCATGGCGCCGCCGCGTGCCAGGCCGGCCGGCGGCGGACGCCGCGGGCCGAGCCGGCGGCTTCGAGCGCCGTGGGCGAGCCCGCCCACGGGCCTGCCGCGGTTCAGCCGTCGATGTGGACCTGGACCCCGGAGGTGCCGTACAGGGGCGTCACCTTGTAGCCGTCGACCGTGACGGCGTCGAAGCGGCCCGCGAAGCTGCCGCTGTCGATCAGGCTGATCGTGTCGCCGGGCCTGGGAGCATAGCCTTGCGCGAACTTCACATGCAGGGTGCCGCCGACGATCGCGACGGGGCCGCCCACCGCGACGCGGCCGGCGTCGCCGGTGCCGCGATCGAGTTCCAGCGTGCTGCCCGCCAGTTGGGTGAACCTGCCGGCAATGACCGCGCGCGACGGCGCCGCGATCACCACCGTGCCCGCGCCCAGGTAGACGTCGCCGCTGCCGAACGCGTTCGGGGCCGCGGCCGCCAGGGTGCCGCCCGTCACCTGGGTGCCGCCGCCATACGTGTTGTTGCCCGCCAGCGTCAGGGTGCCGGTGCCGGCGAAGCTGAGCTTTCCGCTGCCGCCGATGTCGTTGCGCCAGGTATCGGACGCGCTGAAGCCGCCCTTGGACGCATCCATCGAGATCACCACGTTGCCGTTGAACTGGCCGTAGCCGTCGGCCGCGGAGAACAGGTTCAGCCTGCCCCATCCTTCGGCGTCGTCCAGCACCGGATAGCCCGACGCCAGCGCCGTGGTCTTCAGCACCACGCGGCGCTGCTCTGCGCTCAGGTACGGCAGGCGCGTCTCGAGCAGCGCCTCGGCGCCCTTGGGCACCACGGCAGGGGCGGTTGCCGGGTTGATCTGGCCGAAACCGAAGGTGAGGCGGCGCAGGAAGTTCGCCTTATTGGTCGCGTAGTCCGCGAAGCGGTCGCTCGAGGCGGGCGCGGAATGGGCGAGCGCCGGGAAGCTCGCTGCATTGGTATTGGTCGCGGCGTACAGCGCGGCGTGGGCCTGGGCGAAGGCCGCTGCCTTCAGCGCGGCGTTGGCCGGGTCCGCGAGGTTGGCCGCCACCGCGGCTTCGCCGAGGATGCGCCCGCCCATCACGTCGAGCGGCGAGTGCATGCCGGCCAGAATCCGGTTTTCGCCGAGTTCGAGGCCACGGGCCAGCATTTCCTGGAAGCGCTCCGGCACGACATAAGCCATGGCGATGGCATCGCGCATCGCCTCGGCCGAGTGGCCGCTGGGAAAGCCGCCGTCGGTGGCCGGCGTGGCGCTTTCGGCCGGCACCAGCGCAGGGACGACGACGACGCTGCTGCTCCAGCGGAACGGCCGTTCGTATTTGTAGAAGCGCTTGGCCGGCTCCGTCGATGCGTTGTTGCCCATCGCGTTGACGAAATCCACCACGCTGCCGAAGGTCGGATTGGCCGTGCCGCCCACCCCGGTGTTGTTGCCGCTGTCGTTGTAGAGCGTGACGGTGGCGTCCGCCGGGACCGAGGTGATGGAGGTGGTTTGCTGGGCCGCGTTGCGCCAGGCCGCCGTCAAGGGGCCCAGGCCGTCGGTGACGCTGTAGCCCTTGCCCCGGCGGTCGTCGTAGTAGGCGGCGTCGGCCTGCGCGGCGGAGCGCGCGGTGGTGGCCGATACCACGTACTGCACGTTGGCACTGAGCACGGCCGGATTCAGCGCCGTGCCGTTGGGCGTGCCGTCGGTCGGCAGGCCGGTCCAGGTCGAGGCGACCACCGCCGGGAAGCCGCCTGCCGCCGGCGCGTTCACCCCGGCGTCGACGATCTCGCTGAGCGGTTGCCAGAGGCCGCGGAAGCCGGCCAGCACGCGCACCCCGGCATTGGTGCTCATCGTGGCATAGCGGGCGTCGCCGCGCTGGTTGGTATAGGCCGTGTCGACGAAGGCCGCAACCGAGGGCACCGGCGCGCTGTCGGTATAGCCGGGATCGGCGGGCGGCGCGGGCACCTGCGAGACCACCGCGGGCGAGCTATTGCTGGTGTCGTCGCCGCCGCCGCAGGCGGTCAGCAGGAACGACATCGTGACGGCGGACGCGATGGCGTGAAGACGGACGAAACGAGGCACGGACGCGAACACTTGAGTGTTTCCCTGTATTTTTCGGAGACTGAACCATACGTTTGTTTTGTTACAGGCTTACGTCGAGATTGAGGCGTTCGAGCCGTCGCGGATCGATCCGGGCCGAGCGATCTTGGCGGTAGGCGCCGCCCGAGGCGGGGCATGGCTGGCCACGAAACGCCAGCGCGTTGCGACCGGGGCGCAGGGAGGCGGGGCGGAAACCGGCCGAGCCGGGCAGGCCGGTGGCCGCGGCGATCCGGCAGGCCGCAGCCGGCCTGCCGGCCGGCGGGGCAGGCAAGCGGCCGGCAAGTCGATCGGTCGGGTACGCGAACCGGCGCGGCGGCAGGAAGGGGCCGCGCGGATATCGCAACCAGGGCCGGGCGAGGCCGGCCCTGGTTGCGTCGACGCCGGCCCGGCTGCGCGTCAGCGATGCTCGCGCCGTTCGTGCTGCTGCGGATGCGGCGCCGAATGCTGAGGATGCGACTGGGGATGCGCTTGCGGCGCATGTTGCCCATGTTCGGCCGGATGGGACTGCGGTGCCTCGCGGTGCGCCTCGGCCTCGTGCTGCTGCTGCTGCTGCGGGAAGGCCTGGTGCTGCTGGGGCGGTGCCTCGTGCTGCGGACGCGACGCTTCGGCCTCGGGCGCGTGCCGCGTCTCGGCCTGCTGATGCGGCTGCATGCCGGACATCTCGCGCATCTCGTTCTGGTGGCTCTGGCCGTGCGTTGCCTCGGCCGGCGGGTGCGGCACGCTTTCCTCGGCGCGGCCCGCCACGGGCGCATGCGCGCCCGGCTCGTTGTGCCCGGCGTGCATCTCGGCGCCGGGATGCGAGGCACCCGTGCCGGTGTGCGCGGCAAACTGGTTCGGGCGGCTCTCGCCCGGATGCAGTCCGGGCCGCTCGCCGGGCCGCGCATCGTTGGCGCCGAAATGCGGCATCGACATCGCCGACGGGACCGGATGCGGCGCGCCCGGATTCGCACGCGCGGCCTGCTGCTCGCGCATCTGTTGCGCGCGCATCTGCTGCTCGCGCATCTGCTGCTCGCGCATCTGCTGCGCGGCGGCCATGCCGGCCGGCGGCGCGCCGCGATTGATCAGGTTGCCGACGTTGTTGGTGGTATTGCCGTAATTGTTGGTGACGTTGTTCGTGATCCGGGTGTTATGGATATTGTTGACGTTGTTGATCACGGTGGTCGACTTCGAGATATAGGTGGTGTGGTTGTACACCACCGCCGGCCGCTGCCAGTTGCCCCAGGCCGGGCCGTCCGGATGCGGCGCGCCCCAGTTGACGCCCCACGCATGCCAGCCCCAGTCGTGATGGCTGAACAGCGCGCCGACCGCGATGCCCACGCCGAACGACAGCACGCCGGCGGTCACCACCGCGCCGGTGTCGTAGCTCGGCCGGTAGACGTAGCCGGGGTAGACCACCGGCGCGCCGTACACCACGGCCGGGTTGTAGGTGGGCACGTAGACCGTATCGGGCTGGGCCGGTTCGATCACGATGGTCTGCGGCGGCGGCGGTACGATCGGCGGGCCTTCGTAGATCGCCGGGCCGCTCGGCGCCGGCGTGTAGGACGGCGGCGGCGCGGCCTGCGTCACTTGCGTCACGTGCAGCTTGCTGCCCGAGCTGAGGTGCCCGGCCTTCTGCGCGCGCTGGCGCATCACCTGGATTGCGTTCAGCACGTCGTTCGGATCATGGAAATAGGCTTGGCCGAGCGCGGTGGTCCAGGCGATATTGCCGGCCATCTGCGAGAGCACGGCCGGGAACGCGGTCAGTGCCTTGACCGACGGATCCCAGGACTGCGCATCGGCGGCCGCGGTCAGGTCCGCGCCCTTGAGCGTCGGATTCTGGCCGATCCAGGTGTTGGCGGCCGTGATCTGGTCGGGATAGGTCGAGCCGGCCAGCACCAGGGCCACCAGCTTGTCCGGGAACAGCGCGATCGGCGCGACCATCTGATAGAGCTGGTCGGCGCTCGGCGGCGTGTAGGCCGCCGGCGCCGGCTGCGCGTCGGAGGCGGCCGGCGCGCTCGCGGCGCTGGCCTCGCTGGCAGCGGGCGGCGTGTCGTCGCTCTTCTTGTTGCAGGCGGCCAGGCCCAGCAGGGCGATCACGAGCGAGGACGCGACGAGCGCGCGGACGGAGTGGTGACGAGGCGGCAGGGTAGGTTTCATGATCTGGTGCGTGTCGTTCATCAGGAGGGGCTCAGGGCTGGCGTCGGCGGAGCGATGTGGAACCGGCACGATTCGACAGGCTTCGCTCGATCAGCTTCGCGCCGTGGGAAGAAGGCATCCATTACGGCGTGCTTACCATGCCGGGCTGACGGGAGTGAAAGCCGTTGCGATGGTCACACTCACAGTAACGGTGCGCGCCGAAGCTTCGTGCACGATGGCTCGGCCGGTTTGTGTAACAGTCTGTGCGATCAATGCGCGGCCCGGGCCGTCGAGGCCGCTGCCGGCAGCTGGAACGAGCCGCGCCGCTGCAGGCCCTGGGCCAGGCTCGCGCGTTCCGTGGGCGGCAGCGCCTCGGCAAAGCTCACGATGCTCTCTTCCAGGCGGCGGCGCTGCTCGAAATCGGCGTCGCGCGTGCGGGCCAGCGCCGCGTCGATCGCGGCGCGATCGAAACCGGGCGCCACCAGCAGTTGCGCGACGCTGCGGCGGCCGTCCCTGGCGGCCTGGGCGAGCGGCCTGGCCTGCTGATGCTGGGCCTTGAGCAGTGCCGCGAAGGCCTGCCGGTGCGCCGCCGGCAGGCCGTCCGCGGCGAAGCGCAGATTGCGGCTGCGCTGCGCGAGGATCGCGTGCTCGTCGCCGAGCCAGCGATACAGCGCGCCACCGATCCCGCCCAGCAGGAAGACGTTGAAGACCAGCGACAGCGCGAGCAGCGTTCGGCATGACGGCCATTTCATTCGCTATCCTTACCTGATGTCGGCCAATCGAAAGCATTCTCGCGGAAGGTGCCCGCGTCATAAGGCGAGCCCGGCGCGGGGTGGCGGCCGGGCGGCACGCTCATCAGCATCGACATCAGCATGAAGCCGGCGGTGCAGCCGGCCGCCGCGATACCGATCAGGCCCGCGCCCGACCACCATGGATGACGTGCGATCCAGCGCGGCGGCCGGCGTGGGAACGAAGCCAGTATGCGGCGCTGCAGGGCCTCGCTGGGCGGCGGCGCGTCGGCCGCGTCGAGCAGCGCGTCGAGCAGGCGGGCCGGCGCGAGCGTGTCGCGCAGTGCGTCGCCGAGCGCGTCGGCATGGCGCCAGGCGGCTTCACGGCACGGCGCCGGCCAGCGCCGCGGGTTCGCGCCGTGCCGGTCGATCAGATCGCGAAATTGGTCGGCAGTCATGGTGCGGGCTCCTTCATCCGTGGATATCTTGCAGGCGCTGGCGCAGCGCTTTGCGGGCCCGCGCCAGCAGGCTTTCGATCGCCTCGACGCTGAGCGCCATCGCCGTGGCCGCCTCGGCATTGCTCAGTTCCTGGTAGTAGGTCAGCACCAGCGCCTCGCGCTGGCGCACGGGCAGCGCGGCCAGGGCCTCCCGCACGCGTTCGCGCATCGATTTCGCGAGCCACTGCGCCTCCGGCGTCGGGCCGGCATCGGCCTGCAGGTCGGGGTCGAGCGCGTCCGTCTCGCGGCGGCGCGCGCGCAGCTCGAGCCGGTCGTGGCAGACGTTCAGCGCGATGCGATGCAGCCAGGTGTCGACCCGCGCACGCTCCTCGCGCCACGAGCGCGCGTACTTCCACACGCGCACGAACACCTCCTGCGCGACGTCCTCGGCTTCCGCCACGTCGCCGAGCAGGCGATAGGCGAGCGCGACGATGCGATGCAGCTTGCGTGACACCAGTGCGGCTGCCGCCTTGTCGTCGCCCTGCGCGATTCGCCCGATCAGCGAGGCGTCCGGGTCGGTCTTGAAGAGCACGCGAGCGGACGGGAAGGCTCACGCAACCCAGTGGCCGCGAATCCAGACCCAGCCGTCGCCGCGCGGTGCCCAGTGGCCCGGCTGCCAGTGATAACCGACCCGCACCGCCTGCCAGTGGCCGGGCTCCCAGACATAGGCGCCGTGTCTCCAGACCCAGTGGCCGGCATCCCAGACGTAGCCGACGCGCGGCGCCGGCACGACTTCGACGCGCGGCGGCGGCGGCGCGACGCGCACCACCTCGGGCGCGGGCTCGGCCACCACGCAGGCAGACAGCGCGCTGCCCAGCAGCAGGGCGGCGGCGCAGGCGCGCAAGCTTGCGCGCAGGGGCGCGCGGGTTGAGGAAGGTGTCATCGCGCGGAGCATAAGCCGGTTTGGCGTCATGGAATTGTCAGGTTGATCCGGAGTCGAGGGAGGTGTCGCCGCTCGGGCGGCCACACACCGCTTAAACCGATTTGCCCGGCAGAATCCGTCGCATATTTCGAAATATTTTTTCACGCGGCGGCCGGCGGCCTGCTGGTGCTCGGCCTTCCCGAAGCCGCGCGGCGGCAATGGCCGCAGGCGGACGCGGGGTGGGCCGCGCCGGCGCGCGGCAGGTCTGCATGAGGCGATCGAACGGCCCCGGAGGGGCCTGCCTTCGCACGGCGGCCGGCCGGCTCGGGCGCCGCAGCCACGCATGGGCGAGACGGGAATGCGGCCGGGCGCCGCCGGCTGGCCGCGTCGTCGGCGCGCCGTGGGCAGAGGATTCGGTGACAGGGGCGGCGCCTGGGCCGCGCCGCGGTGCGGGTGGGGAAGCCGCGCAGCTCGCCGGCTGGCCCGGCGAGCTGCGCGGCGCAGCCTGCGGTATCGGCGTCGCGCCTGGCGAGTACGCCAAGCGCGCGCGGACCGGAGTTCCCGCCATGTGCGCCAGGCACTGGCGCGATCGGCCGCCTCGGCGGCAAACCGGAACCACCGGGCCGCCAGCTCAGCAGGCTTCAGCAGGCTTCAGCAGGCGTCAGCAGGCCGGCGAAATGGCCCGCTGCGCGGCGGCGGGCGCGGCCCCCGAGCGGGCGCCCGCCGGCGGCGTCACGCGCGCGATGCGCGCGACCGGCGGTGCGGCGGGCGCCGCGCCGGCGTCGCTCAGTGCGAGCTCCAGCCCTTGTAGTCCTTCACGTTGTCGCGCGTGACCAGCGTCGGCTCGATCAGGATCATCGGGTTGGCCGGCGGCTTGCCGTTCATGATCCCGTAGCCGACCGTCACGGCCTGCTGCGCCATCGCCCACGGGTCCTGGCTCGACGACGCCTGGATCAGCGTGTTCGTCTTCAGCGCCACTTCCATGTCGGGCGCGCCGTCCACCGACGTGATCACGATGTTCGGGCGGTTCAGCTGCTTGGCCGCGAGGTCGCTGCCGATTGCCTGCGGGTCGTTGATGGTGAACACGCCGTCGAGCTTCGGGAAGCGCGTCAGGTAGCCCTGCATCGCGTTCATGCCGCCTTCACGCGAGCCCTTGCCGTCCTGGTCGCTCGACAGCAGCTTGATGCCGGGGTGCTTCGCCAGCTCGGTCTTGCAGCCGTTGACGCGGTCGATCACGGCCGACACCTGCGGGCCGTTCTCGATGACGACGTTGCCCTTGCCGTTGAGCTTCTTCGCCAGGTAATCGCAGGCCAGCTCGCCGGCCTTCACGTTGTTGGTCTGCACGGTCGCGTTCGCGCCCGCGGCCGAGACGTCCACCGCCACCACCGTGATGCCGGCCGCCTGCGCCTTCTTCACCGCCGGCTCGATCGCCTTCGGATCGGTGGCGTTGAGCAGGATCATGTCGACATGCGCGGAGATGAAGTTGTCGATCTGGGTGAACTGCTTGTTGAGATCGTAATCGGCCGAAACCGCGATGACTTTCGCGTTCGGGTTGATCTGCCTGGCGCGTGCTTCGGCGCCCTTGACGATCGTCACGAAGTACGGGTTGCCGAGCGAGCCCACCGTGACGCCGATCGATTTCAGCGGCTTGTCGGCGGCATGGGCGGCGCCTGCGCCGAAGGCGAGTGCGCAGGCGAGGACGGTCAGCGTGGCGTTTTGCTTGAACATGTCGTTGTGTCTCCGGAAGGTCCGTTGGCGGCGGGGTGCGGGAGGACCTGCCCGCACCCTTGCGTGGAGCGGTGGCGGCCGCTCAGGTGCGGGCCGATTCGCGTTGGCGGTAGCGGTCGAGCGCGACCGCGCCGATGATGACGAGCCCCTTGATGATGTACTGCCAGACGTCCGACACGCCGAGCAGCACCAGGCCGTTGGTCAGCACCGCGATGATGAGTGCGCCGATCAGCGTGCCGACGATCGAGCCGACGCCGCCGACGAAGCTGGTGCCGCCGAGAATCACCGCGGCGATCGCATCGAGTTCGTAGGACTGGCCGAGCTGCAGGCCGTTGGCGGCGTAGAGCCGGGCGGCCGACATCACCGCGCCGAGCCCGGCGAGCAGCCCCGACGCGGCATAGACGAACAGGTTGATGGCCCGCACGTTGATGCCGGACAGCCGGGCCGCTTCGGGATTGCCGCCCACCGAGTAGATGCGCATGCCGAGCACGGTGCGGCGCAGGATGAACCACGACAGCGCAATGACGGCGCACGCGATCACCACCAGCCACGGCAGGCCGAACACCGTGCCGTTGCCGATGAAGGCGAACGGCAGCTGCGGATTGAACACGGTCGTGTCGTTGCCGATCAGGCGGGCCACGCCGCGCACCGCGGTCATCGCGCCGAGCGTGACGATGAAGGGCGGCAGGCGCAGGAACGCGATCAGCACGCCGTTGGCCGCGCCGAACGCGAGGCCGACGCCGAGCGCGATCGGCACGCCCAGCCAGCCCCAGCCTGGAATCGTCGAGGCCAGCAGGGCGGCGACGGCCGACGCGGCCAGCACCGAGCCGACCGACAGGTCGATGCCGCCCGTCAGGATCACGAAGGTCATGCCGGCGGCCAGCACGATGTTGATCGAGGCCTGCTGCGTGACGATCGACAGGTTCTGCAGCGTGAAGAAGCCGTCGGTCAGCAAGCCGAAGCCGAGGCAGAGCACCAGCAGCACCGGCAGCATGCCGGCGGTGCGCATCAGCGACTGCATGCGCGCGCGGCGGTCGGCGCCGCGCGTCGGGGGCGTACGGTCGGCCACCGAATGGGCCGTCGCGGAAGCGAGGTTCCGCTGCTTGGTCGGGTTGATCATGTCGGTATCTGAAGGCAAGGGGAAGAGGGAGCAGGCGCGATCAATGCGCCTCGGCCGGCTCGGCCTGGGAGCCGGCGGCGAGGGCGATGATCGCTTCCTGCGTGATGGGCGTATTGGTGTGGCCGCCGAGTTCGCCGGCGATTTCGCCTTCGTGCATCACCAGCACGCGGTCGGCCACGCCGATGATTTCCGGCAGCTCGCTCGAGATCACGATCACGCCGACGCCGGCGCGGGCCAGATCGTTGATGATGCGATAGATCTCGGATTTCGCGCCGATATCGACGCCGCGCGTCGGCTCGTCGAGGATCAGCACGCGCGGTTTGGTCTCGAGCAGGCGCGACAGCAGCACTTTCTGCTGGTTGCCGCCCGACAGCGCGCCGACGTTGATGTTCGCGTGCGGCACGCGGATCGACAGCGCGGCGATCGCGTCGCGCGCCCGCGCCGCGCCGCGCGACAGATCGAGCGTGCCGAGCCGCGCATCGCGGTTGCACACCGCGATGTTGATGTTGTCGCGCACGCTCATGTCGAGGAACAGGCCCTGGCGCTTGCGGTCCTCGGTCAGGTAGACCAGGCCGGCGTCGATCGATTCGCGCGGCGAGTGCGCGCCGAAGCGGTGGTCGCCGAGCTTCACCTCGCCGCGCGTGCGCGGCTCCGCGCCGAAGATCAGCCGCGCCAGCTCGGTGCGGCCCGCGCCGACCAGCCCCGCGATGCCGAGCACCTCGCCTGCGTGCAGATCGAGGCTGCAGCCGCGCACGCGGCCGCCGTCGGCCACGTCGCGCACGGACAGCAGCAGGTGGCCGGGATCGTAAGGCGCGTGCGCCTTCTTGTAGAAGCCCGAGATGTCGCGGCCCACCATCATCGAGACGAGCCGGTCGGCCGACAGCGCCTCGCGTTCGAGCGTGCCGACATAGGTGCCGTCGCGCAGCACCGAGACGCGATCCGACAGTTCGTAGATCTCCGCCATCCGATGGCTGATGTAGATGATCGCGAAGCCTTCCTCGCGCAGCTGGCGGATCAGCGCGAACAGGTGCTCGGTCTCGCGCGACGACAGCGGCGTGGTGGGCTCGTCCATCACCAGGATGCGCGCGCGCGTATGCACGGCGCGCGCGATTTCGACCAGTTGCTGCTCGGCGATGGACAGCGTGCCCACCAGCGCGTCGGGGCCGAACGGCGCGCCGAGCCGCGCGAGCACGTCCTGGCAGCCGCGCGCCATCGCGGCGCGGTCGATGGTGCCCCAGCGACGGTTGCCGCGCCGCAGTTCGCGGCCGATATAGATGTTTTCGGCCACCGTCAGGTTCGGCGACAGGCACAGCTCCTGGTAGATCACCGCGATGCCGGCATCGCGCGCGGCGAGTGTGCCGTCGATGTCGATCGGCCGGCCGTCGATCAGGATCTCGCCGCCGGGGTCGGCGCGATACGCGCCGGACAGGATCTTCATCAGGGTCGACTTGCCGGCGCCGTTCTCGCCCATCAGCGAATGAATTTCGCCGGGGTAGACGGTCAGCCCGACATTGTCGAGCGCGCGCACGGCGGCGAACGTCTTGCTGATGCCGCGCATCTCGAGCAGCGGCTGGGACGACTTAGAAAGAGACATAGGCGACCTCTTGCTTGTCCGGACCCGCCCCGCGCAGGATGCCGGAGCGGGGTGAGAAGTTGAAGAACATCGGCAGGGTGGCCGCGCCGATCGCGCCGGCGTCCGCGCCGAAGGAACCGCGCACGAGTTCGGGGGCGCTGCGCGCCTCCGGCGTGATCGCGGCGAGTGCCTCGCTCAGGCGTGGGATGAGCCGGTCGAGCAGGCCGGCGTCGACGTCCGAATCGAGCACCACCACCGGCAGATCGAGCACCGACAGCACCGAGCGCAGCGCGAACGCGAGCGCGTCCACGCAGTCGTCGATCCATTCGTCGACGGCGGGCACGCCGCGCGCGATGCAGTCGTTCAGCGCGGCGCGGCTGTCCACGGTCTCGCCGCAATGGCGCAGATGCCGGATCAGCGCGCTCAGCGACGCGCGCGTGAGCAGCATGTCCCACGGGCCGTGCGGGGCCGGTGCCGAGCGCAGGCGGCTCGGCTGCACCGGCATCACGGCGAAATCACCGGCGTTGCCGGTGCGGCCGTGCAGGCAGTCGCCGTCGATCGCGATGCCGCCGCCGATCACCGGCCCGAGGAACAGATAGACAAAATGGTCGCGCTGCCGGCCGCGGCCGTAGAATAGCTCCGCGATGGCGGCGGCGTTGCCGTCGTTCTCGCTGAAGACCGGCAGCGGCGTGAGGCTGGCCAGCTCGCGGGCGAGATCGATTTCGGCCCAGGCGCGGAACGCTTCGGCCGGCAGGCCCAGTTCGCGCAGCCAGCTGCTGAGGTTGAACGGATGCGCCACGCCGACGCCCGTGAGCCGGTCCCGGGCCTGGGCGGGCAACTGGCGCTGCAGTTCCTCGATATCGCCGCGCACGGTTTCCAGCACGGTTGCGGGCGGCGGAAGAAAGATGTCGTGCGAGCGGCAGCTGATCACGTCGCCCGTGAAGTTGACCAGCGCGGTTTCGATGCGCATGCGGTCCACCCGCACGCCGATTCCGAACGCGCCGTTCGGGTCCAGGCGGATCAGCGACGCCGGCTGGCCGCGCTGGCCTTCGGTACGGCCGGCAAACTCGATGAGCTTCGCGTCCGCCAGCGACGCGACGATGCTGCCGACGGCCGTGCCCGTCATGTTCGCGCGCCGCGCGAGGTCGGCTTTCGAGGCGCTGCCCGTGCGACGCAGCATCTGCAGCAGCAGACGCTCGTTGTAGCGACGCACATTGGCCGAATTGCTGCCTTGGCCGATGTGCGGGCGTCTCATGGTGTCTCCTTCCATGGGGTAGGGGCCGATGGCTCATTAAATAAATCAAGTTGATTTATTTAAACAATGAAGCGTGCTGGCGTCAATCTTGGTAAACCCTGCGTGGCGGCAGGCGTTGCCGGCGCGCCGGTAGCCATAGGCCCACACCCGGCCAATCCAGCCTTTCATGATGGCGGGCATGCCGTACCACCAGAGCGGAAACAGCAAAATCAGCGCATCCGCCGCCAGCACTTTCTGCGGCTTTGTCACGTTAGCGGAGTATGTCCACCAGGAGCGCGACTTCGACCTGCCTGTTTCATGCGGCAGACGGATTCTGGGTGCTTCGGCCAATTCACGCCACGCCGAGAAGCGTACAGCAAGGTGTTGGCGATACGGCGAAGCACGCAGCAGATGCCGCTTCAGGGCGAAGTGCTGGCGGATCAGCCCGAAGCTCGCGAGGAAAGCCCGCGAGCACGCCGGGTCGCGCAATTCCCGCATGCGTTGCTCGCGTTCGCGGGTCGGCTGACGGCTGACGGCTGACGGCTGACGGCTGACGGCGGCTCTCGGCGCGCTTGTTCACGCGGGCAGCGGCCTTTACGAACTCATGCTTGAGGTTGGCGAGTTCCGGGATGCCAGCCTTGGCAGCCGGGTAGCTGCGTAACGGGACGATGACGATCTTGCGCGGCGGGCGAAGGCCGCACCGAATTTGTCGCGCCATCTGCGGATCGTCTCGTGGCTGACGCTCACGCCGCGCTCGAATAGCAGTTCCTCGATGTCGCGTAGGCTCAGCTGGAAGCGGAAATACCAGCGCACCGCCTGGCTGATGATCGCTGCGCGGAATCGATGGCCGAGGTAGAGCGATTTTGGTTTCATCGCCCCATCTATCCGGCCATACCCGCCAACGTGACAGCGCCGTACGCAGGGAGCGCCGATCACCGCGGCCAGTCCGGCGTCACCCGGCCAGGCCGGATTCTGGGCGTTTCGCGCAACGGATATCGCCGGTGGCGGGTTCGCCCACCCAGCGCGAAGGCGCCAACGGAGGCGGCCCTGCATGGAGAAGTGGCAGCCGTCCCGGTATGCGAGCCACCAAGCCGCGCCGGCTCATCGCAGCGCGCCCCGGGCGCGCCGCGGCACGCGGCGGGCGAGGCCGGCCGGGCGTGAGCCCGAACTCGGCGCGGCGCCCCGACATGCTTTCGCGATAGGACGCTGCGGCGGCTGCCGCGTCAGAACGTATCCCAGTCGCCATCGGCTGCCTGGGCCACCGGCTTCGACGGCGCGATGGCGACGGGTCTCGGTAGCGCGGCCGCGCGCTTCGGCGGCGGCGCCTTGGTCACGCGTGCCGCAGGCGGCACCGTCGCGCGCGCCGGTGCAGGCGCCGCTGCAGGCGTCGGAGCGGGCACCGAGGTTCGCTTGTCGCCGACATGGAATACCGAGACGGTCTGCTTCATCTTGGCGGCCTGCGCTTCGAGCGACTGCGCGGCCGCCGCCGCCTCTTCGACGAGCGCCGCGTTCTGCTGCGTGGTCTCGTCCATTTGCGTCACGGCCTGGCTGACCTGATGAATACTCTGGTTCTGCTGCTCCGAGGCCGCTGTGATCTCGCCGACGATATTGGACACGCGGCGAATCGCTTCCTTGACGTCGGCCATCGTCTTGCTGACTTCCGACGCCTGCTCGGTGCCGCTCTGGATCATCGCGACCGAGGTCGAGATCACCTCCTTGATTTCCTTGGCCGCGCTGGCCGAGCGCTGCGCGAGGCTGCGCACCTCGCTTGCGACGACCGCGAACCCGCGCCCCTGCTCGCCGGCGCGCGCGGCCTCCACCGCCGCGTTCAGCGCCAGGATGTTGGTCTGGAATGCAATGCCTTCGATGACGCCGGTGATCTCGGAGATTTTCGTCGAATTGCTGCTGATCTCGCTGATCGTGCGCACCATGCTTTCGACGGAGTGGTGGCCCGTATCGGCGACGCTCGCGGCCTGCACGGCGAGCGTATTCGCATGGCGCGCGCTTTCGCTGTTCTGGCCAACCGTCTGGGTCAGCTCCAGCATGCTCGCGGCAGTCTGCTCGAGCGATGCCGCCTGTTCCTCGGTCCGCGACGACAAATCGATGTTGCCGCTCGCAATCTGCTTGGAGGCGACGCTGACCGACTCGGCACCTTCGCGAACCGAGCCGATCGTCGTCGCGAGCTGCTCCTGCATGCGCGCCACCGCGTAGAGAATGCTGTGGCGGTGGACGTTGTCGGTCTCGATGCGCTTGCTCAGATCGCCGTTCGCGATCTGCTCGACCACCTGCGCGACCGCGGCCGGTTCGCTGCCGATCTGTTGCAGCACGGTGCGCGTCACCATCAGCCCGAGGCCGATCGCCACCGCCACGCCGACGAGCGCGCAGCCCAGGATCCACCAGGTCACCGACGTGACCAGGGCGGCGCCGTCGGCGACGCGCGCGCGCGCGAGTTCGTCGCGCAAGTCCGACAGCTTGATCAGCAGCGTGCGCAGCTTGACGTGCAGCGGGTCGGTGGTCGATTTCAATTCGGCCAGGGCGCCGGTCTGGTCGGCCTGGTCGGCGAGCGCCTCGACCTTGGCGACGGAACTCATGTAGGCCGGCCAGGTGGTGTCGAAATCGCTGATCAGCTGCTTTTGCGCGTCGGAGCTCGCGTGCGCGCGTTCGTAATCGAACGCGGCGAGGATCGCCGCTTCGCCAGCGCGGTTCAGCCGGAGCGTGTCGGCCCGGCCAGCCGGGTCCGGGTTCAAAATGTAGGAATATAGGCGGCGGAAATGCGAAGCGGCCTGCCATGCGGCCGTGCCGTCCTGACGTACCGGGACGAATTCGAGGTTGTACATGTCGGTCTGCATGGTCGCGACTTCGCGCACCTTGACCAGACCGACCGCGCCCACGATGGCGGTGACGAGTGCGCAAAGCACCAACGCGCCGACCAGCTTCTGGCTAAGCTTGAGATTGGAAAGCCATTGCATCTTTGGATAAGCCTATCGTGAGGGGTTGGGAGAAGCCGACCTTACGTTGTCGGTATTCGGGGCGTCTGTCGCAAGTCGTGCTAACGGCAGCCGGCGCGGTTTCTTGAGGTTTGCGGGCCGAATTTGCGGTTAACCCCGGTTCCCCGACGCTGCGCGCCCTCCCGCCGAGGCCGCATGCCGGCACGCCCGGGCGCCGCGCCCGGGCAGACCGCGTGCGTCTGCTCAGGCGCGTGCCTCGCCATCCTCCGCCGGGGCCGCGCCCACCCGGTTTCGTCCGCTTCGCTTGGCCTGGTAGAGCGCCAGGTCGGCCTGGCGGCAGAGCGCCTCGACCGACGCCGGCTTCCCCCGGCGGCCGGTGGCGCAGCCTATGCTGACGGTCAGGGCGGGAATCGGTTCGGGAAAATCGGCAAGCCGGTTTCTTTCGATATCCTCTCGAATGGCTTCGGACACCGTCAATGCGCCATGCGTATCGGTATTGACCAGCACGGCGACGAATTCTTCGCCGCCGTAGCGCGCGGCGATGTCGCCATGGCGCCGGACATGCCGGCTGATGCATGCCGCCAGGAAGCGCAGGGCGGTGTCGCCCTTGGCATGGCCATGGATGTCGTTGTACTGCTTGAAATGGTCGGCGTCGATGAACAGCACCGACATGCAGGTATTGCCGCGCTGGACCCGCTGCCACTCGTCGGCCAGCACGGCATCCAGGGCCCGGCGGTTCAGCAGGCCCGTCAGCGCGTCGGTGCGGCTCAGTTCGGTCAGCTTTCGCTGCTTGTTCAGATTGTCACGCAGTACGAAGGCGAGCAGCCAGACCGCCGCACAGAACAGCGCGCTGATGGTCCCGGCGGAGACCCCGACCTTCCAGGCCATACGGGTGATTCCCGCCAGCACGTCGCTTTGCGCGGGCGCGACGACGGCGATCAGCGGGGTGCCGGGCACGCGCTGGTACGTATAGAGCCGTATCGTGCCGTCGACGCTCGAACGCGCGACATAGAAACCCGAATCGTGCTGGGTCATCCCCGCGAACGTGTTGGAGCGGCGCAAGCTGGCCATCTGGCTCGCGCTGACGGGCGGATTTCTCGCGAGAATGATGCCGTCGGAGCGCACGATGGCGCTGATGCCATGAGCGCCCACATCCAAACGCTCGAGGAGTTGGCTGAAGTAGGCCAGATCGATGGCGACCACCGCGATGCCGTTGAAAGCATGGCCGGCTCCGTCGATGCGGCGCGACAGCGCGATCGAGCGCGTGCCGCCGCGTGAACGCGCTTCATAGGGCTCCGACACGTAAAGCCCGATGTCGGGCTTGTCGCGCGGCGCCTTGAAGTAATCACGGTCGCTCAGATCCCACCGATGCGTGGGACTGCAGCAGCCGTCGATCACCCGGCCTTCGGCATCGGTCACGCCCATCCCGGTGATGTGTTGCGCGGCGGTCCTGTCGAACAGAAGGTCGTGCCGCAGGCGGGGGTCCATGTTGCGGAACGCAGGATTGCTGAGATTCGTGGCCAGGCTCATCAGCGCCATGTTCGAGGTTTCTACCGTCCTTGCTATTTCGCTGGCCAGCACTGCCGTCACGTTGCGTGAGTTCTCGTGAGCATGGGTGATGACTTCGTCGTGCGCGGCCCAAAGCGTCATGACACTGATTGCCGATGTCGCGACCGACATCAACGTGCCCAGCACGCCGATGACGAGAAAATTCCTTCCGGCCCAGTCGGCGATCTTACCTAGTGAGGTTGAGGCGGACATACTCTCTTCAGATGAAAGCCAACGAATCGACGCGCGGCACTGACGCGGCAGGCGGTGTTAACGGCCGAGCCGGCATGAAATTAATATATGCAATCCCGACCGAATGAGTGGTCGTCGCAGCGGGTGGCCGCGTCTGACGCGCGGCGCGGGCCGAACGGCCGCGGCGGCAGGGAGCCAGCCGCGCTGGCGCGCGCGGGCGCATGGCCGGGCCAATGGGGGGGAGGGATCGAAGCCGGCCGAACGAGGCCGGGCCACCGACGAGGGCCGCGTGGCGATACCGGGGAGCATCGGGGCGACGTGGCGGCGGCGTGAACTGCTGATGATCCATTGGGCTCGGCGATGGCTCATTGGCTTGCCCAATCGATTAGGTCAGACAAAAGCTCCGGCCTGCCGGCGGCTTCGATATCTGACAGGCGCCACCGGGTCCGTCGCGCTGCGGCGCGGACTCATGCGATGGCTCCGCCGTTCGCTGCGGGGCACGGCGCCGGCGCGGTTCCTAACCAGGATCAATACCACACTCGTATGTGCCGAGTATGAAACGGCCCGCCGCCGCAGCGATTCGACGGGCGATGGCCTTGTCTTTCGCGGCACGGGATGGGCGCGCCACGGCACGGCCCGATTTCGCCAGCTTGCATGGCAACAGCGGGCCGGGCCGCCGGGCGCGCGCTTGCCGCGATCCGCTAGCCGGCACTGACCTGGTATCGGGTGAGCTGGCGATACGGCCGTCCCGGCATCACCAGTACCGCGTCCCGGTCCGCCATGTTGATCTGGTTCGGGAATCCGCCGGTTTCGAGACACAAGCCGGCATGCCGGCGATACGCCTTTCCGCCGCGTGCGGCCACGCCTTCGAGGAAGTTGCCGCTGTAGAACTGCAAGCCGGGCTGATCCGTCGACACGGTCAGCACGCGTCCGCTTTCCGGCTCCTCGAGACGCGCCACTTCGCGCACGGCGGGCGTTCCCGCCGAGGGGCCGGCGGCGTGGAGCACGTAGCAATGGTCGAAGCCGCCCGCCAGCCGGATCTGGGCGTGCTCGACGTCCAGCCCCGGGCCGATCGGCGCGGCGCGGCGGAAGTCGAAGGGGCTGCGCTCGACCGGCTCGCGTTGCTGCGGAATCAGCGCGCCGTCGACCGCGAAATACGAATCGGCATGGATCGTCAGCCGATGGTCGCGGACGTCCCGATCCGGCTGCCCCGTCAGATTGAAATACGCATGATTGGTCAGGTTCACCGGCGTCAGCCGGTCGGCCTGCGCCAGATAGTCGATTTCCAGCGTGCCGTCGTCGCTCAGCCGGTAGCGCACCTCGACTTGCAACTGGCCCGGGAAACCGCCTTCGCCGTCCGGCGAATCGAGCCGCATCAGCAACGAGTCGCCGGCCGGCCGGGCATGCCAGAGCCGCTGGTGAAAACCGGCTTGCCCGCCGTGAAGCAGGTTGTCGCCTTCGTTCGGGGGCAACTGGTAGTCCACCCCGTCCAGCCGGAAGCGCGCCGACTCGATCCGGTTGGCCCACCGCCCGACCAGCGCCCCCAGGTACGCGCGCGAGCTCAGATAATCGTCGAGCGTATCGTGGCCGAGCAGGATCTCCCCCGGGTTGCCGTGCCGGTCGGGCGCGATCCACGACAAGAGCGTCCCGCCCAGTTCGCTGATTCGCACGCTGGCGCCCTTCGCATTGCGCAGCACGAAAGTCTGCACGGTCCTGCCGTCGCTCAGTGAACTGCTGTCGCTGGCGGTCACGCGTTGCGCGGCGTTCGGGTTTTCGGTCGACACGGCTCGTCTCCTTCAGGTTGAACGTTCATTCGCGATGCGCCGGCCGCTCGCTGCGCGGCTGGCGTCGATTCGCCGGTCCGCCGGTCCGCCCCGGAGCGGTCGCGCCGGCCCCGCGCTTGTTACCGCGGGGTCCGGGTCAGCGTGCCGGTGCGCTCGACGGTGAACCGGAAGCGGCGGGACAGCGTCGCGCCGGCATCGACCCACACGGCATCGTCGTCGCGATCGGCAAGGCCGGCCCCCTCGGCGGGGCCGCCGAGCGCGTGAAAGCAGAAACGCGCCGGCTGCGCGCTCGCATGCAGCCAATAGGCGCGCGCGTCCGCGGCGACCTCGAGCGCGTAGTGGCGGGCCGGCCAGGCGAATACGGCCCGTCCGCCCCAGCCCGTGAAAAGATGCTCGACCCGCGCCGGCGGCAGCGGATAACTCACGCCGAATTGCCAGGCCGGCGGCGTCGGCACGTGGTGCCGCCCGGCGCCGCTGCCGGATGGCAACCATAGCCCGCTGGCAGGCGCGCACATCGAGGTGTCGGCATCGCGAACCAGCGAGGTGCAGAGGCCGGTGGCGACCCTTACCGGCGTGCTGGCCGCGTTCTCGAACTCGATGCGCACGGTGAGCGTCGGCCCGTCGAGCTCGAACTCCTGGACGAGGGCGTAGGGCAGCTCCGCGAGGTTGCGCATGGCGAGCCGCAATCCGGCCCCGGCCAGCCGTTCGACCTGCCATGTCGCCCCGGTGGCGGGGCCGGGCAGGGCAGGGCCCGCCGGGCCGGCGGGTCGCGGCCGCTGGCTGCGCGTGCCCGGGCGCGAGTGGCCTCGCACGTGGCACACCGGATAGCAGGCGAGCGCCGGTGCGCCGGCGTCGGCTGCCGCAGGCGGCGTGCCGTCGAACACGGGCGTCCAGGCACCGCGATCATTCCAATCGAAGCGTGTCAGGCCGCCCCGCGCGCCGGCCACGGCTTCCAGCCTCAGGCAGGCGTTGGCCACGCTCAGGCGCCGCTCGGCCGCTGCCGCCCGGCCGGGCCGCGAGCGCGCCGCCGCCGTTGCGCCCTCCGCCGCCACCGCCTTGCGCGAGCCGGCCGGGTCGGCTGCCAGGCTCGCGCCGCGTCCGCCGGCGGTGTCGCTGCCGTACAAGGTCACGGCCCCGTGCCGACCAGGGCGGTTTGCTTGCCCTCGTCGTCTCCGCGGGCCGGATGCGTCGCCGGGCGGGCCGCTTTCGCGTCCGTTCCGGAGCCGCCCGACTGCCGCCGCCGCGCATGACGCTCGATGATCCGCTGCAGCAGGCAGAAAATACAGAGCAGGGCGCCGATCACGATCCGGGTCCACCACGAACTGAGCGTGCCGTCGAAAATAATCAGCGTCTGGATGGTGCCGAGAATGCCGACCCCGAACAACGAGCCGATCACGTAGCCGACGCCGCCCGTCAGCAGCGTACCGCCGATCACGGTGGCCGCGATCGCGTCCAGTTCCATGCCCTGCGCCTGCAGCCCGTAGCCCGACAGCACGTAGAGCGTGAACACGACGCCGCCGAGCGCCGAGCACAGCCCGCTTATCGCATAGACGCCGACCTTCGTGCGCGCCACCGGCAGGCCCATCAGCAGCGCGGAGCGCTCGTTCCCGCCGACGGCATAGACGTTGCGCCCGAAGCGCGTGAAATGGGCGACGTAAATCGCCAGCCCGAGCGTGGCGAGGGCGATCAGCGCGCCGGCGTTCAGCGTTCCCCCGCCCACCGGCACGCTCAGGCGCGCGATGGCGCGAAACGTCGGCTCGTCGATCGTGATCGACTGCGTCGTGATCAGGAAGCAGACGCCGCGCGCCAGAAACATCCCGGCAAGCGTGACGATGAACGGCTGAAGCCGGCAGTAGTGGATCAGCGCGCCCATCGCCGCGCCGTACAGCGCGCCGAAGGCGAGCACGAGCGGCACGATGACCCAGAACGGCCAATGCATCCACTCGGCGCCCACCGCGCACAGGATCGTGGTCAAGGCCACCACCGCGCCGACCGACAGATCGATGCCGCCGGACAGGATCACGAACGTCATGCCGATCGCGACGATCAGCAGAAAGGCATTGTCGACCAGCAGGCCCGTCAGCACCTGCATGGAGAAGAAGCCCGTGTACATCACGGAGCCGAAGCCGAACAGCGCGGCGAACAGCACGATCGTCACGACGATCGGCAGGGTACGGGGATCGCCCAGGTAGCGAGTCAACGTTTTCATGATGTCGTCGAACCGTTGATGAGGCGCGCGCGCGCGCCATGAAGCGCTTTTCGGATCGGCCGCATCAGCAGCCCTCGCGCGGCGTCGGACTGGATCACGCTGACCAGGATCACGACCACGGCCTTCACGACCAGCGTCGCCTCGGGCGGCACGCCGATCGAGTAGGTGGTGTACGTCAGGGTCTGGATGGTGAGTGCGCCGAGCACGGTGCCTGCCATGCTGAAGCGGCCGCCCATCAGCGACGTGCCGCCGAGCGTCACGGCCAGGATCGCGTCGAGCTCGAGCAGCAGGCCGGCGTTGTTGCCGTCCGCGCTGCGCACGTTCGAGCTGGCGATGATGCCGGCGATGGCCGCCGTGAGCCCCGAGAACGCATAGACGCTGAACACGATCATGCCGGATCGCAGGCCGACCAGACGCGTCGCCACCGGGTTCACGCCGATGGCGCGGATGAAGAGGCCGAGCGCCGTGCGATTGACGAGCAGCGCCGAGAGCGTCACCACGGCGGCCGCGATCCAGACGGAACACGGGATCGTCGCGAGATAGCCGTCGCCGAGCCGCAGATAGCCGCTGACGCCGATCGGAATGATCTGGCCGTCGGTGAGCAGTTGCGCCACGCCCCGCCCGGCCACCATCAGGATGAGCGTGGCGATGATCGGCTGCATGCCGACGAAGGCCACCAGCAAGCCGTTCCAGAAGCCTGCCAGCAGCCCCACGCCGGCCGCCGCGATGAGCGCCTGGGCGAGGTGGGACGGGTCCGCCTGCAGGATCACCGCCGCGGTCGCGCCGGCGATGGCGACGATCGCGCCCACCGAGATGTCGATGCCGCGCGTGGCGATCACGAGCGTCATGCCGAGCGACACGATGACGAGCGGCGCCGCGCGGTTCAGGATGTCGATCGGCGCGCCGAACAGATGGCCGTCGAGCATCGTCACCGCCAGGAAGCTGGGCCGATAGACGACGTCCAGGGCGAGCAGAAGTGCCAGCGTCAGCGCCGGCCAGACGAGCGGGTGGTCGAGCCGCCCGAGAATGCGTTTCATGACTGGCCTCCTGCGATGAACCGATAGACCTCGTCCTCCGACAGCGATTCGCCCGTCACCTCGGCCACCTTGTGCCGGTCGCGCAGCACCGCGATCCGATGGCTGACGCGCACTACCTCGCTGACGTCCGAGGAGATGAAGAGAATCGAGAGGCCCTTGGCGCAGAGCGCGAGCACGCGATCCATGATGTCGAATTTCGCGGCCACGTCGATGCCGCGCGTGGGTTCGTCGAGAATCAGCAGCTTCGGCTCGGTGGCAAGCCAGCGGGCCAGCAGCACCTTCTGCTGGTTGCCGCCCGAGAGCAGCCCGATCGGCTGCTCCGCGTCGCGCGCCTTGATGCCGAGCTGCGCGATGTAGCGCTGCGCCAGCTCGCGCTGGCGCGCGAGGCTCATCATGCGCCACCAGCCGAGCCGGGCCTGCAGCGCGAGCACGATGTTCTCGCGGATCGACAGCGCCGCGACGATGCCTTCCTTCTTGCGGTCCTCGGGACAATAGGCGATGCCGTGTCGAACGCCGTCGCGCGGCGACGAAAGCTTCACCGTGTCGCCGCCCACCGTCATCGAGCCGCTGTCGGCGCGCTCCGCGCCGAACACCAGCCGCGCGGTCTCGGTGCGGCCCGAGCCGAGCAGCCCCGCCAGGCCCAGGATTTCACCGGGCCGGATGGTCAGATCGACCGGATTCATCAGGCCGCGGCGGCCCACACCCTGCATCGCGAGGAACGGCGCCGCCGTGTGCTCGGCCCGCGCGCCGGCGGCGCCGCCGTCCTTCAGGCGCTCGCTCATCCGCACATGCCCGGTCATTCTGGCGACGAGCTCGTCCATCGGCAGATCCTTGGCCAGGTATTCGCCTTCCCGCTCGCCGTTGCGCATCACCGTGATCCGGTCCGACACCGCGTAGGTCTGCTCAAGGAAGTGCGTCACGAACAGGATCGCCATGCCCGAGGCCTTCAATTGGCGCAGCACCGCGAACAGCCGCTCGACCTCGCCGTCGTCGAGGCTCGAGGTCGGCTCGTCGAGGATCAGCACGCGCGCCTCCACCGAGACGGCCCGCGCGATCGCCACCATCTGCTGGACGGCGATCGGATAGGCCTCGAGCGAGCGCGTCACGTCGATGGTCAGGTTCAGGCCGGCGAGAATCTCGCGGGCGCGCGTGCGGATCGTCCGCCAGTCGATCGCGCCGCGCTTGACCGGCTGCCGCCCGGCGAAGATGTTCTCGGCAACCGAGAGGTTCGGACACAGATTGACTTCCTGATAGATCGTCTGTATCCCGGCCGCCTCGGCCTCGATCGGCGCGGCGAATCGCACCGCTTCGCCGCCCAGCCGGATCTCGCCGCCGTCGTGCGAGAGCACGCCGGTCAGCACGTTGATGAGCGTCGATTTACCCGCGCCGTTCTGGCCCATCAGCGTGTGGACCTCGCCGGGGAACAATCGGAAATTCACCTGCTGCAACGCCTTCACGCCCGGGAACGTCTTGTCGATCCCGGTCATTTCCAGCATGGGGGTCTGCATCATTGTGTTCACCGCACGTCAGTGTCCGCCAGATAGTGGAAATAGCCGAACACGGCCCGGCGCCGCGCGCCGGGCCGCGTGACACGCGCCTCAGTATTTCCGGGTCGGCAGCAGCTTCGCCGCGACGTCCATCGGGAAAATGGTTTCGTTGGTCACGATGCGCCGCGGAACCGGCTTGTGGGCCACCACGTCTTTCACCGCGCTCATCAGCTGCGGTCCGAGCAGCGGGCTGCATTCGACGTCCACGTTGATCTTGCCCGCCTTCATCGCCTCGAAGCCGGCCTTCGTGGCGTCGAACGAGACGACCGTCACGTCCTTGCCGGGCTTGATGCCGGCTTCCTCCATGGCCTGAATGGCACCCAGCGCCATGTCGTCGTTATGGGCGTACACGACGTTGATCTGCTTGCCGTAGGTCTTGGCGAACGCTTCCATCACCTGCTTGCCGCCCGCCAGCGTGAAATCGCCGCTTTGCGACGCGATGATCTTGAACTTCGGATCGTTCTTGATGATTTCCATCAGGCCGGCATGGCGGTCGTTGGCCGGCGCGGAGCCCACCGTGCCCTGCAGCTCGGCGATGTTGATCGGGCCCGGCTCGTTCTTGTAGCGTTCCTCGAGCCAGCGTCCGGCGCGCCGTCCTTCCTCCATGAAGTCGGAGCCGATCATCGTCACGTACAGCGACGGGTCCTTCACGTCGACGCCGCGGTCGGTGAGGATGACGGGGATCTTGGCGCGCTTGGCTTCATCCAGCACCGGCCCCCATCCGGATTCGACGACCGGCGAAAACGCGATCACGTCGACCTTCTGCGCGATGTAGGAGCGTATCGCCCGGATCTGGTTTTCCTGCTTCTGCTGTGCGTCGGAAAACTTGAGATTGATGCCGGCTTCCTTAGCGGCGCTCTTGATCGACATGGTATTGGCGGTGCGCCAGGCGCTTTCCGCGCCGACCTGCGAGAATCCCAGCGTGATCGGCTTGTCCTCGGCCGAGGCGTTGGTGCCCGCGGCCAGCGCCAACACCGCGCCCACCAGCGTACCCACCGCAAACTTTCTGATCAGTTTCATCGTCGTCTCCTGTTGATTGGGTTTGTATTTCTTACTGGTCATGCCCGCGCTGCCGACAGCGCGTCTTCCGGGCGCCCGCGACGGTCATACCGCCTGCCTGCCGCGCCGCAACGGGTCGAACCGGGCCGACGGCAGCACCAGGCCGCCGCGGATCGGAACTGGATGAACGGCCGTCTGCCCGGCGAACTCGGGCCCGGCGGCGCGCGGCCAACCGCTGGCCGGGGCGCGGCGCGCCTCATGCGCGCCCGGCTCCCGGCACGGCCGCCGCCTTCCGGGCGCGGTGCGCCCGCTGGCCAGGGGCCGGGCGCCGGCCCGGCGGCGGCGTATCGGAGAGGGGTTCGTTCTGGAGTCCGGCGGTGCCGATCAGCAGCCCGGCGCTCAGCGGCACTGTCACGATCGCGTCCTTGGCCTATGCGTCGGTGCCGGTCGCGTATCGCGCAGGATCGGCCCGTCACCGGCTGCATGGTCGGGAATACCCGCACGGTTCACCCGGCTTCGATAGAGGAAGCCGCTGTTGTCCGTGCTGCCGAACCATCGTTGTTGGGATCGCAGATTGGATTGCGTGTCCGACATCGCTCGTCCGTGAGAGTGGCTCGATTTGCGTGCAGTCTAAAGAGAAGCTTCATAGCCTACAAATGAAATATCAAGCGCTTCCGATATCGTTTCCCGTATCCGCGTAAACACCGAAACCCGCCCGGCGGGCCTCCTGGCCTGGGTGCGCGCCATTTGCGCCGGAGCGGATCGCGAGGATGCCGGAGCGCGTGAGACTGGTGCAGAGGGGAAGGGCGCGCGAAATCCGGTGGAACCCGGCAGCGCCTGGCCCGCCTCAGCGCATGCTGCGGCGGGAGGAAATCGCGCTTCACGACAGCCGGACGCGAACGCCCGGCGCCGCTGCATGCATGCAGAGGGGGAAGCTCAGGGCGCGGGCGGATCAGCGCTGCGCGCGGATCTTGAACACGCCGACCACGCGCATCAGGTTTTCGGCCTGATCCTCCAGCGACTTCGCCGCCTCCGTGACCTGCTCGACCAGGGCCGCATTCTGCTGCGTCACGCCGTCCATCTGCCCGACCGCCTCGCTGACCTGCTCGATGCCGCGCGCCTGCTCCGCCGACGCCGCGGTAATTTCACCGACCAGGTCGGCCACGCGCCGGATCGACTGCTTGACCTCGGCCACCGTTTCGCCGACCTGCGAGGCCTGCCGGGTGCTGTCGCCGATCATCGCCACCGACGAGGAAATCAGCTCCTTGATCTCCTTGGCCGCGGCCGCGGAGCGCTGCGCCAGGCTGCGCACCTCGCTCGCCACCACCGCGAAGCCCCGGCCCTGTTCGCCGGCGCGCGCGGCCTCCACCGCCGCGTTCAGCGCGAGGATGTTGGTCTGGAACGCGATGCCCTCGATCACGCCGGTGATCTCGGAGATCCGGCCCGAGCTGTCGCTGATGCGGTCGATCGTCTGCACCATGCCCTGGACGGCCTCGTTGCCGTTATTGGCCACGTCGGTCGCCCCGCTGGCCAGCGTGTTGGCCTGCCGGGCGTTGTCGGCGTTCTGGCGCACCGTCTGGGTCAGCTGGGTCATGCTTGCCGCGCTTTGCTCGAGCGCTGCGGCCTGCTGCTCCGTGCGCGCCGACAAATCGCGATTCCCGTTCGCGATCTCGCGCGCGCCGAGCGTGACCGACTGCGTGCCCGCCACCACCTGCACCACGATGTCGTGCAGGCGATCGACGAAACGGTTCAGGCTGGCCGCCACCGCGGCGAATTCCTTGCCGCCCGTCTCCGGCAACCGGCGCGTCAGGTCGGCATCGCCCGAGGAGAGATCGTCGATCTTCTCGCGCAGCATGCCGAGCCGCTTCATCAGCGTCCGGATGCCGAGCAGCACGACGATCAGCAGGGCCAGGGCCAGCGGAATCTGCACGGCGGCCAGCTGCTGCAGGATCCGCGTGCTGTTTTTCATCAGCAACGCGGTCGGCACGCTGGTGGCGATCAGCCAGGGGCTATCGGGAATCGGCTGCAGGAACAGCGTGCGAGAGACGCCGTCGGCCAGATACTTGCCGCTGCGTTCGATATTGCCCTGCGACAGCTGGCGCAGGATTTCCGCGGCCATCGGGCTGTCGGCCTGGATCTCGGAGAGATTCTTCAGGATGCTGTTCGCCGGCGTGCCGGCGCTGTTGCTGACGATTTTGCCGTCGCGCTCGACGATCAGGACCTGGCCTTGGATCTTCTGCTCCATCTGCGAGACGAGACGGTTGAAGAATCCCAGCGTGACGTCGATGGTGGCGACGCCGTACAGCTGGCCGTCCTTGTAGATGCCCATGGCGCAATTGGTGCGCGGCTGCGGGCTCGCATCGTCCTGATACGCCTTGGCCCAGAGGCAATGGCCTTTCGGCGCATCCTCGCCGTTCTTGTACCAGGGTTGCTCCCAGTACTTGAGGGAGTCGGGCTGGTTCCAGTGCGTGTTGACCACCAGCGTACCCGATGCATCGCGGGCGTAGAAGGTGCTGAACCGGTCGCGCGTCGCATCGCGCTTTTTCGGCAGCGGCCAGATACCGCCGCCGAAGACGTTCGGGTCGCCGTATTGATTCACCAGCACCGGCAGCAGGGTGTCGATCTGGTCGCTCGACAGCAGCGGAACCGTCTCGGTGATGGTGCGCTGCTGGGCTTCCACCTTGCGCAGCTGTTCGCTGACGAGCACGGAAATCTCGTCGACCTCGCCGGAGACGACGTGCCCCTCGAGAATGGCGAGATTCGGCGTGACCACCAGACGGATGACGGCGAACGTTGCGATCAGCAGCCCGATGAAGACGGCCACGATAATCAACGTGAAGCGTGCCTGGATTGATAGATTCGAGTAGGAAGGCATGGGTGGTATCGAGATAGTGACGGTATCGGACGAGCCATTGCGAACGGCATGGCTAAGCTGCCAACTCAAGAGCCCCGTGGGGGGGGCGGTTTATTTCCTCGACGATTGGTGGACTCGGGACGGGCGTGACGTTCGGCGCGACGCGCCCCTTCGGGGCGCCCGCGCGTCGCGCAACGGCTGTTGGCAGTGGATTCGATTCCGTTTCGAGGCGCGCGTGGCCGGGCGCTCCGGCAAGCCGGCATGGTCTGCGCCGACGCGCGCCACGACTTCGAGCGACATCGGCGAGCGCCGCGCGAGCGCGGCATCGCGACCGTGAACGCCCAATCGCGAGGCGCACACGTCACGTATCGTCAGGGCCTTGAACGCCACCACTCTCGACCTCCGCAATTTGCGTCGTCCGCACATTCGTTGTGTTAATCGCGCGGACATTCACGAAGCATTTCTAAAAACCCGGCTGCCCACTTGTCTGATGAAATATATGTCTGATGAAATTGCTTCAGACATGCTGAACGGGATTTTTGAATCGGCTTCGGAGACGGGCGCTATGGGGATATCGGCAAGGCCGAACATATCTTGAGGGCGAACGGCCGCATCGGACCGGGCAGGACGCGCCGGTCCGCATGGTTCGATGTCGTCGGGCCCGCCGAGGGGGCCGGCTGGCCGAGGTCGGCAGCCGTCGCGGTCGCGCGCGAGCCGCCTGTGCGGTTGCCGGGCGAGGCTGCGGCACCGGCGGCCTGGCTCATGCGCAGAGCGGGGAATCGGCCCGGGTCAAGGGCTCGTGCGAGCACCCGAGTCGAGCACCCGAGTCGAGCGCCCGGAACGGGCGCGGCCAAGCCAGTGGCCGGCAGGCCGCGGGCCGATGACGGCGGCAGCCGGGTCCAGCCCGGCAGCGCCGGACGCCGGCGAACACGTTGCCGGCCGCGCAATCTGGCGGCAACGCGGCGGATACGCCGATTTGGTTGGGTATCCGAATGATTCGACGAATCGGGACGACGAGCAGCCGGCTGCGGCTTCGCTACGCCAGCGCGCCCGCGATCGCCGGGCTTGCCGTGTAATCGGCGCGCTCGGCACGCGATCGCCAGGCCACCGGCACCGGCTGCCGCCGCTCTTTCAGGCGAAGATAGGCGCTCCACAGCTGCGCGGCAACCACGGGGACGAAATGGTCGTTGTCCAGGTCCACGGGCGTGTCGGTGGCAGGAAGGCACATCGTGACGATGTCGCTACGCAGCGATGCGAGCAGGCCGGGATTCTGCCGAGGAAAACAGTCGAGACGGTCCAGCGCTTCGAGTTCGAGCCGGCGCAGCGTGGACCACGTCATCGGCTTGTGCGGGTAACACCTCACATACGTGCGGGCAAGCTCGTCGGCAATCGGCTCGAGTGCGAACAGCAGCGCGCACCACTCCCAGATGTCGAACGGAGGCGGCTCAGTCCGGGTGTCGTTCATCACGTCTCCTGCATGTCGATGCTGTCAGCGCCATTCTTGGCGCTTTGCAATTTAACAATGTGCCGAAAGTGTCAACTTCCACCGCAAGCCGGGCGCGGCGACCTTCGCGGTGCCGCTTGGCTGCGGCCGCTCGGGCCGCCGCGCCGGGTCGCGCCAGCGGGCGGCTTTTGCCACCCGGTGGCGCCGGCTTAGTGCCAGGCCGCGCCTCTGCCGTCGGCCGTGCCGATCCGGAAGAAGGCCACCGCGTCGCGAAGCGTGGCGGCCTGTTCGGCCATGGCCTGCGCCGCGGCCGAGGCCTGTTCCACCAGCGCCGCGTTTTGCTGGGTCACCGCGTCCATCTGGCTGACCGCGGTGTTGACCTGTTCGATGCCCGTGCCCTGCTCGTCGGATGCCGAGGCGATCTCGCCCATGATGTCGGTCACCTGGCGCACCGACTTGACGATCTCGGACATGGTGGTGCCCGCCCGATTGACCTGCTCGCCGCCGGTTGCCACGTGATCGACCGAGCTTTCGATGAGATCCTTGATTTCCTTGGCGGCGCTGGCACTGCGCTGGGCGAGCGTGCGCACCTCGCCTGCCACGACGGCGAACCCTCGGCCCTGTTCGCCCGCGCGCGCGGCTTCCACCGCGGCGTTGAGTGCCAGGATGTTGGTCTGGAAGGCAATGCCCTCGATCACCGTGATGATTTGCGATACCTTGCCGGAGCTTTCCGAGATCGACTTCATCGATTCGACGACCTGGTCCACGACGTTACCGCCGCGCACCGCCACGTCGCACGCATTGGTGGCGAGCATGTTGGCCTGCTTCGCGCTATCGGTGTTCTGCCGGACGGTCGAGGTCAACTGCTCCATGCTCGCGGCGGTTTCCTCCAGCGAGGCGGCTTGCTCTTCGGTGCGTTGCGACAGGTCCAGATTGCCTTGGGCGATTTCACCCGCGGCCGACTTGATCGACTCGGCGGACGACTGGATGCCCGCGACGATGCCCCTCAGTTGCTGCCGCATGCCCTCCAGCGACGCCATCAGGCTGCTCTGATCCTTGTCGCGAACCGGCGCCGCCACCGAGAGGTCGCCCTGCGCGATGCGGCTGGCCACGCTCGCGGCCGCGGCGGGCTCGCCGCCCAGCGCCCGCAGGATGCCGCGCGTAATGACGATGCCCAACACGATCGCGAGGGTGATCGTGACCAGGCCGGCGGCCGTCAAGGTGAACATGGTGGCGTTGGTCATCGTGGCGACCTGGCCGGAGCGCTGGTCGAGCAGGGCCTGTTCGGCATTGCCGACATCGGCAGACACCGCACGGTAGCGATCCATGAACTGCTTGTCCTTGCCGAGCTTGAATTCATCCGTGAGCGCGCTCAGCGGCTGGGTTCCCGCGTTGACGTCGCGCCTCAGCGCGATCAGCTTCTCGGCGACGCTGCCCACCTTGTTGCGCAGCTGCAGCAGCTCCTCCAGGCGCTGTTGCTGGGCGGCGTTGTCCGAGGTGAGGCCGTGGATGAGCTCGTACGATTTGGTGAACTGGCCTTGGCCGGCCACATAGGGATCGAGAAATTTGTCGTCCCCGGAAATCACGTAGCCGCGTACTCCCGTCTCCATGTTGACCATGTTGGCCAACATCTCGTCGTTCGCTCGCAGCACGCGATAGCTATGAATGTTCCATCCGTTGGCGTCGTTCAGGCGCAGGAAATTGACGATGGAGATCGCGCTGCCGATCAGCGAAATCAGTATGACGATTCCGAACGCGCCAGTGAGCTTCTGGCCTACGGTCATGTTTTTCATGGTTTTCTCCCCGATTGTGGTGGTCTGTATCGGTAATGTCGGCAACTGTTTTGGTTACTGAAGTTTTGCGCGCACTATGCCGCAGGAAAAATGGTCGGCTCCGGGCGATCGCGAACGGCAGGCCGGGCCATCAATCGATGGGCCGTATCAACGCGCGCGATGTGCAAGCCTTCGCCGGCGCGAGCGGCCTGGTTCGCGAGCGCGCCTGGTTGTGGCTGCGTGCATGGCTGTATGGCCGGAGGGCCGCGAGGCGCTGCCGCGCGCCGGCGATCAGAGCCAAGCGTTCGACACGCCGCGCGCTGCTGGACCGGCTGCGCACGCCGGCCGTCGAGACCGCGGCGGCATAGTCCTCGGCATCCTCGCGGCCGCGGCCGCGGCCTTGCGGGCCGGCCGGCCCGGTACAATGCGCGACGCACCGGCCGCGCTGCCACGCGGCGGCCGGCGCGCGACGACAGGACCTCACGACAAGACCGATGGAGACGACCGGCATGGCCACCGAACACCGACACGCGACCGTCGCCGACGCCGCGCCGCCCGATGCCGGCGCGATCGCGGCGCGCCTCGACCGCCTGCCGCCGACCCGCACCGTCTGGAAGCTCGTGGTGCTGCTGAGCCTCGGCTTCTTCTTCGAACTCTACGATCTGCTCTACAGCGGCTACGTGGCGCCGGGCCTCGTGAAGGGCGGCATCCTGAGCCCGGCCACGCACGGGCTGTTCGGCACCACCGGCGTGGCGAGCTTCATCGCCGCGCTGTTCGCGGGGCTGTTCATCGGCACGCTCGCCTGCGGCTTCCTCGCCGACCGTTTCGGGCGGCGCGGCGTGTTCACCTGGTCGCTGCTCTGGTACACGGCGGCCAACCTCGTGATGGCGTTTCAGGACACGGCGGGCGGCCTCAACTTCTGGCGCTTCATGGTGGGCCTCGGGCTCGGCGTCGAGATGGTGACCATCGGCACCTACATCTCGGAGCTGGTGCCCAAGCAGATCCGCGGCCGCGCGTTCGCCTGCGAGCAGGCGGTGGGCTTCTGCGCGGTGCCGGTGGTCGCGTTCCTCGCCTACCTGCTGGTGCCGCGCGCGCCGTTCGGCCTGGACGGCTGGCGCTGGGTGGTGCTGATCGGCGCGCACGGCGCGATCTTCGTCTGGTGGATTCGCCGCGCGCTGCCGGAGAGCCCGCGCTGGCTCGCGCAGCAGGGCCGGCTCGACGAGGCGGATCGCGTGATGCGCGCGCTCGAGGCGCAGGTGGCCGCCGAATACGGCCGGCCGCTGCCGCCGCCGGGGCCGGCCGAGCCGGTGGCGGCGCGCGGCCGCTTCGCCGACATGTGGGTGGCGCCGTACCGCAAGCGCACCGTGATGCTGACGGTCTTCAACGTGTTCCAGACGGTCGGCTTCTACGGCTTTGCGAACTGGGTGCCGACGCTGCTGATCAAGCAGGGCATCACCATCACCACCAGCCTGATGTACTCGGGGGTGATCGCGCTGGCCGCGCCGGTCGGCCCGCTGATCGGCCTCGCGATCGGCGACCGCTTCGAGCGCAAGAGCGTGATCGTGGCGATGGCGGGCGCGGCGATCGTCTGCGGGCTGGCGTTCAGCCGCAGCGGTTCGGCCGCGCCGCTGGTGCTGCTCGGCATCGGCCTCACGCTCGCCAACAACATCATGTCGTACAGCTTCCACGCCTATCAGGCCGAGCTGTTTCCCACCGCGATCCGCGCGCGCGCGATCGGCTTCGTCTATTCGTGGAGCCGCTTCTCGGCGATCTTCACGTCGTTCGTGATCGCCGCGGTGCTGAACGGCTTCGGCACGGCGGGCGTGTTCGCGTTCATCTCGGCCGCGATGCTGATCGTGATGGCGTCGATCGGGCTGATGGGGCCGCGCACGCGCGGCATCGCGCTGGAAAGGATCTCGCACTGAAAGCGGGCGGGCGCCGCCCGCTGCCTTCGCGCGGTTTCGCTTCGCCAACGACGACGCGCCCGGGGCCAGCCCCGGGCGCGTCGTCGTTGGCCGCCGCATTCGTGCCGCCGCGCGGCCGTCATCCGGGCTTCGAGCTGAGGCCCTTGAGCCCCTGGATCACCACCATCAGCGCACGGCCGTGCTCGTCCGAGCCGTCCCAGGCGTCGACGATCGCGTCACGCAGGCGCTCGTCGTAGCTGCCGCCGCGCGCCCCCGCGGCGGGGGCTTCCATTCCGTAGAAATTGCATAGCTTGATGAATGGATCGCTGCGCCTGAGACGCTGCCCGCCGGACAGCCGAAGACGCGACACGGTAGGCTGGCTTACGCCGCAAAGCCTTGCTATTTCGCTGGACGAGCGCGGATCTGCCCGCAGCCTGTCGAGCAGCTCCTGAACTGAAAAATTGGCGTTCGGGGCTTCCATGTCATGCATTATAACTATACAGTAGCGGTTATTGAAATGCCCCTCGCAAGATCGGGTGGCCACGCCCGAGAGAGAGTTGATGACACTGAAACACCTGCCCCCGACGTTTTGCTGGACCAGGATCGGCGCCGAAGCCGGCGAGGATCTGTCGACCACCGTGCTGCGCAAGGAGTGGGAGCGGCGGCTCGGCGGCGGGCGGTTCCTGTGGGGCATCGGGCAGTCGCTCGGCAGCAGCGTGCAGATGGCCGCGCACCGGGCGGGCTCGCTGATGGCGCTGTTCACGCCGCCGGCCGGCCGCGCGCGTGCGCTGGAGCCCGGATCGCGCGGCATGCTGCTCTGGAACGCCTGGGTGGATGCGCTCGGGCAGGTGCGGCAACTGCCGCCGTACACCTTCATCACGAGCCGCGCCACGCTGCCCTCGGGGCGGCGGCGCGAGCAGCACTACGCGCTGGTCTGCGCGTCGCCGGCGCCGCTCGGGGTGGGCACGCGCCTGCGCGTCACGCCCGCCCACCTGCGCAGCGCCGGCACCGGCAGGCCGCTCGGCGCGGCCCAGGCGGCGGCGGTGGTCGACTGCGTGGCGCGCGCGGCGCAGCCGGGTGCGCGCAGCTATCCGGTGGCGCTCGCGGTCGAGCTGGACGCGCCCTACACGGTGCGGCTCGCGCAGCCGTCGGTGCTGAAGCTGCGCGAGCTGGCGCGGATCGGCAAGGCCGCGCGCGAGGGCGATTTCGAAGCCTATGTCGAACTGGTCGAACGCCTGCGCGGGCGCTCGGCCGGCACCCAGTCGCGCGGCTTCACGCGCGACCTGTTCGACTTGCCGGCGGTCGAGCCGGCGGCCGTGTACACGGATTTCGTGAAGCGGCTGCGCGGCCGGCCGCCGGCGGAACACGCGCGCGGGCTCACGCGCGACCTGTTCGATTTTTCCGCGCTCGAGCCGGTGCCGGTGCTCGGCACGGCAGGCGATCCACAGGGCAGCCTGCTGCCGTAGCCAAGGGCGGCGCGCTGGCCGCCCGCTCGGCTTGCGGTCCGGCCCGGAGGGCGTCCGCCGCCGCGCCACGTGAGATGGCGCGGCGGCGGACGCGATTCTTGTCCGCGAGCGTTCCCGCGAGGGAGCGCTCGCCCCTGGCGGGCCGGGTGGCAGGCCCGAGGAGGAAGGTGCATGGCAAACATCGGTCATTCACGCGAGGCGCTCGCCGCCCAGCGCTTCTTCGAGGCGACGCGCAAGGTCGATCGCGCGTTTCGCGCGGTGCGCGGCGACCATGACGAGAGCGTCGATTCCGCCGAGCGCGCGGCCGCCCAATCGCGGCTCGACCATGCGCTCGACGAACTGGCGCGGGCACAGGAATTGTTCGATACCGCCGTCAGCGTGCGCGGCACGCGGCATTACTGAATCGGGCGTGCGGCGCGGCCGGGCTCGCCGGCGCGCCGTGCGTGGCCGGCCATCACCATCCGGCGCGGCAGGTCGGGTAGACTGCGGCCGATGACTCATGCCCTCCGCGCGGCCGACCCTCGCTTCGGCGGCGCCCCGGTGTGCTTCCGGTTTCTCCTTGCCTGCCCACGATGACTGCCCCTGTCGATTTGAACGGTCTGCGTATCGGCATCACCATCGGCCTGCACGAGCCGAACGAAAGCCTCTGGATCAACGGCATCAAGCAGAACGCGCTGTTCCTCGCGAAGCTGCTGATGAGCTCGCCGCGCGCCTACCGGGTAACGCTCGTCAATACCACCGCCACGCCGCTCACCGACGCGCTGCCCTGGGACCGCCGCCGCTTCGACACGCGCCCGTTCGCCGAGGCCAAGGATTCGCTCGACGTGCTGATCGAGCTGGGCGGCCAGATCGACGGCGAGCAGACGGCCTATCTGAAGTCGCGCGGCGTGAAGATCGTCAGCTATTGCTGCGGCTTCGAGTACATCCACGCCACGCAGTCGATCCTGTTCGGCCGCAGGCTGTGGGACACGCTGTTCATCAACCGCGGCTACGACGAGATCTGGGCCATCCCGCAGATCGCGCCGTCCTCGCTGCCGTTCCTGCAGTCGCTGCGGCGCTGCCCGGGCCGCGTGGTGCCGTTCGTCTGGGACCCGATGTTCCTGACCGCGCGCGCGCAGGCGCTGCGCGAGAACGGCGAGTACCGTCCCAACGGGCAGCCGGGCAGGCGGCTCACCGTGATGGAGCCGAACCACGATGTCGTGAAGTTCTGCGTCTATCCGATGCTGATCATCGACGAGGTGTTCCGCCGCGAGCCCGACACGATCGCGTTCGCGCACGTGACGAACGCGGAGCATCTCGCGCATCACAGCCGCGAGTTCGTGCTGCTGATGAACTACCTCGACATCGTGCGCGCCGGCAAGGCCAGCTTCGTCGGCCGCTACGACACGCCGGTGTTCCTGTCCGAGTTCACCGACGTGGTGGTCTCGCACCAGTGGGAGAACCCGCTCAACTATTTCTATTTCGACGTCTGCTGGCAGGGCTATCCGCTGGTCCACAACGCGCATCTCGCCGCCGACCTCGGTTACTACTACCCGGAGAACGACGTGCAGGCCGGCGCCGACCTGCTGGCGCGCGTGCTGCGCGAACACGACGCCGGCTGGGAGCAGTACACCAGCCGGCAGCGCGAGCTGCTGCGCCGCTATACGTCGGAGAATCCGGCGCTGGTGGCCGACTACGATCTGCTGGTCGAAAACCTGGTGCGCGGCGCCGGGTGACGCAGGCCGACCGGCCGCCATGCCGGCCCGGGCTGCCGGGCCGGTGCCCGCAAGGCGCGGCGGTGAGGAACGCGCGAGGCGGGTGGATCACGGCATGTTCGATGGGCTTGGGCCACGAACCGGCGCGGCTGGTGCTGGTGCTGGTGCTGGGGCGGGGCGAGCGCGCCGGGCCGGCGGCGCGCGGCTTGCTAGGCCTTCGGCTCGAACGGCTGCGGTACGCGGCCGGCCGATTGCCGGCTCAGCATCCAGCCCGGGTACTCCGGCGCCAGCGCGCTGACGGCATCGAGCGTCTCGAGATCGTCGGCATCGAGCTTCAGGCCGACCGCGCCCAGGTTCTGCTCGATCTGCTCGAGGCGCTTGCCGCCGATGATCACCGTCGTCACGAACGGCTTGGCGAGCACGTAGGCGAGCGCGATCGCGGCCACGCTCGTGCCGTGCTTCTGCGCGATCGGCCGCATCGCCGCCACGCAGGCCCAGGCGCGATCCTTGTCGACGGGCGGGAAATCGAAGCTGGTGCGGCGCCCGCCCGCCTCGGTCGAGCCGGGGCCGTACTTGCCCGACAGCAGGCCGCCCGCGAGCGGCGACCACACCATCAGCCCGACCTTTTCCTCCTGCATCATCGGCACCAGCTCGCGTTCGAGGTCGCGGCCCGCGATCGAGTAATAGGCCTGCACCGTTTCGAAACGCGCGAAGCCGCGCCGTTCGGCGATGCCGAGCGCCTTGGCGATGCGCCAGGCCTGCCAGTTCGACACGCCGATATAGCGCACCAGGCCGCGCGAAACCAGATCGTCGAGCGCGCGCAGCGTCTCGTCGATCGGCGTGACCGGGTCGTTCGCGTGGACCTGGTAAAGATCGATGTAATCGGTCTGCAGGCGTTGCAGGCTGGCCTCCACCGACGCCAGGATGTGGCCGCGCGACGAACCGCGATCGTTCGGGCCGCTGCCCATCGGCGCGAACACCTTGGTGGCGAGCACCACCTCCTGGCGCGGCACCGCCAGGTTTTTCAGCGACTGGCCAAGCATCCGCTCCGATGCGCCGAACGAATAGACGTTGGCCGTATCGATGAAGTTGACGCCGGCCGCCAGGCTGCGCCGCACGATCGTGTCGGCCGTCGTCTGGTCCACGCCCGCGATGTCGCCCCAGATTCCGGCCTGTTCCGTGTGGCCGAAGGTCATGGTGCCCAGACAGATCTCGGACACGAAGAGTCCGGTGTTGCCAAGCTGGTTGTAACGCATCTGATATCTCCATCGACGGGCCGGCGGCGCCGGCCAGGAATCGCGTACTATGCGCTTTCGGCGCCGCGCGATAAAGGGCGCTGGTTTGAATGGACTATTATTTCCCGGCGGCATAATGCGGGAAAGGCAGATTGCCAGCGCGCCGATGGTGATTCGCCGGCGCTCGCAGTCCGGCGCACGGGCGTATCATTGCAATACCGGTGTCGATTGCGGCCTGGCCTTGGGTCCGGGCATGTCGAAACGGCAATTGCCACGTCGGCCGGTTTCACGGATCATTGCGCAACGAATGGCGAACCCGCGCGGGTTCGAAGCGCCGGGCCAGGTATTTAATTCGGCCAAGGTGCGGCACCGGGGCGGCAACTGCAGCGCGCCTCACCGGCTTTCATCGACCGGATACGGGAATCAAGGTTTATTCCGCTTTGCGAAAGGCATGCGCCGATCGGTTCGCGCATGCGTGGCTTGCGCCCAAATCATTCCGCCGTTTTCAAACCTTATCCGGTTGCGGGCGGCGCAATATCGACGGCGAGTGCCGCGGCCTGGCCGCTGCGCCAGCCCGGTCATGCCAGCCGGGCAGGGTATTCCGTCAGGCCGATTTTCAAGGCGCCCGCCGCCCGGATGCGCGCATGGCTCATGATGCCGCGCCGCGGACGGCGCGGCCCGAACGAACAGAAACCCATGCCGGCCCAGGCCGGCAACCAGTGCCGACCCGATCGGCTTCAAGGAAATGTGTTGGTGAAAGGTCTCATGAAACAAGGGAAACCGAAACTTACCCGTCAGGACGCCGAGCGCCTGTTTGCCGGGCTGCCGGCCGCGGGGACCAGCAGTGCCAGCCGGCCGGTGAATCCGTTCGAGGCCAGCCCGTTCGACACGACGCGCCGCCCCGATGAGAAGGCCACCCTGTGGAAGGACAACCTGATCACGCTGCCGGTCGCGTTCGTCGTGCCGGCCGGGTATGCCTCGCTGGCCGCGCTGTGCAAGGCGATCGTGCTGGCCTGGCGCGTGAGGTGGGTGCGGGAGTCCGGCCATGAAATCGTGGCCGAATTTCCCGAGGGATGGAAGGCGGTGCGCCCCGCCACCGGGCCGATCGAGCTTCGCGACCCGTCGAACGTGGTGCGTGCCGTCTACGGCTGGGCCGAGGATGCCGAGGTGCGGCTGCTGACGCGCTACCTGGTCGAAACCCAATCGAACAGCTCGACCGGCATGAGCAGCCTGTTGATCCGCGATCGCGCGAGCGGGCAGATCCTCGAACGCTCGTCGATCTGGTCGTCGCTTTCGGGCGCCAGTCATCCCGATTGGGCGCGGCTTTCCGGCTGGCTCAACCTACACTTCCCGCAGCATCAGGACCCGCTGCGCTACTGGGAAGACTGCGAGCGCAACCTGAGCGCTGCCCAGGCCTGAGCCGGCGGCGGCGCCGGTGCGGTGCCGCACCGGCCGCCGCGCGCGCCGTCAACTGCCCGGAATCGGGCCCTGCGCGACGCGCGGCAGGTAGCCCGTCAGATGCCAGCGGCCGTCGTTTTCGAGCCGGAAGCTGATTTTTTCATAGACGACCTTGCCCGAGGCCTGCGTGGTTGCGTAGTCGACGTTCGCGTAGAGGCCGTCCGGCACATCCTTCGCGCCGCTGTAGATGATCCGCGTGACGGCGGCCCAGCCACGGCTCTTGATCGCGCCCACGGCCTCGCGCGACAGCCGCGTGTCGTTCGCGAAGCGCTGCGGATTGTAGCGCTGCTTGACGAAGGGCGCCGCGTCGTTCCACAGGTCCTGATAGCGGCCCGTGTCGAGCAGGCGCAGCGCATAGTCGGCATCGCGCAGCAGTTCGTCGGCCGAGGCGCCGGCGTTGACGGGCGCCAGCGAGAGCGCCGGTGCGGCGGGGGCAGCGGGGGCAGCGGGTTCGGGCGCCGGCGTCTGGGCGTGCGCGAGGCTTGCCGCGCCGGCGGCCAAGCATGCGGCCGCGCATCGTACTAGAGTCGCTTTCAAGAGGCCTCCTGGCTGGTTCGAAAGGCGTGAAAGGGGTGGCAAGGCCGCGCGTCAGCGATAGACGGCGGCGAGCGCTTCGGTGTAGGCCGCCACGTTGTCGGGGTTGTGGATGTCGACCGAGTGCAGCAAACGGGCGGTGCGCTCGCGGTAGGCATCGAGATTCGCGTCGTGCTCGCGGTACGCGCGCAGCAACTGCCGGCCGCCTTCCTGGCAATCGAAGTCCGGATAGTAGTAGCCGCATTCGCCCAGGTAGGGCGAGTTGTGGACGAGCGGATAGCCGCCATACAGCAGCTCGTAATAGAGGTAGTTCTGGGCGTTCTCCCACGTGTGGGAGACCACGGCGTCGCCGTATTGCGACATGAATTCGTAGATCGCGAAGCGGCCCTCGAAGCTGGCCAGGCCGTGATTGACGAGGTCGAGGCTGCGCGCGAAATGCACGAAGGTGGTGTGGTCCTTCAGGTGCAGCGTGTTGCATACCCGCACGAACTCCACGAACGACGGCTGCGCGCGATACGCTTCCTCGGCCACCAGCATCGGGATGATGCTCGTCTTCACCATGCAGATGTTCGGCTCGAACATCGCGATGCGCCAGCGCGAGCGGCCCGGGCGATAGCCGAACGCGCGGCCCGTCTCGAGCGCGCCGCGCGCCTTGTCGAACAGCATCGGATGCCAGATGTGCGGGACGATCGTCACCTTCTGGCGCAGCCCCGTTTGCAGATAGTGGCGGCACGAGTGCTCGAATTCCGGAATCGTCCAGACGCCGTCGTACTGCGCGCCCGAGAACAGAAAGCCCGACGGCTTGTCGAACATGGCACGCTCGATATCGATCACGTAGTCGTTGCCCACCCGCATCGTGATCACCTTGCCGCCGCGCTTGCGGAATACCGAGAGCCAGTCGGCGTTGAACAGCGCGCTCATCTCGATCAGCACGTCGCAGCGCGCCATCGCCTCGTCCATCGAGATCAGCGGCACGCTCCATTCATCCAGCATCATCTGCGGATCGGCCGGCTCGGTGCCGCCGCCGTTCACCATCACCGCCTCGGCCACCAGCGGCGACTGCCGCAGCAGCAGCACCAGCAGCAGACAGTTCTGGAAGATGCCGTTTTCCCACAGCGACTGGCCGGCGCCGCGCACGTACAGCGAGACGCCCACCACGAGACGCTTGCTGCCGTTCTGGACGTCACGGACGGGAATATCGGACATGCAGGTTCTCCCGCTGAAATCGCTCAGGCCAACAGGCGTTCGACGTAGGCGTCGAGATTCGCCGGATTATCGATCGAGACGCGCCGCAGCATCGCGTCGGCCTTCTCGCGGTAGCCGGCCAGGTTCGCATCGTGTTCGCGCCACGCTTCGAGCAACACACGGCCGCCCGTGGCCGAATCGAATTCCGGATAGTAGTAGCCGGCGTCGCCGAGCATGGGCGAATTGTGGATCAACGGATAGCCGCCGTAGAGCACGTCGTAGTAGAGATAGTTTTGCGGATTCTCCCACTGGTGCGAAATCACCGCGTCCACGTGTTGCGAGAGAAATGACGGCAGTTCCAGGCGCGGTTCGAAGGTGGCCTTGTGGTGGCGCACCAGGTCGAGGCTGTTCGCGAAGTGCAGGAAGGTGCGATGTTCCTTCATGTGCATCGTGTTGACGACGTAGAGGTGCTGCACCGCTGCCGGCTCCGCGCGGTAGCATTCATCGGCCACCAGCATCGGGTAATAGCAGCTCTTGACCACCGAGATGTTCGGCTCGAGGATCGCCAGCCGCCAGGCGCCGCGGCCCGGCTGGTAGCCGAAGCGGATGCCTTCGCCGGCGAGCGCCGCAATGCGCCGGTCGATGAAGTGCGGCGACCAGATGTGCGGCATCGAATGGACCGGCACGCGCATCAGCGTGCGCAGCAGCGGCTTGGCCGTCTTGTCGTCCTTCGGCAGCATCCAGACTTCGTCATAGGGGCCGCCGTTGAAGATGTGGCCCGAGGGCTGGTTGAAGATCGGCGTTTCGCAGAGGCCGGCGTAGACGTTGCCGACGAAGCACATGATCAGCTTCTTGCCGAGCGTCTTCATGTAGCGCAGCCAGTCCACCGGCAGTTGCGCACCCATTTCGATCACCACGTCGAGCTCGTGCGAGACGTCGCGCGGGTTCACCAGCGCGATGTCCAGATCGGTGAAATCGAGGCCGGCAGGGATCTGCCGCGCGTCGCCGCCGTTCAGGAACACGATGCGGGCGATGCGTTCCGATCGCCTGAGCATCATCGCTAGGAACGCGATGTTTTGATGGATGCCGTTCTCCCAGATCGCCTGGCCGTCCCTCGCGAACAGCGAAATGCCGACGGTCAGGCGCCGGTCAGCGCCGTGGCTCGGCGTGGCGTGAGAAGTATCGATCACCAGCTGTATCCATATCCGACACCATACGTCTTGTTCTGGCCCGAGACGCCGATGCCCAGTTTCAGAATGCCGTTGGTTGTCACGTGCGCGCTTGCGCCGAACGCCATGCCCGACTGACCGGCGAAGCGCGCCACGCCGACCGCGACATTGATCGTCTTGCCCGGTTCGACCTGCGGCAGCATGGTCAGCGCGGTGGCGGCGGCAATGCCCTGGCGCGCCATCGTATCCGTTTGCCGCAGAGCCTGCTGGGTCTGCGTGATCTGCGTACCCAGCGTATTGATCTGGTTCTGCTGGCCGGCGAACGATTGTGACATAGAAGTCGACAGCGCACTCAGCTGGTTGAGGTTGACCGCGTCCGTGCCTTGCGTGCCCGGCGCCACGTTGGTGAGCTGGCGCTGTTGCGATGCACTGCCCACCGATACCACGTTCGAGCGCCCGTCGTCGTTCGAGCCCTGGCCGAGCGCGACCGAGTTCGAGCCGGCCGTGACCGACGGCGCCTGGGCGGCCGGACTCGACATGTCCGCCGCGTAGCCGCCGGAACTGAGCGAGCGCGTGGTGTTGTTGTCGACCGTCGCGGACAGCGAGGCCACCGTGGTGCTGACCGCGCCGAGACCCGAGGACAGCGAGGCGACCGAGGTGTTGGTGGACGACAGGCTGGTGGACAGGGAGCCGAGGCTGGTGGAGGTGGCGGTCGACAGTGAGGCCACGCTGCTGCTCGTCGTGGAGAGGCCGGTGGACAGCGAGCCGGTGGTCGTCGAGGCCGAGGTCGACAGCGATGCCACGCTGCTGGTGGTTGCCGAGGCGCCCGTGGACAGCGAGCCGACCGCCGTCGAGGTGGAGGACGACAGCGAGCTCATCGCGGTGGACGTCGAAGTCGACAGCGAGGCAACCGAGCTCGAGATCGAATTCGACGCGTTGTTGATGCTGGTGGACAGCGAGGCCACCGCCGCGTTGGTTTGGAACAGCTGGCTGCCGTTCACGGCGTCGGTACTGGCTGCCGAGACGCGTCCCGCCGCGAGGCCCGTCAGCTGGCGCTCGAAGCCCGGGCCGCCGATGCTGAAGGTGCCGGCCGGCGTGCTGCCCGCGAAGTTTCCGAACGTCATGCCGCCGACCGCGGCCGAACTCACCGGCGTGGCCGCGGTGGCGACCGAGCCGCTGCCGATCGCTACCGAGTTGTCCAGGTTGGCGATGGCGTTCGGGCCGATCGCGACGCTGTCCACGCCGGTGGCGGTCGAGTCCACGCCCGCCGAATTGGTGTGGAAATACCTGGCGCCGCTCCCGTTGATGCTGTCGAGCGCGGCGCCGACGTTGTCCACGCTCGCGGTGGTGCCGTTCGCCTTGTAGGTCGTGTAGCTCGGCGGCGTGATCGTGCCGGTGGCCGGATCGTAGGTCGCGCCGCCGCCGAGCGCGGCCGCCATGCCGTTGCCGACCTGGCCCGACGAGTTCGCGATCGAGCTGACCGAGGTGGACAGCGAACTGACGGTGGACGACGTGGACGTGGATAGCGAGGTCAGGTTGCTGTTTGTCGTCACCAGGCTGCTGGAGAGCGAGCCGGTGACGGTGGAAAGCGACGAGAGGCTGCTGGTGGTGGCCGTCAGGCCCGTCGAGAGCGAGGCGACGCTGCTGTTGGTGGTGGCCAGCCCGGTGGACAGCGATCCGGCCGCGGTGGAGAGCGAGGAGACGTTGCTATTCGTGGCGCTCAAGCCGGATGATAGAGACGAGACATTGCTGTTGGTCGAAGATAGACCAGTAGACAGCGAGCCAATGGTGCTGTTGGTGGTGCTCAGGCCGGTAGACAGCGACGACACGCTGCTATTTGCCGTGGAGAGCCCGGTCGATACCGATGAAGACAACGAGCCGACGTTGCTATCGGTGGTGCTGAGGCCGGACGACAACGACGACACATTGCTGTTTGTGGTCGAAAGACCGGTGGACAGTGAGCCAATGGTGTTATTAGCGTTGCTCAGCCCGGTGGATAGCGAAGACACGCTGCTATTTGCCGTTGAGAGTCCGGCCGATACCGATGAAGACAACGAACCGACATTGCTGTCGGTGGTGCTGAGGCCGGACGACAACGATGACACGTTGCTGTTCGTAGTCGAGAGTCCGGTGGACAGTGAGCCAACGGTGCTGTTGGCGGTGCTCAGCCCACTCGACAAGGAGGTGACGCTGCTGTTCGTAGTTGAAAGGCCGGTGGACAGTGAGCCGACAGTGCTGTTGGTGGCGCTCAGTCCTGTAGATAGCGAAGATACGTTGCTATTTGCCGTTGAGAGCCCGGTCGATACCGATGAAGACAACGAGTTGACGTTGCTATCGGTCGTGCTGAGGCCGGACGACAACGACGACACATTGCTGTTTGTAGTCGAAAGACCGGTGGACAGTGAGCCGACGGTGCTATTGGTTGTGCTCAGTCCTGTAGACAGCGAAGATACGTTGCTGTTTGCCGTGGAGAGTCCGGTCGATACCGATGAAGACAGCGAGCCGACGTTGCTGTCAGTCGTGCTGAGGCCGGATGACAACGACGACACATTGCTGTTTGTGGTCGAAAGGCCGGTGGACAGCGAGCCGACATTGCTGTTGGTGGCGCTCAGTCCTGTAGATAGCGAAGATACGTTGCTATTTGCCGTTGAGAGCCCGGTCGATACCGATGAAGACAACGAGCCGACATTGCTGTCGGTGGTGCTGAGGCCTGACGACAAGGACGACACATTGCTGTTTGTGGTCGAAAGACCGGTGGACAACGAACCGACACTGGTCGAAGTCGAGGAGGACAGGGATGAGACATTGCTGTTCGTCGTGGAAAGACCCGACGAGAGTGAGCCGACGCTACTGTTGGCGGTACTCAATCCACTCGACAGCGACGAGACATTGCTATTGGTCGTCGAGAGTCCGGTAGACAGGGAGCCGACATTGCTGTTTGTAGTCGAGAGTCCGGTGGAAAGCGAGCCAACAGTGCTGTTGGTTGTGCTCAGCCCGGTAGATAGCGACGATACGTTGCTATTTGCCGTGGAGAGCCCGGTCGATACCGATGAAGACAACGAGCCGACGTTGCTGTCGGTGGTGCTGAGGCCGGACGACAACGACGACACATTGCTGTTTGTGGTCGAAAGACCGGTGGACAGTGAGCCAACGGTGCTGTTGGCGGTGCTCAGCCCACTCGACAGGGAGGTGACGCTGCTGTTCGTAGTCGAAAGGCCGGTGGAAAGCGAGCCAACGCTACTGTTGGTCGTGCTGAGACCCGACGAAAGAGACGAGACATTGCTGTTGGTCGAAGATAGACCAGTAGACAAAGAGCCGACGTTGCTGTCGGTTGTGCTGAGGCCGGATGACAACGACGACACGTTGCTGTTCGTAGTCGAAAGGCCGGTGGAAAGCGAGCCGACATTGCTGTTGGTGGCGCTCAGTCCTGTAGATAGCGAAGATACGTTGCTATTTGCCGTTGAGAGCCCGGTCGATACCGATGAAGACAACGAGCTGACGTTGCTATCGGTCGTGCTGAGGCCGGACGACAACGACGACACATTGCTGTTTGTAGTCGAAAGACCGGTGGACAGTGAGCCGACGGTGCTGTTGGTTGTGCTCAGTCCTGTAGACAGCGAAGATACGTTGCTGTTTGCCGTGGAGAGTCCGGTCGATACCGATGAAGACAACGAGCCGACGTTGCTGTCAGTCGTGCTGAGGCCGGATGACAACGACGACACATTGCTGTTTGTGGTCGAAAGGCCGGTGGACAGTGAGCCGACAGTGCTGTTGGTGGTGCTCAGCCCGGTAGAAAGCGAAGACACGCTGCTGTTTGCCGTGGAGAGTCCGGTCGATACCGACGAAGACAACGAACCAACATTGCTGTCGGCTGTACTGAGGCCGGATGACAACGACGACACATTGCTGTTTGTGGTCGAAAGACCGGTGGACAGTGAGCCAACGGTGCTGTTGGTGGTGCTCAGCCCGGTAGACAGCGAAGATACGTTGCTACTTGCCGTTGAGAGCCCGGTCGATACCGATGAAGACAACGAGTTGACGTTGCTATCGGTCGTGCTGAGGCCGGACGACAACGACGACACATTGCTGTTTGTAGTCGAAAGACCGGTGGACAGTGAGCCGACGGTGCTGTTGGTTGTGCTCAGTCCTGTAGACAGCGAAGATACGTTGCTGTTTGCCGTGGAGAGTCCGGTCGATACCGATGAAGACAACGAGCCGACGTTGCTGTCAGTCGTGCTGAGGCCGGATGACAACGACGACACATTGCTGTTTGTGGTCGAAAGGCCGGTGGACAGTGAGCCGACAGTGCTGTTGGTGGTGCTCAGCCCGGTAGAAAGCGAAGACACGCTGCTGTTTGCCGTGGAGAGTCCGGTCGATACCGACGAAGACAACGAACCAACATTGCTGTCGGTTGTACTGAGGCCGGATGACAACGACGACACATTGCTGTTTGTGGTCGAAAGACCGGTGGACAGTGAGCCAACGGTGCTGTTGGTGGTGCTCAGCCCGGTAGACAGCGAAGAGACGTTACTACTTGCCGTTGAGAGCCCGGTCGATACCGATGAAGACAGCGAGCCGACATTGCTGTCGGTCGTGCTGAGGCCGGATGACAACGACGACACATTGCTGTTTGTGGTCGAAAGACCGGTGGAAAGCGAGCCAACGCTACTGTTGGTCGTGCTGAGACCCGACGAAAGAGACGAGACATTGCTGTTGGTCGAAGATAGACCAGTAGACAGCGAGCCAACCGTGCTATTGGTGGCGCTCAGTCCTGTCGACAGCGAAGAGACGTTGCTATTTGCCGTGGAGAGCCCGGTTGATACCGATGACGACAACGAGCCGACGTTGCTATCGGTTGTGCTGAGGCCGGATGACAACGACGACACATTGCTGTTTGTGGTCGAAAGACCGGTGGACAACGAACCGACACTGGTCGAAGTCGAGGACGACAGGGATGAGACATTGCTGTTCGTCGTGGAAAGACCCGACGAGAGTGAGCCGACGCTACTGTTGGCGGTACTCAATCCACTCGACAGCGAGCCGACAGCGCTGTTGGTTGTGCTCAGCCCGGTAGACAGCGAAGATACGTTGCTATTTGCCGTTGAGAGTCCGGTCGATACCGATGAAGACAACGAACTGACATTGCTGTTGGTCGTGCTGAGGCCGGACGACAACGACGACACATTACTGTTGGTGGTCGAAAGACCGGTGGAAAGCGAACTGACACTGGTCGAAGTCGAGGACGACAGGGATGAGACATTGCTGTTCGTCGTGGATAGGCCCGACGAGAGTGAGCCGACGCTACTGTTGGCGGTGCTCAGGCCACTCGATAGGGAGGTGACACTGCTGTTCGTAGTCGAGAGTCCGGTGGAAAGCGAGCCAACGCTACTGTTGGTCGTGCTGAGACCCGACGAAAGAGACGAGACGTTGCTGTTGGTCGAAGATAGACCAGTAGACAGCGAGCCAACCGTGCTATTGGTGGCGCTCAGTCCTGTAGATAGCGACGAGACGTTGCTATTTGCCGTTGAGAGCCCGGTCGATGCCGACGAAGACAACGAACTGACGTTGCTATCGGTCGTGCTGAGGCCGGACGAGAGAGACGACACATTGCTGTTTGTGGTTGAAAGGCCGGTGGACAGTGAGCCGACAGTGCTGTTGGTGGTGCTCAGTCCGGTAGACAGCGAAGAGACGTTGCTATTTGCCGTTGAGAGCCCGGTCGATACCGACGAAGACAACGAGCTGACGTTGCTATCGGTCGTGCTGAGGCCGGACGAGAGAGACGACACATTGCTGTTGGTGGTCGAAAGACCGGTGGAAAGCGAACCGACACTGGTCGAAGTCGAGGACGACAGGGATGAGACATTGCTGTTCGTCGTGGATAGACCCGACGAAAGTGAGCCGATACTACTTTGATTGGTGCTCAATCCACTCGACAGCGACGAGACATTGCTATTGGTCGTCGAGAGTCCGGTAGACAGCGAACCGACGCTACTGTTGGCGGTGCTCAGGCCACTCGATAGGGAGGTGACGCTGCTGTTCGTAGTCGAAAGGCCGGTGGACAGTGAGCCGACAGTGCTGTTGGTGGCGCTCAGTCCTGTAGATAGCGAAGATACGTTGCTATTTGCCGTTGAGAGCCCGGTCGATACCGATGAAGACAACGAGCTGACATTGCTGTCGGTCGTGCTGAGGCCGGACGACAACGACGACACATTGCTGTTGGTGGTCGAAAGACCGGTGGACAGCGAACCGACACTGGTCGAAGCCGAGGACGACAGGGATTAGACATTGCTGTTCGTCGTGGAAAGACCCGACGAGAGTGAGCCGATACTACTGTTAGCGGTACTCAATCCACTCGACAGCGACGAGACATTGCTATTGGTCGTCGAGAGTCCGGTAGACAGCGAACCGACGCTACTGTTGGCGGTGCTCAGGCCACTCGATAGGGAGGTGACACTGCTGTTCGTAGTCGAAAGGCCGGTGGACAGTGAGCCGACACTGCTGTTGGTTGTGCTGAGGCCGGATGACAACGACGACACGTTGCTGTTCGTAGTCGAAAGACCGGTGGAAAGCGAACCGACACTGGTCGAAGTCGAGGAGGACAGGGATGAGACATTGCTGTTCGTCGTGGACAAGCCCGACGAGAGTGAGCCGACGCTACTGTTGGCGGTACTCAATCCACTCGATAGCGACGAGACGTTGCTATTGGCCGTCGAGAGCCCGGTGGAAAGCGAGCCGACATTGCTATTGGTGGTGCTCAGTCCAGTAGATAGCGAAGTTATGTTGCTGTTTGCCGTGGACAGCCCGGTCGATACCGATGAAGACAACGAACCGACGTTGCTGTCGGTCGTGCTGAGGCCGGACGACAACGATGACACATTACTGTTGGCGGTCGAAAGACCGGTGGACAGCGAACCTACACTGGTCGAAGCCGAGGACGACAGGGATGAGACATTGCTGTTCGTCGTGGAAAGACCCGACGAGAGTGAGCCGATACTACTTTGATTGGTGCTCAATCCACTCGACAGCGACGAGACACTGCTATTGGCCGTCGAGAGCCCGGTGGACAGTGACCCGACACTACTGTTGGTGGTGCTAAGGCCACTCGATAGTGAGGTGACGCTGCTATTCGCGGTGCTCAGCCCGGTAGATAGCGAAGTTACGTTGCTATTTGCCGTTGAGAGCCCGGTCGATACCGACGAAGACAACGAGCCGATGTTGCTATTGGTCGTGCTGAGTCCGGATGACAGCGACGACACATTGCTGTTGGTGGTCGAAAGACCGGTGGACAGCGAACCGACACTGGTCGAAGCCGAGGACGACAGGGATGAGACATTGCTGTTCGTCGTGGAAAGACCCGACGAGAGTGAGCCGATACTACTTTGATTGGTGCTCAATCCACTCGACAGCGACGAGACACTGCTATTGGCCGTCGAGAGCCCGGTGGACAGTGACCCGACACTACTGTTGGTGGTGCTAAGGCCACTCGATAGTGAGGTGACGCTGCTATTCGCGGTGCTCAGCCCGGTAGATAGCGAAGTTACGTTGCTATTTGCCGTTGAGAGCCCGGTCGATACCGACGAAGACAACGAGCCGATGTTGCTATTGGTCGTGCTGAGGCCGGATGACAGCGACGACACATTGCCGTTGGTGGTCGAAAGACCGGTGGAAAGCGAACCGACACTGGTCGAAGTCGAGGACGACAGGGATGAGACATTGCTGTTCGTCGTGGATAGACCCGACGAGAGTGAGCCGACGCTACTGTTGGCGGTACTCAATCCACTCGACAGCGACGAGACATTGCTATTGGTCGTCGAGAGTCCGGTAGACAGCGAACCGACGCTACTGTTGGCGGTGCTCAGTCCGGACGAGAGAGACGACACATTGCTGCTGGTGGTCGAAAGACCAGTGGACAACGAACCGACACTGGTCGAAGTCGAGGACGACAGGGACGAAACGTTGCTGTTCGTCGTGGACAACCCGGTCGATACCGACGACGAAAGAGAGCCGACGCTGCTGTTGGTGGTACTGAGGCCGGACGAGAGCGACGATACATTACTGTTGGCAGTCGAAAGGCCGCTGGACACCGACGAAGACAGCGAGCCGATGTTGCTATTGGTAGTCGAGAGTCCAGTGGACAGCGAGCCGACGCTGCTGTTGGTGCTGCTGAGGCCTGATGACAACGACGTGACGTTGCTGTTCGTGGTCGAAAGGCCTGTAGATAGCGAACCGACGCTGGTCGAGGTTGAAGACGATAGCGAACTGACGTTGCTGTTTGTGGCGGACAGGCCGGTCGACAGAGATCCGACGCTGCTATTCGTGGTGCTCAGGCCGGACGAGAGCGACGAAACATTGCTGTTGGTCGTGGACAGACCTGCCGATTGGGCTGGCCCCCTCGAAAGCCGGACACGAGGTAACGCTTAAATGATGAGGTAGTCTTACGCCTATGTTTAAGTGTAGAAGTTCAGACTTGATCTGACAGTAAGACCTTGCCAAGAGGCGGGGTTACCCGTTTTGATAGAGGTGCGAATCTTCATCAAAACAGCGCGCAAGCGCCAAGGAGTAACCCCGTGAGTAGTCTCAACCAAAATGTCATCCGCCACAAGATCGGTCTGCTGAATCTGGCCACCGAGCTCGGGAACGTGTCGAAGGCCTGCAAGGTGATGGGGCTGTCGCGCGATACGTTCTACCGCTATCAGAATGCCGTGGCCGAGGGCGGCGTCGATGCCCTGTTCGACAGCAATCGGCGCAAGCCGAATCCCAAGAATCGAGTCGATGAAGCGACGGAAATCGCCGTGCTGGCCTATGCCATCGAGCAGCCCGCCCACGGGCAGGTTCGGGTCAGCAACGAATTACGCCGGCGCGGTATTTTCGTGTCTGCATCCGGCGTTCGTTCGATCTGGCTGCGTCACGAATTGTCGTCCTTCAAGCTGAGGCTCGTGGCGCTGGAGAAGCAGGTCGCTGAAAAAGGCATCGTGCTGAGCGAGGACCAGGTGGCCGCGCTGGAAAGAAAGCAGGACGACGATGTGGCTCATGGCGAAATCGAAACCGCTCATCCCGGCTATCTGGGCTCGCAGGACACGTTCTACGTGGGCACGATCAAGGGCGTAGGCCGGATTTACCAGCAGACCTTCGTCGACACCTACAGCAAAGTGGCGATGGCCAAGCTGTACACGACCAAGACACCGATCACGGCGGCCGATCTGCTCAATGACCGGGTGTTGCCGTTCTTCGAGGAGCACGGCATGGGTGTGATCCGCATGCTGACCGATCGAGGCACGGAGTATTGCGGCAAGCCGGAATCGCACGATTATCAGCTGTACCTGGCGCTGAACGACATCGAGCACACCAAAACCAAGGCGCGACATCCGCAGACCAATGGCATCTGCGAGCGGTTCCATAAAACCATCCTGCAGGAGTTTTATCAGGTCGCGTTCCGCCACAAGCTCTATCTGACGCTGGCGGAACTGCAGGTCGATCTCGATACTTGGCTGATGTACTACAACGGCGAGCGAACGCATCAAGGTAAGATGTGTTGTGGTCGCACGCCTTTGCAAACGCTCATCGCGGGCAAGGAGGTGTGGAAGGAGAAAGTGAGCCACCTGAATCTGATCTGACAGTCACGCACCGTCGGAACGGGTAACTGTCAGATCGGGTCGCGACTTCTACAGTTTAAGCCCAGTCACAACGTCGAACCCGTCGAGGTTCTGACCCAGCCCGAGCAACGTCGCCGGCGTTCCGTCGACGAGAAGCTCGCCATCGTGCGCGAGACCTTCGAGCCCGGCGCCACCGTTTCCGGGGTTGCCCGTCGTCATCAGGTCAATGCCAACCAGGTCTTCGCCTGGCGCAAGCTCTATCAGGACGGCAGCCTCTCGGCAGTCAGTGCCGGCGAGCAGGTGGTGCCGGCCTCGGACCTGAACGAGGCCTTGAAGCAGATTCGCGAGTTGCAGCGGCTGCTGGGCAAGAAGACGATGGAAGTGGAAATTCTTCGTGAGGCCGTGGAGTACGGTCGAGCAAAAAAATTGATTGCGCGCTCACCCTTGCTGCCGGGGGACGACCGTTGAAGACGGTCTGCGATGTCCTTGGTGTGTCGCGCTCGAATCTCACGGTCAAGTTGAATCGCACCGCCGAATGGGTCGACCGGCGCAAGACGCCCGCGCTGGACGACATGCCGCTCGTCAACGAACTGCAGGCGTTGGTTGGCGAGTTGCCCACCTACGGCTACCGGCGCGTCTGGGCATTGCTCCGGCGAAGCCGGGACGCGCTGGGCCAGGCGCGTGTCAACGTCAAGCGGGTGTACCGCGTCATGCATCGCCACGGGCTGCTGCTCGAACGCCGACGTCACGCGGCGTCCACGCGTCGACACGAGGGCAAGGTTGCCGTGGACAAAAGCAATGTGCGCTGGTGCTCGGATGGATTCGAATTCCGCTGCGACGACGGCGTGCCGTTGCGCGTGGTCTTCGCGCTCGACTGTTGCGACCGGGAGGCCATGAGCTGGGCCGCGAGCACGGGCGGCTACACCGGCGACATGGTTCGCGACGTGATGCTTCAGGCCGTCGAAAACCGCTTCGCCGGCAAGCTGAAAGCGGACAATGAAATCGAATGGCTGAGCGACAACGGCTCCTGCTACATTGCCGACGAGACGCAGACGTTCTCGAGAGAAATCGGTCTGACGCCGGTTACGACACCGGTCCGGAGTCCGCAGAGCAACGGGATGGCCGAAAGCTTCGTGAAGACGATGAAGCGTGATTACGTGTCGTGGATGCCCAAGCCCGACGCGAGGACGGCACTGCAGAATCTGGCCATCGCTTTCGACCACTACAACGAGTCGCATCCGCACAGCGCCTTGAAATACCACTCGCCACGCGAGTTTCGCCAGCGAGCCAGTTCTCCAACTCAAGCGTGACCGAGTGTCCGGTTATGCGGGGGCAAGTCCACCGATACGGAAGACGACAGCGAGCTTACGTTACTGTTGCTCGTGCTCAAGCCACTCGACAGTGACGTGACATTGCTGCTTGTGGTGGATAGTCCGGTAGACAACGAGCCGATACTGTTCGAAGTCGAAGACGACAGCGACGTCACCGCGCTATTGGTCGAACTGAGGCCGGTTGAAAGCGAGCCGATGCCAGTCGAGAGCGAACTGATCCCGGTCGACGCCGAGGAAGACACCGAAGTGACATTGCTGTTGGTCGTCGAGAGTCCGCTGGATAACGAGCCCACGCTGGTCGAGGTCGAAGAGGACAACGACGAGACGCTGCTATTGGTAGCGCTCAATCCCGCCGACAACGAAGAAACGTTGCTGTTGGTCGCCGCAAGCCCGGTCGAGAGAGAGCCGATGCTTGTCGACGTCACGGACGATAGTGACGAGACGCTGCTGTTCGTTGCCGACAGCCCGGTAGACAGTGAGCCGACGCTTGTCGAAGCCGAAGACGACAGCGACGTCACCGCGCTATTGGTCGAACTGAGGCCGCTTGAGAGCGAGCCGATGCCAGCCGAGAGCGAACTGATTCCGGTCGACGTCGAAGAGGACAGCGACGCCACGTTGCTGTTGGCCGTTAAGAGCCCGGAGGAAAGCGAACCGACGCTGCTATTCGTGGCCGACAATCCGGACGAAAGCGAGGTCACCGAACTGCTCGCGCTCGACAAGCCGGTGGACAGCGATCCCACACCGGTCGAGATCGAGGACGATAGTGACGCCACGTTGCTGTTGGTGGCGCTCAGCCCGGTGGAAATCGACGTCACGCGGCTGTTGGCGGTCGACAGGCCGCTCGAGGTGGTCGTCGAAAGGCTCGTGATCGAACTCGTGGTCGTGCTCAGCCCCGTGCTGAGTTGCGAGACGGTCACGGCATCGGTGGCGGCCGAGCCGTCGGCGACATTGGTGATGCGGCGCAGCGCGGATGCGGAGCCGACCGACACTTCGGAGCCTGGCGCGGCCTGGCCGGTCAGGAAGCCGGTGGCGGTGGGCGCGGCAGCGGCGGTGGTGCTGCCCGCGCCTAGCGCCACGCTGTTGGCGTACTGCGCGCTGGCGTTCGGGCCGACTGCCACCGCGAACGAGTCGGAAGCCGTCGCGCCGGCGCCGGCCGCCAGCGATGAGGTCGCCGTGGCCACCGAAAAGCGCCCGATCGCGATCGAGGTGGCGCCGGACGCGGTGGCGCCGCCGGTGCCGGAACTGTCGCCGCCGCCGATGGCGATGGAACTGTTGCCGATCGCGCGCGTGTCGTTGCCGATCGCACTCGCGCCCAGGCCGCTCGCGCCGGAGCCGGAGCCGAGGGCGACGGCGCTCGATGCCGTGGCGAACGAATTGTGACCGAACACGGTCGAGTAGAGGCCGGTGGCGGTCGCGCCGTTGCCGAGCGCCATCGAGGTGACGCCCGTGGCGGTCGCGCCATAGCCGAGCGCTATCGAGGCGGCGCCCGTCGAAGTGGAATTCGAGCCGATGGCGACCGCGCCGGTGCCGGTGGCGATCGTGTTGCTAGGCGTATACACGCCCAGCACGGCCGCGTTGCCGCCGATGGCGATGGCTGACGTGCTGGTGGTCGCGCCGCCGCCGGTCGCGTATTGCGCCTGCACCGCGTTGTTGCCTGCACCTGCCATCAGCACCGCGGTCGTTACCGCCTTGGTCACCGCCGATTTGTTCGGCTTACCCCTCGCTGAATCGATTTCCGACACGGCCACCCACGCGCCGAGAGATTCGTTCCAGATCGATCGGTAGCTACGGTTCATGATGGCGGTTCTCCACGGGGCCGCGCGCACGCCATGAAATCTCGGGCGCTTCTCCATGAGGTGCGGGGAAATCGGTCAATTGCGCAGATCTTATTGGAGGTGGCTAATGCCCAATCAAAACAACTGCAAACTGAAAATTCACAACTGCAAACCATTGTGTTCGATCGCGGTTTGGCAGGGTGTTAAGTTTTTTCAACTTCTGCGCGGAAGGCTTGCCTGGCGCGGATTTTGCGCCGCGCCTGCATCATAGGAAAGCACGTTGGGCATTGATGGGACGGGATTTTATCATTGCTTTACAGTTTAATTACTTGACGTGTGGGGCGGGGTGGTTTGACAAATCGTCAAATTTGGACGTGGCGGCCGCGCGTCTTGCTCGTAAGAATGATAAATGCGCCGTGGTGATCGCACCGATGGTTCGAGAAACGAAAACTGTTTTATGGTTAATCTGGTTAACGTAAATAATTTGCCGGAATCGGGTAATTAGGGGAGTAATGATTGGGTAGTTAATGCCGAATCAGGCGCGGATGATGTCGAAATTCCCGGGCGAATTCGACAGGCCGATGTTTCCGGATCGTCGGCCGCATCGCAGCAAAGCTGCCATGAATTGCCGCTAGCGCCGCTTTGCCCGGTGCGCTGCAGTGGCGGCCGGCGAAGGAAGGCGCGGGCGGTCTGACGCCGAAGGCGCCGTCTCGAGCGGCCCGCGATGCGTGACACGCCGCTTCGCGGCGGTGTTCACTCGCGCATCAGCTTGAGCGCGAGCCGTGCCATGCGCGGCACGAATTTCGGCCGCAGCAGGCGTGGAACGTAGCCGGCCATGTGCTGCTCGTTCTCGGCAAGGCAAAGCTCGAACGGTTCGCGCGGCTTCAGCGAGTCGCCCATGGTGGCGGCGGCGTTGGCCGGAAAGTTGGCGTCGTGGGCCACGCCGTCGGGACCGAGGCCGCGTGCGATGCTGATGCGGTCGCGAATCAGCTTGATCCAGATGGCGGCAACGCACCGGAAGAACCTGGGCCGCTTCCACCACGGCAGGTTGCGCCAGTACCGGGCATACCAGTTCACGAAGAACAGGATGTGGCGGCCTTCCGTCTGCACCGCGATGTCCCAGATCGGCAGCGAAGTGAGCCGCTATGGCGTGGTCGGCCGCCGGCTCGTGCTGTAGCGTGTCGGACATGAAAACAGGCTTGGGATCTGGCCTGACATCGTGATCTACCTATCGTCGCATGGGCAGGCGATTTCGGTATTTTTCGAGCCAGGTCGATCCTTCCCGTCCGGCATGGGTGGCTCAGCTATGGTCGTCGATCCAGATGCGCCCCCAGCGCGAGGCATAGGCGAGCGCGTGCGCTTCATCGAAGAAGAAGTCGATCGCATCGAACGAATAGGCGCGGGGCGGCCCGGCCGTCGTCCGCTCGATCGTCAGGTTCGCGGCGAACAGCCCGTTCGGCTGCTGGGCGGCCGCGGGCGCCATTTCGTAGCCTTTGTAGCGGATCGGACGAATCATGGTGTGTGAAGGAGACGGTGGAGTTCGCAGCGTAAGCGCCCGCGCTGCGCGGCGGAACCAATCTTTCCGGCGAAGCATATGGGCGGCGGCCGACCAATGCATATCGCGGCAGGCATGCGCGGCGTGCACGATCCGGCCGGCGCAAGCGAGCCGGCGCCGCGGCATCCCGCATGGGTTCGGATGAGAGGGGGCGTCGGCGTGGGACCGGCGAGTCCGCCAGCCGGCTTGGCGCCGGGCGAGCACGGACGCGAGCCGGCGGGAACGACCGGGCACGCCCGCCAAAGTCCGGCGCGTCCGGCCGGCCCGGCGGTTCGGTGCTGAGCGGCGGCTCAGTTCGATGCGAACTTCAGCACCGGCGCGAACTCGCCGCCGTCGGCCACGACCGCCGTGGCGGCCCGGTGCGAGGCGAACGCGAGCGCGAACTCGGCGGCCTGCGCGCCGACGGTTTCCAGTTGGCCGGCCACCTTGGTGTCGGAGCAGGTGTCGGCGGTGTCGAAGCGTGTTTCGAGCGTGTTGACGGCGGCGCCGAACGGCGTGGGCCAGCCGCGCAGCGCGTGGACGATCGAGCGCAGCGAGCTCAGCACGGTGCCGGCTGCCTGCCAGCCGTAGGCGGTGACGATGCAGCCCACGGCGCGGCCGTCGAGGTAGGGGCGCGGGTCGGCGCGCAGTTCCTCCAGCGTGTCGAGCGCGTTCTTGACGAGGCCGGATACGCCGCCGTGATAGCCGGGCGTCGCGATGACCACGGCGTCGGCGTCGCGCACGGCCTCGATCAGCTCGATCTGCGCGGCGCTCAGGCTTTTCTGTTCCGGCGCGTAGTGCGGCAGCGAGTGCAGGAACGGGCCGTCGAACAGCCGGGTGCGGGCTCCTGCGGCCTGGGCGCCGCGCAGCGCGAAGTTCAGCGCCCGCTCGGTGGACGAGGCCGCGCGGGTCGTCCCGCCGATGCCGACGATGAACGGCCGGCGGTGTTGGTCGAATGCAGTCAAGATGCGCTCCCGGGAAGGCAGTGCCTGATGTTCAGGCTCGAACCGGCATGGTAACGGGGCCGGCGCGGGGCAGGAAACGACTTTTCGTTCTATCGTTATGCCCGACGGCGAGGCCCGCATCGCCCGGCCGCCATCGGCGGCGCATGGCGGCCCGCTCGCGTCGTGTCTTTTCGTTACGGATGCGGGGCCGCGCGCGCGCCGGGGCGGGGCCCGCGATCTCGCGCGAACGCTTGGCGATCCTCATGAAGCGGACGGGCGTCCAGGCAGGGCCGCAACGATCGATGCAGGCCGGCGCCGCTGCCGCGATACCTGCGCCCGCAACGATGCCGCCGGCATGCCGATGGTCCGCTCGGGCGACGGTGCAGCGCGCCGCCCGTGGCCCGCGCAACCTGGTGCGACCGGGGTTGCACCGACGGTCCGGCACGGTGTCACGCCGGCATCGAACGACCGTGCGCCGAATACCCCATGCGCGCATCGGCGATTGGACACGATCTTGTCCCGTTACGACTTCGCGTTTTGTGGTTTTCCGTCGCGCGTCGGCGCCGCATCGTGCGTTGACGCGGCGCATGATCCGGAACCGAAAGCCTTGCCGGTGGCGAGCTTTGCCGTGCTGCGATGCCGCAAGTGGGGCGCCGGCGGCGGCCGGGCCGCGCCGGTGCTGGCGGAGCAGGACCAATGCCGGTGTCGTATTTGCGCAAGCGTCTGTCGGAATTCGTCGGCCCACGGCAGTTTTTTCTGGCAACCATTGAGGCACGCTCTGATGGTGTGAGCCCCTGCTACACGAGGAGAAGGTTTTGATGGATGCCCCCAAGGTCGTGGTCGAAGGTCTGTGCAAGGTTTTTGGAAACAACCCGAAGCAGGCGCTCGATTTGCTCGCAGCCGGGTCGACGAAGGATGAGATTTTCAAGCGCACCGGCCAGGTGGTCGGCGTACACGACGTGTCGTTCGAGGTGCAGGAGGGCGAGATTTTCGTGCTGATGGGCTTGTCCGGCTCGGGCAAGTCCACGCTGATCCGCCTCGTCAACCGGCTGGTCGAACCGACCGCCGGCAAGGTGCTGATCGACGGCCGCGACGTGGCCGCCGTGCGCCGCGCCGAGCTGACGGCGCTGCGCCGCACCGATATGAGCATGGTATTCCAGTCGTTCGCGCTGATGCCGCAGCGCACCGTGCTGTCGAACGCCGCGTTCGGCCTGGAAGTGGCCGGCGTGGGCCGCAAGGATCGCGAGCGCCGCGCGATGGACGTGCTCGAGCAGGTCGGCCTTGCCGCGTTTGCGAAGAAGCTGCCGTCGGAACTGTCGGGCGGCATGCAGCAGCGCGTCGGCCTGGCCCGCGCGCTGGCCGTGAACCCGTCGCTGATGATCATGGACGAGGCATTCTCGGCGCTCGATCCGCTAAAGCGCAAGGAAATGCAGAACGTGCTGCTGCAATTGCAGAAGGAGCAGCGCCGCACCATCATGTTCGTCTCGCACGACCTGGAGGAAGCGCTGCGCATCGGCACGCGCATCGCGATCATGGAAGGCGGCCGGCTGGTGCAGGTGGGCACCCCGCAGGACATCATCGCGAACCCGGCCGACGACTACGTGCGCGCGTTCTTCGAAGGCATCGACACGAGCCGCTATCTGACGGCGAGCGACCTGATGCAGACCGGCGCGGTGCCGACCATGTCGCGCCTGGACGCGGCCAACGTCGCGGCCACCCTGAACGGCAGCGCCGACTACGCGTTCGTGCTCGACGAGTCGCGCAAGATCCGCGGCTTCGTCACGCGCGAGGCGCTCGGCGCGAGTGCGCCGAGCGTGCGTCACGTCGAATGCATTCCTCACGACGCCACACTCGATCACGTGGTCGAGCGTGTCGTCGCGAGCCCGAATGCACTGCCCGTCGTCGATGGCGACGGCCGTTACTGCGGCTCCGTCGATCGGGCCGTGCTCCTGAAGGCCATTACGCGTTCGCGAGGCTCCCATGTCTGAACTGATTCCGCTCGGCAGCTGGGTCGACCAGTCGGTCCGTTACCTGCTCGACCACGACGCGAAGACGTTCGACGCGATCGGCCGGGTGATCGAAAGCCTCGCCGCGCTGGTCGAGCACGGCTTGCAGGCGATTCCGATGTGGCTGCTGATGGCGATCTTCATCGGCATCGGGCTGTGGCGCGTGGGCTGGCGCTTCGCGATCTTCACCACGCTCTCGCTGCTGCTGATCTTCGCCACCGGCTTCTGGGACCAGACGGTCGTCACGCTCGGCCTCACGCTGTCGTCCACCATCATCAGCCTCGTGCTGGGCATCCCGCTCGGCGTGTGGGCGGCCAAGAGCAAGTGGGTGTCGGCCATCGTGCGGCCGATCCTGGACCTGATGCAGACCATGCCGGCGTTCGTCTACCTGATCCCGGCCGCGATGCTGTTCGGTCTCGGCCGCGTGCCGGGGATCCTGTCCACGGTGATCTTCGCGATGCCGCCGGCGGTGCGCCTGACGAGCCTCGGCATCCGCCACGTCAACCGCGAGATCGTCGAGGCCGGCCAGGCGTTCGGCTGCACGCCATGGCAGCTGCTCTACAAGGTGCAGTTCCCGAACGCGCTGCCGTCGATCATGCAGGGCGTGAACCAGACCATCATGATGGCGCTGTCGATGGTGATCATCGCCTCGATGGTGGGCGCGGGCGGCCTCGGCAACGACGTGCTCGCCAGCATCCAGCGCCTCGACATCGGCCTCGGCTTCGAGAGCGGGCTGTCGGTGGTGCTGCTCGCCATCATCCTGGACCGCATCACGGAAAGCTTCGGCCGCGCCCCCGGTGCCGCGCGCGCGCCGCTGTTCGCGGGCTTCCGGCAGCTGTTCGGCAGCAAGGCCGCGGCGCAGGCCTGAGCCTGCCGCCCCGGTTCGTCTGATCCGTTTCGTTTCTGTTGCCGGTGCCGGTGGCCACGCGCCGCCGGCACCGGCTTCGTGCAACCTGCTCATGTCGGGAGAGCGATCATGAGTCGCCTTGCAGTCGATCCCGCGCCTGCCGCTCGCATCGCGGCCGCGCGGCCGCTCGCGCATTTCGGATTCCTGACGCTGCCGCATTTCTCGATGATCGCCTTCACCAGCGCGGTCGAGGTGCTGCGGATGGCGAACTACGTGGGCCGCGCCGAGCATTACCGCTGGTCGATCCACTCGCTCGACGGCGGCCCCGTGCAGGCGAGCAACGGCATCGCGGTGCGGCCCACCGAGCCGCTCGACGCCGACGGCCCGCTGCCCGACGTGATGATCGTCTGCGGCGGGATCCGGATTCGCGAGGTGGTGGACGCGCGCACGCGCGAGGCGCTGGCGGCGCTCGCCGCGCGCGGGGTGCCGCTCGGCGGGATCTGCACCGGCGCCTACGCGCTGATGGCCGCCGGCCTGCTCGACGGCTATCGCTGCACGGTCCACTGGGAAAACCTCTCGGCGCTGCACGCGGAGTTCCCGCAGGTGGCCTTTGCCGACGAGCTGTTCGTGGTCGACCGCGACCGGCTCACCTGCACCGGCGGCACCGCGCCGCTCGACCTGATGCTGAACCTGGTGGGGGCGCGGCTCGGCCAGCCGCTGGCCGCGCAGGTCTCCGAGCAGTTCATCCTCGAGCGGATCCGCGGCGCGAGCGATCCGCAGCCGATCCCGGTCGACGCGCGCGTCGGTTTTTCGCGTGCCGAGCTGGTCGAGGTGGTGCGGCTGATGGAGGCCAACATCGAGGAGCCGCTCTCGCTCGACGAACTCGCGCGCCTGGTGCGGCTCTCGCAGCGGCATCTGCAGCGCATGTTCAAGATCTACCTGCATGTCTCTCCCACCCACTATTACCTGACGCTGCGCTTGAAGCGCGCGCGCGACCTGCTGCGCACCACCGACGCGTCGATCGCGCGCGTGACGGCCGTCTGCGGCTTTCATTCGCCGTGCCATTTCAGCAAGGCCTACCGCGCGCAGTTCGGCCACGCACCGAGCTACGAGCGCCGCACGCCGGGGCGCTGAAATCCACCCGCCGGACGCTGCACCAGACGCACGCAGCCGGCCCGGGTAAAGCAGGGCGCTGACGCCGCGCCGCTTCGTACCGAACCCTGTCTCATATCGAACCCACAGCTGAGAGGAGAGAAGCACATGAAACGATTCCTGATCGCGGCGGCTTGCGGGCTCGGGCTGGCCGCGGCACCGTGGACGGCCGCGCGGGCGGCCGATCCGCAGGCCTGCAAGACGGTGCGCTTCGCCGACGTCGGCTGGAGCGATATCGCGGCCACCACCGGGCTCGCCTCGACGGTGCTGGCCGGGCTCGGCTACACGCCGACCAAGACCATCGCCTCGGTGCCGATCACGTTCGCGGGGATCAAGAGCAAGCAGATCGACGTGTTCCTCGGCTACTGGTCGCCGACCATGGACCCGATCATCGCGCCCTTCACGAAGGCCGGCACGATCAAGGTGCTCGCCACGCCGAACCTGACCGGCGCGAAATACACGCTGGCGGTGCCCGACTACGTCTACCAGGGCGGCCTGAAGTCGTTCTCCGACATTCAGAAGTACGCCGACAAGCTGGACGGCAAGATCTACGGCATCGAACCCGGCAACGACGGCAACGCGCTGATCCGCAAGATGATCGACGGCAACCAGTACGGGCTCGGCAAGTTCAAGCTGGTGGAATCGAGCGAGGCGGGCATGCTGGTGGAGGTGAACCGCGCGATCCGCAACAAGCAGTGGATCGTGTTCCTCGGCTGGGAGCCGCACCCGATGAACGTGCAGTTCAAGATGGATTACCTAACGGGCGGCGACGCCGTGTTCGGCCCGAACTACGGCGAGGCGCGCGTGCTGACGGCCACGCCGCCCGATTACGCGGCGCGCTGCCCGAACGCGGCGAAGTTCGTGTCGAACCTGCAGTTCACCACCGAGATCGAGAACCGCGTGATGGTGCCGATCATGAGCAAGGAAGATCCGAACAAGGCCGCGAGCGCCTGGCTGAAGGCCAATCCGCAGGTGCTCGACAAGTGGCTGGCCGGCGTCACGACGTTCGACGGCAAGCCGGGGCTGCCGGCCGTGAGGCGCTATCTGGGCCTGCCTTGAGCGCGAGGCCTGGCCCGTCTCGCCCGGCGCGCGAGTCAGACCGGAATCGAGCCGCCGCGCAGCCGGATGCCGAGCCGGATCAGTTGCACGATGCCGGCCGACAGCCATTGCAGGTGCAAGGGCAGGTCGCGCCGGCGGATGTCGAGCAGCAGCACGATCCGCACCTGGTCGCTGTCGTTCCAGACCTCGTGTTCGAAGGTGTCGTCCCACAGCAGGAACTGGCCGTCGTCGAGCCGGTAGCTGCGGCCGTCCACCTTCAGCACGGCCGCCGGCGTGCCGTCCTCGCGCTTGGGCATCGACAGCACCAGGTAGCCGCGCAGCACGCCGCGAAACGGTCCGCGATGCGGCGGGATGTGCTTGCCCGGCGCGAGAAACGACAGCGAGGCCGACAGCACGTCGGGCGAGGCGTCGACGAGCTCGGTGATGCGCGGGCAGCGCGTGCGGTTCTTCGCGAAGCGCACGCCGTAGGCCTGCATGATGAACATCCGCCAGTCGCGGTTGTCGTTCGCGGAGATGTCGGCCTGCTCGCTCATGATGTCGTGAAAGCGCGGGATGCGCGGCAGCTCGCGCGCCACCTCGAACGCCTCCGCGCGAATCTCGCGCCACGCGCCGGCAAAGCGCGCCGCGTCGGGAAACACCGCGCTGTCGAGCACCGCGCCGTTTTCGATGTGGCGGTCGTACAGCGAGCGAAGCAAAACGGTGGCGTAGTCGTAAACAGCTGACATGATCCTGTAACGTCGGGGCATCTGCAGACATACTGCCCCAATCCGGAAGGATTTCAGGTTACGGCAGGTTACACCCGCTGACGAAAGCTTGACTGGCGGCGGCGGGCGGCGCGGCGCTGCCGGTGCGAAGGAATGTCGTATCCGCGCGCAGCGGATCGTGGACTAGAGTCGGAGGGCGACGCACGAGACGGTGCCGAACTCCCACGGACGATCCCACCATGGCCAAGAAATTTCCGCTTCATCCCCTGCGTCCGGAACGGATCTGCTGGGGATGCGACAACTATTGCCCCACCCGGGCCATGCGCTGCGGCAACGGTTCCAGCCGCACCCAGCACCCGTGCGAACTGCTCGGTGACGACTGGTACCGGTACGGGGACTGGGGCATCGAGACCGATGACGGCGACGCGCCAACCGAAACCGAAGCCGCCGGCGCGCAGGCCGGGGACGGCCGCCAGCCCTGAACCCGCCCGAGCCGGCGCGGTATCTCTTTTTTCTTAATCTGCATCAAGACGGCAAGCCTGGCCGGGCAACATCATGGAAAAGATGCATGAATGACGCATCTTGAAGCGGCAGGATGCCCCCGGTGGCCGGACACGTCATGCGCCGCCGCTCGCGTCGACCCGCATCCCCACGATCGAACAAGGAGTGCAACGTGTTTTGCTACCAATGCGAGCAGACCGACCGGACCGGCGCGCGGCCCGGATGCGCGTCGGCGAAAGGTAACTGCGGCAAGGATGCGGCGACGGCCGATTTGCAGGACCTGCTGATCCATGCGGTGAAGGGCATCGCCCAGTACGGCGCGCTCGCGCGCCGCTTGGGCGAGCCCGATCGCGAAGCCGAGCGCTTCGTGCTGTACGCGATGTTCACGACGCTGACCAACGTGAATTTTCACGCGGCGCGCTTCGTCGCCATGCTGCGCGAGGCGGCCCTGATCCGCGACCGCCTGAAGGCCGCCTGCGAGGCCAAGGCGCGCGCCGCCGGGCAGGCCGCGCCGGCGCTGCAGGGGCCGGCCGCCTGGCAGCCGGCCGATGAGCTGGCCGGCCTGCTGGCGCAGGCCTCGGCGGTGGGCATCGAGGCCGGCGCCGACGAGCTGGGCGAGGACGTGATCGGCCTGCGCGCGCTGGTGCTGTACGGCCTGAAAGGCGTGTGCGCCTATGCGCATCATGCGCGCGTGCTCGGCTACGAGCGCGACGAGGTCTTCGCCGGCGTGGGGGCGGCGCTGGCCGCGCTGGCAGGCGCGCCCACCGACGTCAACGCGCTGCTCGGCCAGGCGCTCGAACTCGGCCGCCTGAACCTGATGGTGCTGGAACTGCTCGACAACGCGAACACCGGCCGCTTCGGCACGCAGCGGCCCACCGTGGTGCGCGTCGCGCCGGTGGCGGGCAAGGCGATCCTCGTGTCCGGCCACGATCTCGGCGATCTGCACGCGCTGCTCGAACAGACGGCCGGCACCGGCATCCAGGTCTACACTCACGGCGAGCTGCTGCCGGCCCACGCCTATCCGGTGCTCAAAGCGTTTCCGCACCTGGCCGGCAACTACGGCGGCGCCTGGCAGGACCAGCAGAGCGACTTCGCGCGTTTCCCCGGGCCGGTGCTGATGACGTCCAACTGCATCATCGAGCCCCTGCCGCAATACCGGCAACGGATCTTCACCACCGGGCCGGTCGGCTGGCCCGGCGTGCGCCACCTCGAACATCACGACTTCGCGATGCTGATCCGCGCGGCGCAGGCGCTGCCCGGCTTCCCGGCCAGCGCGCCCGAGCAGACCATCACGGTGGGCTTTGGCCGGCACGCCGTGCTGGGCGTGGCGGACCAGGTGCTGGCCGCGGTCAAGGCCGGGAAGATCCGTCACTTCTTCCTGATCGGCGGCTGCGACGGCGCCGCGCCCGGCCGCGACTACTACACCGAGTTCGCGCAGCAGACGCCGGCCGACACGGTGGTGATGACGCTCGGCTGCAACAAGTACCGCTTCAACCGGCACGCGTTCGGCGAGATCGGCGGCATTCCGCGCCTGCTCGACCTGGGCCAGTGCAACGACAGCTACTCGGCGATCCTGATCGCGACCGCGCTGGCGGGCGAGCTCGGCTGCGGCTTGAACGAGCTGCCGCTGTCGTTCGTGGTGTCGTGGTTCGAGCAGAAGGCGGTGGCGGTGCTGCTGACGATGCTCGCGCTCGGCCTGCGCAACATCCACCTCGGGCCGTCGCTGCCGGCGTTCCTCACGCCGGCGGCCTTGGCCGTGCTGGTGGAGCAGTTCGGCATCCGGCCGATCGGCGAGGCGGGCGCTGACCTGGCGGCGGCGCTGACGCGCGCGGCCGCGTGAGCGGGGCGGTGCGATGCGCTATCGAATCGAGCTGACCACGCGCGACGGCGCACGCTTCGACTTCGGCTGCGAGTCCGGCCAGGACGTGCTCGCAGCCGCGGCCGAGGCCGACATCACGCTGCCGTCGCAGTGCCGGCGCGGCAGTTGCGGCGCGTGCCAGGCGAACGCCGTCGACGGCGGCTACACGATGCGCGACTACAGCGCCGACGCGCTGCCGGCCGGCCAGCGCGGCGCGGTGCTGCTGTGCCGGACCGTGCCGCTCGGCGATCTGCGGCTCACGGCGCCCTATGACGCGGCCAAGGTGCTGCTGCATCCGGTGCCGGCGCGCGCCGCGACGATCGCGGCGCTCGACGCGATCGCCGAGCACACGCTGCGCCTGGAGCTGCAGGTGGCGCCCGACGACGTGTCCGGATCGGCCGTGGAGTTCGAGCCGGGCCAGTTCGCGGAGCTGGAGGTGCCGGGCAGCGGCCGGCGCCGGCCGTACTCGCTCGCCAATACCAGCAACTGGGACGGGCGCCTCGAATTCCTGATCCGGCTGCGTGCCGGCGGCTGGTTTTCGACCTACCTGCGCGAGCGGGCCCGGCCGGGCGACGCGCTGACCGTCCACCTGCCGATGGGCGGCTTCGGCCTGTGCGCCGAGAGCCTGCGCCCGCGCTGGTTCGTGGCCGGCGGCACCGGCCTCGCGCCGATCCTGTCGATGCTGCGGCGGATGGCCGACTACCAGGAGATGGCCGACGCGCGGCTGTTCTTCGGCGTCAACCACGAAAGCGAGCTGTTCATGCTCGACGAACTGGAGCGGCTGCGGGCCGCGCTGCCGCAGTTGCGCGTCGAGCTGTGCGTGTGGCGCGCCGGCGAGGCATGGGCCGGCTTTCGCGGCACGCCGGCCGAGGCCCTGGGCGCGGCGCTCGCGCAGGCCGGCGCGCCGCCCGATCTCTATGTGTGCGGGCCGCCGCCGCTCGTGCAGGCCGCGCGGCAGGCCGCGCTCGCGGCCGGCGTGCCCGACGCGCAGTTCGCGAGCGAGCGCTTCGCCGTATAGCCGCGTCATGACATCAGCTCGCCGCCGGTGGCCCGGCGGCGAGGGGTGTGCTTGGGCGCGCTCCATGCCGGCGGCACGCGGGTGCGGTATCAGCCGCGCTCGTCCTCGAGATAGGCACGGATCACGTCGGCGAACCCCGCGTCGCCGACGAATCCGAGCGACGCGGCGCGCGACACGTCCCAGCGGCCCGGCCAGCTGCCGACGATTGCCGCCACGCGCGGGTCCATCGCGTGGCGGATCCTGGCCACGGGCGCGTCGCCGGCCACCTCGCGCAGCGCGTCGATCATCTCGCCGACGCTGACCGAGATCCCCGGCAGGTTGACGATGCGGCGGCTGCCGAGTTGCTCGCCGTCGAGCTCGCAGCCGGCCACCAGCGCGTCGATCGCGCGGCGCGGCGAGAGCAGCCAGAGCCGCGTGTCGAGCGGCACCGGGCAGACCGATTCGACGCCGTTGAGCGGCTCGCGGATGATACCGCTCGCGAACGACGAGGCCGCCGCGTTCGGCCGTCCCGGCCGCACGCTGATGGTGGGCAGGCGCAGCACGCGGCCGTCCACGAAGCCGCGCCGCGTGTAGTCGCAGAGCAGCAGTTCGGCGATCGCCTTCTGCGTGCCATACGACGATTGCGGATTGAGCGCGGTGTCGTCCTGCACGATTTGCGGCAGCGCGCCGCCATAGACGGCCACCGAGCTCGTGAACACCACGCGCGGGCGGTGGCCGAGCGCACGGCACACCTCCAGCAGCGTGCGCGACGCATCGAGGTTGATGCGCATGCCGAGTTCGAAATCGGCCTCGGCCTGGCCGCTGACGATGGCCGCGAGATGGAAGATCGCGCCGGTGCGCGTGTCGATCGCGCGCTCCAGGACGGTGCGATCGGCGATGTCGCCGACCCGCGTGGTGACGCGCGCGTCGTCGAAGCCGGCGGCCTGCGCCACGTCGAGCAGCAGCAGTTCGTCGATGGGCTCGGGCCTGCCGCCCGGGCCGGCGAGTTCACCGCGCGCCAGCAGCCGGGTGGCGAGGCGGCGGCCGAGGAAGCCGGCGCCGCCGGTGATCAGGACTTTCATGGGCGTTGTGCGTGGGTCGGTTCAGAGGCGCGCGACGCGGCGCGAAGCGAGGGCGCGACGGCTCACCGGTACGGGCGCAGCCAGCCGAGGCCGTCGGAGGTGCCGGCCTTCGGCCGGTATTCGCAGCCGATCCAGCCGTCGTAGCCGAGCCGGTCGAGCAGGGCGAACAGGTACGGATAATTCAGTTCGCCGAGGTCCGGCTCGTGCCGCTCGGGCACGCCTGCCACCTGGATGTGGCCGATGCCGGCGAAGTCGCGTTCGAGCTTCTTCGCGAGGTCGCCCTCGACGATCTGGCAGTGATAGCAATCGAACTGCACGCGCAGGTTCGGCGCGCCCACCTCGCGGCAGATCGCCTGCGCGTCGTCCTGGCGGTTCAGGAAGTAGCCGGGCATGTCGCGCGGGTTGATCGGCTCGATCAGCACCTGCAGCCCGGCGCCCCGCGCGGCCTGCGCCGCATAGGCGAGATTGCGCAGGTAGACGTCGCGGTGGCGCGCGCGGTCGGCATCGGCCGCCACCAGGCCGGCCATCACGTGCAGCTTGTCGTTGCCGATCACGCGCGCGTAGTCGAGCGCGGTCTCCACGGCGCGGCGGAATTCGTCCTCGCGGCCCGGCAGCGCGGCGATGCCGCGTTCGCCGGCCGCCCAGTCGCCGGGCGGGGCGTTGAACAGCGCCTGCACGAGCCCGGCGCCGTCGAGCCGCGCCTTCAGCTCGGCGGCCGGGAACGCATAGGGGAACAGGTACTCGACCGCCCGGAAGCCGTCGCGCGCCGCGGCGGCGAAGCGCTCGAGGAACGGGTGCTCCTGGTACATCATCGAAAGATTGGCGGCAAAGCGTGGCATGGCGGCGGTTCCATCAGAAGGAGGAGCGGCGCCGCGCACGGGCTGGCCCGGCGCGCGGCGGAAAAAACGCATCAGGGCTGCCGGGCGCGCGTGATCGGCTCCGGGAGCGCCGACCTGAGCACCGCGATGATCCTCGCGATCCAGACCTTCGCACCGGCCTTGCGCATGCGCAGCTTGCTCGGCAGCGCGAACAGGAAATAGCCGAGGAAGAGGCCTGCACCGAGCCCGAACACCGTCGCGCTGAACGCCGGATCGCGCGCCATCTGCCGCTTCGCGAAGCCGACCTCGGCGCGGTTCCGGTCGGTTACCACGTGGCAGGGCATCAGGAACGGCGCGAGGCGCCCGCACAGCTTGCGGCAGGTGGCGTCGAGCGCGCCCGAAGCGGCCCGGGCGGTGGCGGGCGAAGCCGCGGCTCGGTACGGGATCATCGTAGTCTCCGGCAGGTTGCGCGCGCCGCATGGCGGACGCGCCGTCGGTGAATCAGGGCGGCGCGGCGCTCACGCCGGCGGTGTCGGCGCGCCTCACCAGCGCGCGCCGAAGCTGCGGCGCAGCTCGTCGAGCGCGGGCTCGTCGAGCGGCGCCGGCTTCGGGTTCGTCATCAGCCACAGCCGCGCGGTTTCCTCCAGCTCCTCGAGCACCGCCGAGGCCTGCTCGACCGACGGCGCCCACACCACCGGCCCGAGCCGTTCGAGCAGCACGCCGCGCACGCGGTCGGCCAGCGCGGCCACCTCGGCCGCGACGGCGGGGTCGCCCGGGCGCCGGTAGCGGATCAGCGGCACATGGCCGACCTTCATCACGTAATACGGCGTGATCGGCGGCAGCACGTCCTCGTCGCGCCAGACTCCCGCGAGCGTCAGCGCGACGAGATGGGTCGAGTGCGTGTGGACCACGCCGCGCGCTTCGGGATTGCGCGCGTAGATGCCGCGATGCAGCGCGAGCGTCTTCGAGGGCTTGTCGCCGGACACGGGCTGGCCGTTCAGGTCCACCTTGGCGATGCGCGCCGGGTCGAGCCGGCCCAGGCATGCGTCGGTGGGCGTGATCAGCCAGCCGTCGTCGAGCCGCGCGCTGAGGTTGCCGGCGGTGCCTACCGCGTGGCCGCGCGCGAACAGGCTCGCGCCCACTGCGCAGAGGGTTTCGCGCAGCTGCTGTTCGGTGCTCATGCGAGGTTCTCCAGACGTGCCAGCGCCCTGGCGAAGAAATCGACGGCGCCGAAATTGCCCGACTTCAGCGCCAGCGCGAACTGGCCGTCGAGCGTGGCGGTGGCGGGCACGCCGGGGTCGATCTGCGCGCCGATCTGCAGCGCCCTTACGCCGAGCGCCTGCACCACCGCGCCGGAGGTTTCGCCGCCCGCCACCACGAAACGGCGCACGCCGCGCGTGAGCAGCCCGCGCGCGATCTCGGCCAGCGTCAGCTCGACGAGCGCGCCCGCGGCCTCGGCGCCGAGCTGCTGCTGCACCGCCTTCACCTCGTCGGGCGCGGCGGTGGCGTAGATCAGCACCGGCTCGCCCCGCTGCGCGTCGAAGAAGCCGAGCGCGTCGGCCACCACCGGTTCGCCGCGCGAGATCGCGAGCGGATCGAGGCGCAGCGCCGGACGGCTCGCGCGCCACTCGGCCACCTGCGCGTTGGTCGCCTTCGAGGCGCTGCCGGCCAGCACCACGGCGCCGCCCGCCACGCGCGGCAGCGCCGCCGCGTCGCCGCGCTCGCGCAGCAGGCCCGCGCGCCGGAAGTTGGCCGGCAGGCCGAGCGCGAGGCCCGAGCCGCCCGTCACGAGCAGGTGATCGCTGCAGGCCTCGCCCACCGTGTGCAGGTCCGCGTCGGACAGCGCATCGGTGATCGCGTAGCGCACGCCGTCGGCGCGCAGCGCCGCGAACGCCTCGCGCACCGCGCCGGCACCGCGCGCGATCGTGTCGTAGCGCACCAGGCCGACCTTCGACGGCGTCTGCCGCTGCAGCACGCGCACCAGGTTCGCGTCCCTCATCGGCGTGAGCGGATGCTGCTCCATGCCCGATTCGTCGAGCGGCGCGTCGCCGACGAACAGGTGGCCGCGATAGATCGTGCGCCCCGTCTCGGGAAACGCGGGGCAGGCAATCACCAGCGCATCGTCGGCGCCGAGCGCGCGGGCGAGCGCGTCGGCCACCGGGCCGATGTTGCCGGCGTCAGTCGAATCGAAGGTCGAGCAATACTTGAAATAGAACTGCCGGCAGCCCTGCCCGCGCAGCCAGGCGAGCGCGGCGAGCGACCGGGCCACGGCGTCGGCGGCCGGGATCGTGCGCGACTTCAGCGCGACGACGAGCGCGTCGGCGTCGAGCCGCGCGCCGGGTTCGGGCACGCCGATGGTCTGGATCGTGCGCATGCCGCTCTTCACGAGCATGTTCGCGAGGTCGGTCGCGCCGGTGAAATCGTCGGCGATGCAGCCGAGCAGCGGACGGGCGGGGGTGGCGGAGTCGGTCATGACGATGAGCACGAGTGGCGCGGTTCGGCGCTTCAGCGCGCCGGTGGCAGCGTGATGCCGGGGAAGGTCTTGATCACGGCGGAATCGTCCTCGCCGCCGTGGCCGGCGCTCGACGCGTTCATGAACATCTGGTGCGCGGTGGCCGACAGCGGCAGCGGGAACTTGCTGCGGCGCGCGGTATCGAGCACCAGGCCGAGATCCTTGACGAAGATGTCGACGGCGGAAAGCGGCGCGTAGTCGCCGTTCAGGATATGCGGCACGCGGTTCTCGAACATCCAGGAGTTGCCGGCGCTGTGCGTGATCACCTCGTAGAGCGCGTCGGCGTCCACGCCCTCGCGCAGTCCGAGCGCCATCGCCTCGGCGGCCGCCGCGATATGCACGCCGGCCAGCAGCTGGTTGATGATCTTCACCTTCGAGCCCGCGCCATGCTCGGCGCCGAGCCGGTAGAGCTTGGCCGAGATCGCCGCGAGCACGTCCTCGCAGGCCGCGTAGGCGGCCGCCGGCCCCGAGCTCATCATCGTCATCTGGCCCGAGGCCGCGCGCGCGGCACCGCCGGATACCGGCGCATCGAGCATCAGCAGGCCGGCCGCCTCGACGCGCGCGCCGAGCTGCTGCGCGAATTCCGGCGCGACCGTGGCGCTCGAGATCACCACCGTGCCGGGCCGCATGGCCGGCACCGCACCGTGCTCGCCGAACAGCACGGTGTCGGTCTGGGCCGCGTCGACCACCAGCGTGATCACCACCTCGCACCGCGCGCCCAGTTCGGCGGGGGTGGCGCAGCGGATGCCGCCCTCGGCCGCGAACGCGTCGAGCACGCTGTGGCGCACGTCGCAGGCATGGACGCGGAATCCGGCGCGCAGCAGCGAGCGCGCCACGCCGAGTCCCATCGCGCCGAGCCCGATGACGCCTACTTGTCGTGACATGTGAATCCTTGTATCGAACGGATGCCCGGCTTCGCCGGACGAATGGATCAGCCCAGGCCCGCCTGCGCCAGGCGCCGCGCGGCGTTCACCAGATGGATGCGCGCCGCGTTGCCGGCGGCCGGCGCGTCGCCGGCGCGGATCGCGGCGGCGATCGCCGCGTGCTCCTCGCGCACCTGGCGCGAGAAATCCTCGCGCGTCGCCTCGTTGCGGCGCGTGACCATCACGCCCGCTTCGAGGTACTGGTTCAGGAAGCTCAGGGTCTTCAGGAAATAGGGGTTGCCGGTGACGGCGGCGATCGTGCGGTGAAACGCGATGTCCTCGGCCACGCCGTCGCGGCCCGCGGCCACGGCCGCGTCGATCTTCGCGAGGGCTGCGTCGATGCGCTGCAGGTCGGCGTCGGTGCGGCGCTGCGCGGCCTCGGCGGCCACCTCGGCCTCGATTGCCCGGCGCAGCGCGAGCAGGTGCACGAGCGAGCCCGTTCCCACCGCCTCCGCGTAGTCGATCCGCAGTGGCCGGATCGCGCCGTGCTGCGCGATGAACACGCCGCTGCCCTGGCGCGGCTCGACCACGCCTTCGTTCTTGAGCCGCGAGATCGCCTCGCGGATCACCGTGCGGCTCACGCCGAACTGCTGCGCCAGCACGGATTCGGTCGGCAGCTTGCCGGTGCCGGCGAAGCCGCCGATCTCGATCTGCCTGAGCAACTGCTGCGCGACGGCGTCGCTCATCGCGCGCGCCGGGATTTTCTCGAACATGAAGCAAGCGGATTTGTCGGGTGATGTGGTCATCATACAAATTGCGAGGGATGCACCGGCATCGGGAGTTACCCGCAACGGCGAGGCGTGGCGCACGGGAAGGGGCGAGCAGGCGGGGCCGGGGCGCGGCGCGCGCTCAGGCGGCAGGGGCGCTTGGCCCTGGCGGGGGCGGTTCGGCTAGCCGGCCGGCGGACGGTGGCCGCCGGCGCGCCGGTCTCAAGGCAGCTTCGCCTGCGGCGTCGCCCGCGTGTCGAGCGTCAGTTGCATGAACGTCAGGTCGAGCCACTGGCCGAACTTCATGCCCACCTGCCGCAGCGTGCCGGTGTCACGGAAGCCGAGCGTTTCGTGCAGCCGGATCGAGCCGGCGTTGTTGGCTTCGATGCCGGCCACCATCACGTGCTTGCCGATCGCGCGCGCGCGTTCGATCAGCGCCACCATCAGCTGCCGGCCGATGCCGTTGCCGCGCTGGTCGGCGCGCACGTAGATCGAGTGCTCGACGGTGGCGCGGAAGCCGTCGAACGGGCGCCAGTCGCCAAACGACGCGTAGCCGAGTACCTGCTGCGCAGCGTCCACGGCCACCAGCACCGGGTAGCCGGCGCGGCCGCGATCGGCCAGCCAGGCGGTGCGGTTCGCCGTGTCCACGGCAGTCTCGTTCCAGATCGCCAGCGTGTTCATCACGGCATCGTTGTAGATTGCCGTGATGCCTGCCACATCCTGCTCGCGCGCGTCGCGGATCTCCATCGCAGCCTCCCCGGGCTATCCATTGAATCGGGCCGAGTGTACACGGTAGTGGACGACATCGCGCCCTACCGACTCTGGCTGCGCAGCGCCTTCGCCGCCGACACCATGTTGGTCAGCGCCGGAATCACCTCGGCCCATTGGCGGGTCTTCAGGCCGCAGTCCGGGTTGACCCACAGGCGCTCGGCGGGCACGCGCTCGGCCGCCTTCTTCATCAACGCGACGATCTGCTGCTCGGTCGGGATGTTCGGCGAATGGATGTCGTACACGCCCGGCCCGATCTCGTTCGGGTACTTGAAGTCGTCGAACGCGTCGAGCAGCTCCATGTCGGAGCGCGATGTCTCGATCGTGATGACGTCGGCGTCCATCTCGGCGATCGACGCGATGATGTCGTTGAACTCCGAATAGCACATGTGGGTGTGGATCTGCGTCTCGTCGCGCACGCCGTTGGCACTGATGCGGAACGCGTCGACTGCCCAGCCCAGGTAGTCGGCCCACTGCGCGCGACGCAGCGGCAGGCCTTCGCGCAGCGCGGCCTCGTCGATCTGGATCACGCTCACGCCGGCCTTCTCGAGATCGATCACTTCCTCGCGGATCGCCAGCGCGAGCTGGCGGCACGACACCGAGCGCGGCTGGTCGTCACGCACGAACGACCAGTTCAGCAGCGTGACGGGGCCGGTCAGCATGCCCTTCATCGGCTTTGGCGTCAGCGACTGCGCATAGGCGATCCACTCGACCGTCATCGCCTTCGGGCGGCTGATGTCGCCGAACAGGATCGGCGGCTTCACGCAGCGCGAGCCGTAGGACTGCACCCAGCCGAACTGGCTGAACGCGTAGCCGTCGAGCTGCTCGCCGAAGTATTCGACCATGTCGTTGCGCTCCGCTTCGCCGTGGACCAGCACGTCGAGCCCGAGGCGTTCCTGCTCGCGCACGCTGCGCGCGATCTCGGCGCGCATCGCGGCGCGGTAGCCGTCCAGGTCGAGCGTGCCGGCCTTGAACCGGCTGCGCGCCTGGCGGATCTCGGCCGTCTGCGGAAACGAGCCGATCGTGGTGGTGGGGAACCTCGGCAGCCGCAGGCGCGCGGCCTGCTTCGCGGCGCGCTCGGCATAGGCGCTCGCGCGCCGGCCGAGCCGCGCGTCGAGCTTCGCGACGGCGGCCTTCACGGCCGGGTTGTGCACGCGCGGCGACGCGCGGCGCGCCGCGACGGCGGCGGCGTTGGCGGCCAGCGCGTCGGCCACGGCGGCGCGGCCCTGGTTCAGCGCGGCGGCCAGCACCTGCAGTTCGTCGAGCTTCTGCAGCGCGAAGGCGAGCCACGACCGGATCTCGGCGTCGAGCTTCGTCTCGCCGGCGAGATCGACCGGCACGTGCAGCAGCGAGCACGACGGCGCGATCCAGAGGCGCTCGCCGAGGCGGCCGGCGAGCGGCTCGAGCCAGTCGAGCGCGGCCGTCAGATCGGTCTTCCAGACGTTGCGGCCGTTGATGACGCCCACCGACAGCACGCTCGCGGCCGGCAGCCGGTCCGCCGCCAGCAGCACTTCGCTGCGGGCATGGATCGCGTCGAGATGCAGGCCGTCGACGGGCAGCTTCACGGCCAGATCGAGATTGTCGAGCAGCGGGCCGAAGTAGGTGGCCAGCAGCAGCTTGACCCTGCGCGACTTCAGCGCCTCGTAGGCCGTGATGAACGCCTGCCGCCACGCGTCGTCGAGCTCGGTGACGAGCGCCGGCTCGTCGATCTGCACCCACGCCACGCCGTCGGCGGCCAGCGCGTCGAGCAGTGCCGCGTAGGCGGGCAGGAGGCGCGGCAGCAGCGCGAGCCTGTCCGACGCGTCCTTGGTCTTGCCGAGCCACAGGTAGGTGACCGGGCCGATGATCACGGCCTTGGCCTTCGTGCCCTGGGCGCGCGCCTCGGCGAGTTGCGCCGTCAGGCGCGAGGCATCGAGCGTGAATGAGGTATCGGCCGTGAATTCGGGGACGATGTAGTGGTAGTTGGTGTCGAACCACTTCGTCATCTCGCCGGCCGCGACCCCGCCGCAGCACGCGGCATGAGGGGCCGCCGACCGGCCGCGCGCCACGCGGAAGCTGTTGTCGAGCGCATCGCCGTGGAAGTCGCGCACCCGCTCGGGCAGGTTGCCGAGCGTGAAGCTCATGTCGAGTACCTGGTCGTAGAACGCGAAATCGCCGACCGGCACGAGGTCGAGCCCGGCCTGGTGGTGCCAGTGGCGCGCGCGCAGTTCGGCGCCCAGCGCCTTGAGCTCGTCGCGCGAGGACTCGCCCTTCCAGTAGCGCTCGAGGGCGAATTTCAGTTCGCGTTTCGCGCCGATGCGAGGGAAGCCGAGGTTGTGAGTGGTGACCATGTTGGTTCGTCGTCGTCAAGGAGAAAGGGGAGGGCTGGCAGCGATGATAGGGGCCGCCGCTCATGAAGAAAAATGGATTGTTTTCATTGATCGATTAGAATTCTTCATGCTCGAATTCCATCCCGGCCCCGCCGCCGGGCGCCCTTCATGCTCGAACGCATCCATCTCGTCATCATTCGCGAAGTCGCCCGGCAGGGCTCGCTGACGGCCGCCGCCGACGTGCTGTGCCTGACCCAGTCGGCGCTGAGCCACACCGTCAAGAAGATCGAGCAGCAGCTCGGCACGCCGATCTGGGATCGTGAAGGGCGCAGCCTGCGGCTCACGCAGGCCGGGCAATACCTGCTGTCGCTGGCCGAGCGGCTGCTGCCGCAGTTCGAGCATGCCGAGGCGCGCATGAAGCAGTACGCCGACGGCGAGCGCGGCACGCTGCGCATCGGCATGGAGTGCCACCCGTGCTATCAGTGGCTGCTGAAGGTGGTGTCGCCTTACCTCGCGCGCTGGCCCGACGTGGACGTGGACGTCAAGCAGCGCTTCCAGTTCGGCGGCATCGGCGCGCTGTTCGGCTATGACATCGACGTGCTGGTTACCCCCGATCCCCTCGCGCGCCCGGGGCTGCGTTTCGAGCCGGTGTTCGACTACGAGCAGGTGCTGGTGGTGGCCGACCGGCACCCGCTGGCCGGCGTGCGCTACGTGAAGCCCGCGCAACTGGCGGACGAGACCCTCATCACCTATCCCGTCGAAACCGACCGGCTCGACATCTACAACCACTTCCTGCGCCCGGCCAACATCGCGCCGCGCCGCCACAAGACCATCGAGACCACCGACATCATGCTGCAGATGGTGGCCAGCAATCGCGGCGTGGCCGCGCTGCCGCGCTGGCTTGCCGAGGAATACGTCCAGCGCATGCCGGTTGCCGCCGTGAAGCTCGGCAAGCACGGCATCGCCAAGCAGATCTTCCTCGGCATGCGCGAGGCGGACGAATCGGTCGATTATCTGCGCTCGTTCGTCGAGCTCGCGCGCGGGTCGAACCTGCCGCCGCCGCGCATGCGCCGGTGAACACGCAGCGCGTGCCGGCCTGCCCGTCCCGGCGGCGGTGCGGGGCCGCCGGGACGGACCACGGCCCGCGGCCATGCGTGCTACGATCGCCTCGGCCCGCGGCAAGCCGCGGGCCCGGCTTCGGGCCGGCTTCCAGCGCGCTTCAGGCGCGCCACCGGCCGCCGCGGGCCGCCTTCCTTCCACTGCCCATCCAGGAGTTTCGCGACATGAGGCGCTTCCTTCCCGCCGCCAGCGTACTGGCCGTCTGCCTTGCCCCGATCGCCCATGCGGCCTCCGAGCCAGCGGTGGAGGCGCGGCACGGCATGGTGGTGTCGTCGCAGCATTTGGCCTCCGAGATCGGCGTGCAGATCCTCAAGCAGGGCGGCAACGCCGTGGACGCGGCGGTGGCCGTGGGCTACGCGCAGGCCGTCACGAACCCCTGTTGCGGCAACATCGGCGGCGGCGGATTCATGACGCTGCATCTGGCCGACGGGCGCGACCGCTTCATCGATTTCCGCGAGAAGGCGCCGGCCGGCGCTTCGGCGAACATGTACCTCGACGAGGCCGGCAACGTGCGCAAGGGCGCGAGCCTGTACGGCTATCTGGCCGTCGGCGTGCCCGGCACGGTGGCCGGCCTGAACCTCGCCGAGCGCAAGTACGGCAGGCTCACGCTGCGCCAGGTGATGGCGCCTGCGATCCGGCTCGCGCGCGACGGCTTCGTCCTCACGCGCGGCGACACCGACATCCTCGACACCACCACCGACCGCTTGCGCGACGATCCCGACGCGGCCCGCGTGTTCCTGCGCAAGGACGGCACGCCGCTGCAGCCCGGCGACCGCCTGGTGCAGAAGGATCTGGCCGCGACGCTCGAGGGCATTGCGCAGCACGGCGACGACGCGTTCTACCACGGCAGGATTGCGCAGGCCGTGGAAGCCGCCTCGAGGCGCGGCGGCGGCGTGATCACGGCGGCCGATTTCGCGGCCTACCGCGCCGAGGACACCGAGCCGCTCAAATGCAGCTATCGCGGCTACACCTTCATCTCGGCGCCGCCGCCGAGCTCGGGCGGCGTCACGCTCTGCGAGACGCTGAACATCCTCGAGGGCTACGACATGCGCGCGCTCGGCTATCACTCGGCCGCGGCGGTCCACTACATGACCGAGGCGATGCGCCATGCCTATCTCGACCGCAACACGCTGCTCGGCGATCCGGCATTCGTCGACAATCCGGTCGAGCGCCTGACGAGCAAGGCCTATGCGGACCAGATCCGCCAGACCATCAGCGACGATCGGGCCGCCTCGTCGAAGCAGGTCGTGCCGGGCTTCGGCGTCCACGAAAAGCCCGAGACGACGCATTACTCGATCATCGACGCCGACGGCAACGCGGTATCGACCACCTACACGGTGAACGGCCGGTTCGGCGCCGTGGTGATCGCGCCGGGCACCGGCTTCTTCCTCAACGACGAGATGGACGACTTCACCACCAAGATCGGCGCGCAGAACCTGTTCGGCCTCGTGCAGGGCTCGCGCAACGCGATCGCGCCGGGCAAGCGGCCGCTCTCGTCGATGGCGCCGACGGTGGTCACGAAGGACGGCAAGGTGTTCATGGTGATCGGCTCGCCGGGCGGCTCGCGCATCATCACGATCACGCTCGAGACCGCGCTGAACGTGATCGACTACGCGATGCCGCCGCAGGATGCCGTGGATGCGCCGCGCGTCCATCACCAGTGGCTGCCCGACGAGGTCTATTACGAAACGCGCGGCCTGTCGCCCGACACGCTCGCGATCCTGCGCAGGATGGGCTACAAGATGGTCGAGCAGACGCCCTGGGGCGCCGCCGAGCTGGTGCTGGTCGGGCTGCCCGGCACCGAGGTGGCGAGCCGCGCCAGCTCGGGCAACGATGCGTCGGTGTCGGACATCGTGCGGCCCGGCTTCATCTACGGCGCGAACGATCCGCGCCGGCCGGCCGGCGCGGCGGTGGGCTACTGAGCCGCCGCCATCCGTGAGGGCGTGTGGCGCGACGACGATCGGAGGCTTCCCGTTTGTCGGGCCGCGCTCAATTTTCAGCGCCGGCCGCCGATAACCCGAACGGCGGCGAGCGGGTCGGCTGGCCGGCCGACGCGAAGGCAGCGCGGACGGCGGGCAACCGCGGCGGCCTCGGCCGCGGCGCATGATGCCCCCGGCGGGCTTGCGGCGCGGCCGCCCGAGGCATGGCCACGGCGGGCCGCGGGCGCCGGCCCCGATCGAGCCGGCAGCACGGCGGTTCGGCGCGGCGCCGCCTCATTCAATCACCAGGAGAATTCGCATGATCATTCAGCCAGGCGCCGGCAGCGCCAGCACCGCGCTGGACCTGTCGTCGTCCGCCTCGCAGCGCGGCAACCGCGACCGCCAGCGCAGCGCGCAGACGGCGGCCGGCACGGCCGACACCGCCGCTGCCGCGGCGCCGCCGCGCGCGGCCGGCACGACGGGGCCCGCGTCCGCAGCGAACCTGTCGCGCGCCCAGCCGGCGGCGGGCGCGGCGGGTAGCACCGCGGCCCCGGCCAGTGGCGCCGCGGCGACTGCTGGCGCTACGGGTGCGACGGGTGCGACGGGCGCGACGGGCGCGACGGGCGCGACGGGCGCGACGGGCGCGACGGGCGCCGATGCCTCGGCCGGCAGCGGTGCGCCGAACGCGTCGAGTGCTGCCGGCACCGCCGCCACCCCGGCGGATTCGGGCACGACGAGCACGTCGGCCAAGCCTCGATCGGGCGGCGGCGGCGGAGCAACGTCGGGACAAAGCACGTCGTCCGGCCAGCTCGCGCAGCTCCAACAGACGGTCAAGCGCCTCGAGCAGCAACTCGCGAAGGCCGAACAGCAGCTCGCGCAGGCGCATACCGCTGCGCAGCGCGAGGCGGCCGCGCAGCAGGTGCAAACCATCTCCGGTGCGTTGCAGCAGGCGCTCGGCACGCTCACCGCGGCGGCGCGGGCGAGCGGATCGAGCCATGTCGGGTCGAATGTCGACACCTATGCCTGAGCGCGCTCGCCGTCAGTAGCTTGCGTGCCAAAGCGCGTGGCCTGTCGGCGCGGCACGCCCCGGGCCCATGAGTTCGTGTTCGATGCCTGCGCCAATCGTCAGCACCGGGAGTGCCTGACGGTGGGCGACGAAGACACGCGCGCAGGCTTGGCCGTCGAGGCAGCGAACTCGACTCGCCCGCGCCGCGTGATCGAGCGCGCGTCAGGGCCGGTCGGCCCGCATGGCGCACCGCGTCGCCTCGGTCCGGACAGCGGGCCGCAGTTCGGGGCACGCGCCATGCCGGTGCGCCGCGCAAGCAGGCCGGCCTCGCGCGCTTGCCGCGCGGACCGGCTCATCCTGCCCCGCTGCCTCGGCGGGCAAGCTTCGATCCGTTCGGGACCGGGCGCAAGCCCGGCTCGCATCGACGGCAGCCTGCCTCACGGCGCCTCGGCGGCGCCGGTGGCCGTGCGCGCGGCGTCGCCCGCCTCGCAGCCGGCCGCGTCCGGGGCCGGCCCGGCGTCTTCGGCCGTCTCGCCCGGCACCGCCGCTGCGGCCCCGCCCTTGTCCCGATACGCGGCGGGCGTCGCGTCGAACTGCTTGCGGAACTCGCGCCCCAGGTGCGAGGCATCGGCGAAGCCGCAGCTCGACGCGATGTCCGCCACCGTGCGGTCCGAGCTCGTCAGCAGCCAGGCGGCGGTGCGCAGCCGCACCTGCTTGGCGTAAGCCTGCGGGCTCCTGCCCGTCTCGGCCTTGAACAGCCGTTCCAGCTGGCGCGCCGACAGATCCAGCTTGCAGGCCAGCTCCTCGAGCGGCAGCGCGCGCCCCACATGCTGCTCCATCAGCAGGATCGCGCGCTTGACCTTCGGATGCGTGGCGGGCTCGAGCCCCGGCGGGTGCGGCTGCGGCGCGTTGCCCTTCTGCATTTCGCCCACCAGCAGGATCCGCAGCGCCTTCTGCACCGTGGCGTGATCGAAGTGGCGCAGCAGGATCGCGGCGGCCACGTCGATCGAGGCGCGCCCGCCCGAGCAGGTGATGCGGCGGCGGTCGATCACGAACAGGCGGTCGGCGATCAGCCGCTGCGGGTCGACGTTCGGGAAGCGCTCGATGAAATCCCAGTAGTGGAACCAGCTCACGCAGATCCGGTGCGCGTCGAGCACGCCCGCGCGCATCAGCGCGAACACGCCGGTGCAGATGCCCACCATGTTCGCGCCGGCCGCCGCCGCATCGCGGATGAAGCGCAGCGTCTCGGGGCCGGCCTGCGGCCCCGAATGCAGCAGCCCGCCCACCACCACCACGTAGTCGAACGGCTCGGCCTCGTCGAAGGTCTGCCACGGCGTGATCTGGATGCCGCAGCTCGCGCGCACCGGCGCGAGCGTGTCGCCGATCACGGTCCAGGCGCAGCGCACCGGCTTGCTGTGGTCGCCGTCGTCGGCCGACAGCCGCAGCATGTCGACGAAACCGGAAAACGCGGTGAGCGTGAAATTCGGCAACAGCACGATGCCGAAGCGCAGCCGGGTGGGGGCGGCATCGGCGGACAGCAGCGAGGCGGGCAGGTCGGGCGTCATTGCAGCGTAGTCAGGGAAAACCGGGAGAGCGCCGGACGGCGGCGCCCCACGTACCGAGCGTCGCCGATCGAGCGGGGGCGGACTTGCGTTTTTCCGTCGCCAATCATCGTCAAAGCGCTGTTTTCGGGGATGGCGCCGCCCCGGTGGCGGCGCCATCCCACGTCGATGCCGTTTTTGTTCTATCGGCGGATTTTACGCTTTGATGTACTGACGCCCAGTGTCCAACCGTTGCGTATCCACCGGAGAAGCAGTCAGATGAACGTCAGCGTTTTCGATCTGTTCAAGATCGGCATCGGTCCGTCGAGCTCGCATACGGTCGGTCCGATGATCGCGGCCTGCCGGTTCGCCTCGCACGTGGAGGACGCCAACCTGCTGGCGTTCGTGCGCCGCGTGCGGGTCGAGCTGTACGGCTCGCTCGGCGCGACGGGCAAGGGCCACGGCACCGACAAGGCGGTGCTGCTCGGCCTGGAGGGCCATCTGCCCGACCTGATCGACCCCGACCTGATCGAGCCGCGCCTGAAGGCGATCCGCGCCGAAAGGACGCTCAACCTGCTGGGCCGGCACGCGGTGCGCTTCGAGGAGAAGGAAGACCTGGGCTTCTACCGCCGCATGATGGCCTGCACCGGCATCGTGCACCCGAACGGCATGCGCTTCCAGGCGTTCGACGAGCACGGCCAGCTGCTGGTGGAGAAGGAGTATTACTCGGTGGGCGGCGGCTTCGTGGTGAACCGCGACGGCGACCGCGTAAACGGCGTGCGCGCGGCCGTCGACGTGCCGTATCCGTTCCGCACCGGCAGCGACCTGCTGCGTGCCTGTCGCGAGAGCGGCCTGTCGATCGCCGAGCTGACGTTGCGCAACGAATGCGCGCTGCGCCCGGCCGAGGAAGTGCGCGCCGGGCTGCTGGCGATCTGGCGGACCATGGCGGCCTGCGTCGAGCGCGGCTGCAAGGTGGAGGGCGACCTGCCGGGCCCGATGCGCGTCAAGCGCCGCGCGGCCGATCTCTACAACCGCCTGCGCAGCCGCTCCGAGGAATCGCTGCGCGATCCGCTGTCGATGCTCGACTGGGTCAACCTCTACGCGATGGCCGTGAACGAGGAGAACGCCGCGGGCGGCCGGGTGGTGACGGCACCCACCAACGGCGCGGCCGGCGTGATCCCGGCGGTGCTGCACTACTACGTGAAGTTCGTGCCGGGCTCGGACGAGCAGGGCATCGTCGAGTTCCTGCTGACGGCCGCCGCGATCGGCATCATCTACAAGGAAACCGCCTCGATCTCGGGCGCCGAGGTGGGCTGCCAGGGCGAGGTGGGGGTGGCCTGCTCGATGGCCGCCGCCGCGCTCGCCGCCGTGATGGGCGGCAATCCCGACCAGGTCGAGAACGCCGCCGAGATCGGCATGGAGCACAACCTCGGCATGACCTGCGACCCGGTGGGCGGCCTGGTGCAGATTCCCTGCATCGAGCGCAACGCGATGGGCGCGATCAAGGCGCTGAACGCCTCGCGCATGGCGCTCAAGGGCGACGGCCAGCACTACGTGTCGCTCGATTCGGTGATCAAGACGATGCGCGAGACCGGCGCCGACATGAAGACGAAATACAAGGAGACGTCGCGCGGTGGCCTCGCCGTGAACGTCATCGAATGCTAAACCAAGGTAATCGCACATGAGCCGCTACTCGATATTCAGCCTGTTCCGCAACGGCCTGTCGTACCACGAGAACTGGGAACGACAGTGGAAGAGCCCCGAGCCGAAGAAGGAGTACGACGTCGTGATCGTCGGCGGCGGCGGGCACGGGCTGGCCACCGCCTACTACCTCGCCAAGGAGCACGGCATCACCAACGTGGCGATCCTCGAGAAGGGCTGGATCGGCGGCGGCAACACCGCGCGCAACACCACCATCGTGCGCTCGAACTACCTGTGGGACGAGTCGGCCGGGCTCTACGAGAAGGCGATGAAGCTCTGGGAAGGGCTCTCGCAGGAACTCAACTACAACGTGATGTTCAGCCAGCGCGGCGTGATGAACCTCGCGCACACGCTGCAGGACGTGCGCGACACGCAGCGCCGCGTCAACGCCAACCGCCTGAACGGGGTGGATGCCGAATTCCTCACGCCGGCGCAGATCAAGGAGATCGAGCCGACCATCAACCTCAACAGCCGCTATCCGGTGCTCGGCGCCTCGATCCAGCGGCGCGGCGGCGTGGCGCGCCACGACGCGGTGGCCTGGGGCTTCGCGCGCGGCGCCGACCGCGCCGGCGTGGACATCATCCAGAACTGCCAGGTGATCGGCATCCGCCGCGACGGCGGCGCCGTGACCGGCGTGGATACCGTGAAGGGCTTCATCAAGGCGAAGAAGGTGGCGGTGGTGGCGGCCGGCAACACCTCGACGCTGGCCGACATGGCCGGCGTGCGGCTGCCGATCGAGAGCCATCCGCTGCAGGCGCTGGTGTCCGAGCCGATCAAGCCGGTGGTCAACACGGTGGTGATGTCGAACGCGGTGCATGCCTACATCAGCCAGTCCGACAAGGGCGACCTCGTGATCGGCGCGGGCATCGATCAATACACGGGGTTCGGCCAGCGCGGCAGCTTCCAGATCATCGAGGGCACGCTGGAGGCGATCGTCGAGATGTTCCCGGTGTTCTCGCGCGTGCGCATGAACCGCCAGTGGGGCGGCATCGTCGACGTCTCGCCCGACGCCTGCCCGATCATCAGCAAGACCGACGTGAAGGGCCTGTACTTCAACTGCGGCTGGGGCACGGGCGGCTTCAAGGCCACTCCGGGCTCGGGCTGGACCTACGCGCACACCATCGCGCGCGACGAGCCGCATCCGCTGAACGCGCCGTTCGCGCTCGACCGCTTCTACAGCGGCCACCTGATCGACGAGCACGGCGCCGCCGCCGTCGCCCACTGACCCACGCCACGAGGAACCCCAACATGCTGCTGATCGAATGCCCGTGGTGCGGGCCGCGCGCCGAATCCGAATTTTCCTGCGGCGGGGAAGCCGACATCATGCGCCCGCTCGACACCGACGCGCTCTCCGACCGCGAGTGGGGCGACTACCTGTTCATGCGCAAGAACCCGCGCGGCGTGCATCGCGAGCAATGGCTGCACACCCAGGGCTGCCGCCGCTGGTTCAAGGCCACGCGCGACACGGTGAGCTACGACATCCAGGGCTACGAGACGTTCGGCGCACCCGCGCACGACGGACAAGACGCACAAGAGGGCAACACGAAATGAGCCAGAAAGACCGCCTGAGCGCGGGCGGCCGGATCAACCGCGCGATTCCGCTCTCCTTCACGTTCAACGGCCGCACCTACCAAGGCTTCCAGGGCGACACGCTGGCCTCTGCGCTGCTCGCCAACGGCGTGCATTTCGTCGCGCGCAGCTTCAAGTACCACCGCCCGCGCGGCATCGTGACGGCCGACGTGGCCGAGCCGAACGCCATCGTGCAGCTGGAGACGGGCGCCTACACGGTGCCGAACGCGCGCGCCACCGAGATCGAGCTGTACCAGGGCCTCGTGGCCAGCAGCGTCAACGCCGTGCCGTCGCTCGAGAACGACCGCATGGCGATCAACCAGAAGTTCGCGCGCTTCATGCCGGCCGGCTTCTACTACAAGACCTTCATGTGGCCGCGCAAGTTCTGGCCGAAGTACGAGGAGAAGATCCGCGAGGCGGCCGGCCTCGGCAGGGCGCCCGAGCAGCTCGACGCCGACCGCTACGACAAGCAGTTCGCGCATTGCGACGTGCTGGTGGTGGGCGGCGGGCCGACCGGGCTCGCCGCCGCGCACGCGGCGGCCGTCTCGGGCGCGCGCGTGATCCTGGTGGACGACCAGCGCGAACTCGGCGGCAGCCTGCTGTCGTGCCGCGCCGAGATCGACGGCCGGCCGGCGCTGCAATGGGTCGAGAAGATCGAGGCGGAGCTCGCGCGCCTGCCCGACGTGAAGCTCCTCACGCGCAGCACCGCGTTCGGCTATCAGGACCACAATCTCGTCACGGTCGCGCAACGCCTGACCGAGCACCAGCCGGTGTCGATGCGCAAGGGCTCGCGCGAGCTGCTGTGGAAGATCCGCGCCAAGCACGTGATCCTCGCCACCGGCGCGCACGAGCGGCCGCTCGTGTTCGGCAACAACGACCTGCCCGGCGTGATGCTGGCCGGCGCGGTGTCGGCCTACATCCATCGCTACGGCGTGCTGCCGGGCCGCAACGCCGTGGTGTTCACCAACAACGACCGCGGCTACCAGACCGCGCTCGACCTGAAGGCGCACGGCGCGAAGGTCACCGTGGTCGATTCGCGCCAGGACAGCAACGGCGCGCTGCCCGCCGCCGCGAAGAAGCATGGCGTGGCCGTGATGAACGGCTCGGTGGTGAGCACCGCCAACGGCAGGCAGCACGTGCAGTCGGTGGAGATCGCCTCCTACGCCAACGGCGCCATGGGCGCCACCACCGCCACGCTCGGCTGCGACCTGCTGGCGATGTCGGGCGGCTTCAGCCCGGTGCTGCACCTGTTCGCGCAGTCGGGCGGCAAGGCGCACTGGCACGACGAGAAGGCCTGCTTCGTGCCGGGCAAGGCGCTGCAGCGCGAGACCAGCGTGGGCGCGGCGGCCGGCGAATTCTCGCTGGCGCGCGGCCTGCGGCTGGCCGTCGATGCCGGCGCGGAGGCCGCGCGGGCCGCCGGCTTCGGCGCCGCGCAGCGCCCCGTCGCGCCGCAGGCGACCGATCTGGCCGAGGCGCCGCTCGAGCCGCTCTGGCTGGTGGGCCGCGGCGAGCAGGTCACGCGCGGGCCGAAGCGCTTCGTCGATTTCCAGAACGACGTCGGCGCGGCCGACATCCTGCTGGCCGCGCGCGAGGGCTTCGAGTCGGTCGAGCACGTCAAGCGTTACACCGCGATGGGCTTCGGCACCGACCAGGGCAAGCTCGGCAACATCAACGGCATGGCGATCCTCGCGCTGGCGCTCGGCAAGACCATCCCCGAGACCGGCACCACCACCTATCGCCCGAACTACACGCCGGTCACGTTCGGCGCGTTCGCGGGCCGCGAGCTGGGCGATTTCCTCGACCCGATCCGCAAGACCTGCGTGCACGAGTGGCACGTCGAGCACGGCGCGCTGTTCGAGGACGTCGGCAACTGGAAGCGCCCCTGGTACTTCCCGAAGCCCGGCGAGGACCTGCACGCGGCGGTGGCGCGCGAATGCCTGGCGGTGCGCAACAGCGTGGGCATCCTCGACGCCTCCACGCTCGGCAAGATCGACATCCAGGGCCCCGACGCGGTCAAGCTGCTGAACTGGGTCTACACCAACCCGTGGAACAAGCTGGAAGTCGGCAAGTGCCGCTACGGCCTGATGCTCGACGAGAACGGCATGGTGTTCGACGACGGCGTGACGGTGCGCCTCGGCGAGCAGCACTACATGATGACCACCACCACCGGCGGGGCCGCGCGCGTGCTGACCTGGCTGGAGCGCTGGCTGCAGACCGAATGGCCCGACCTGAAGGTGCGCCTGTCGTCGGTCACCGACCACTGGGCGACCTTCGCCGTGGTCGGCCCGAACAGCCGCAAGGTGGTGCAGAAGGTCTGCCGGGACATCGATTTCGCGAACGCCGCGTTCCCGTTCATGAGCTATCGCGAAGGCACGGTGGCGGGCGTGAAAGCGCGCGTGATGCGAATCAGCTTCTCGGGCGAGCTGGCCTATGAAATCAACGTGCCGGCCAACGCGGGCCGCGCGGTCTGGGAAGCGATCATGGCGGCCGGCGCCGAGTACGACATCACGCCGTACGGCACCGAGACGATGCACGTGCTGCGCGCCGAGAAGGGCTACATCATCGTCGGCCAGGACACCGACGGCTCGATCACGCCGCACGATCTCGGCATGAGCGGCCTGGTGGCGAAATCGAAGGACTTCCTCGGCCGGCGCTCGCTGTCGCGCTCGGACACGATGCGCGAGAACCGCAAGCAGTTCGTCGGCCTGCTGACCGAGGACCCGGCGCTGGTGCTGGAAGAAGGCGGCCAGATCGTCGAGCCCGACGCGAGCGCGAACGCCGACGGTCTGACGCCGATGATCGGCCACGTCACGTCGAGCTACTACAGCCCGATCCTGAAGCGCTCGATCGCGCTGGCCGTGGTGAAGGGCGGCCTGAACAAGATGGGGCAGCCGGTGGCGATCTCGCTCGCGAACGGCAAGCGCGTGGTCGCGAAGATCACGAGCCCGGTTTTCTACGACACCGAAGGGGTACGTCAGAATGTGGAATGAAACGAGAAATCAGCCTTCGGTGGCCGTGCAGGGCGCGGGACTGCGGCTCGAATCGCCGCTGGTGGGCGCGCAGGACGTGCTGAAGCCGCATCAGGGCCGCGCCTCGCAGAAGTTTCAGCTGCGCGAGCGGCCGTTCCTCGATCTCGTCAACGTGCGCGGCGAGGCGGCCGATCCGGCCTTCGTCGCCGCGTTCGAGCAGGTGGTCGGCTGCCGGCCGCCCGTTAAGCCGAACACGGTGGCGCGCGGCGCCGAATACGACGTGCTGTGGCTCGGCCCCGACGAGTGGCTGGTGCGCTCGCATGGCCCGGTGGCGGCCGGGCAGCTCGAAGGCCGGCTCGTGCCGGCGCTGGCCGGGCTCTATGCGGCGGCGGTGGATGTCGGCAGCGGCTACACCGTGCTCGAGATCAGCGGCGAGCGGGTGCGCGACGTGATCGCGCGCGGCTGCCCGCTCGACCTGCATCCACGCGGCTTCGGCGTGGGCCAATGCGCGCAGAGCCATTACTTCAAGGCTTCGCTGACGCTGGTGCCCACCGGCGAGCAATGCTACGAACTGGTGATCCGCCGCAGCTTCGCCGACTATTTCGTGCGCATCATGCTCGACGCCGCGGCGCCGCTCCAGTCATGAAGCCCGTCGATGGTCCGTTCGCGCCGCTCGAGCCGCCGCGCGGGCGCGGCTGGAGCGTGTTCATCGACGCGCTGCAGGTGCCGGCGCGCATCGGCATCCATCCGCACGAGCATGCGGCGCCGCAGCCGATCGTGATCGACGCGCGGCTCGGCTACCGCTGCGAGCCTACCGAACACGGGCCGGGCGGCTATATCGACTACGACGGCTACTGCGCGCGCGTGGCGGCGTGGCTCGCGCGCAAGCCCCACACGCGGCTGCTCGAAACGCTGGTGGTGGAACTGGCCGCGCTGTCGTTCGCCGAATGGCCGGCGCTCGAAGCGATCACGCTCGCGCTGCACAAGCCGAAGATCCGCCCCGGCACGCGGCGCGTCGGCGTGGAGCTGGACTGGACGCGCGCCGACTACGCGGCCTGGCGCGCGTCCGTGCAGGCACGCGAGCCCGGGCTCGCCACGGCGGCGCTCGGCGGGTATGGGGAAATGGCCACGCACTGACGCGCGCGGCGCACCAGGCCCCGGACCGCCTTCCGGCCGAGGCGGGCGGCGCGCTCAGTGGGTCAGCAGCGCGCCGCGTCCTGCTTCGAGCGAAACGATGCGGGCGAGGATGCCATGCAGCTGCGCGCGCTGCGCCGGCTGCAGGCCGTCGCTGGCCAGAATCGCCTCGAGGCGCCCGCGCCAGTGGGCAAGCGGTGCCGGCTCGCCGGTGGCGAGGCAGTCGATCAGCTGCTCGAGGGCCGATAGCTTGCCGTCGATGGAGGTGGAACTCATCACGTACTCCTGGTTTGGCGTCGGACGGCGCCGCGCGGCGGGCGGCGAGCAGGGCCGGAGCCGCCGCCCGCCGCGGTGCGGGCGGGGGCGCTCCGGACGCGGTGCGCCGCTTACTTCTTCAGCGCGTCCTTGGCGTCGCCGAGGCCCTTGCGTGCCTCGCCTGCCGCCTGTTGCAGATCGCCCTTGACCTCCTGCTTCGTGTTGCCGGTCGCCTTGCCGACGACCTCGTTGATCTTGCCCTTCACCTGCTCGGCGATACCCTTCACCTGATCCTTGTTCATGATCTTTCTCCTCTGGTCGATCGTGCTCGCTGCAGACGGATCGAATCCCGCCGTCACGGGAACGCCTCGCCTCGCGGCACACGCCATGCCGGCCGGTGCCGCCTGACGATGCAGTGCGGTGCGCGCCGCGCGCCGTGATGCTGCGCGCGCGGTGCTCAGTTCATCTTGCCGTTCGCGCCTTGCTTCTTGAGCTCGGGCGGCAGGCCCTGCATCAGGTCGGACATGTCGTCGGCGTGTTCCTCTTCCACCGCCAGGATGGTTTCGAACAGGCGGCGCGTGGTCGGATCCTTGTCGCCGAGGTACTGGATCGCGTCGCGATAGCTGTCGATCGCGATCCGCTCGGCCACCAGGTTCTCGACGATCATGTCGACCAGCGACGAGCCCTCCACGTATTCCGCGTGGCTGCGCGCGGTGAGCCCGTCCGGCGCGAGATCGGGGCTGCCGCCGAGCTGCACGATGCGCGCGGCGATCATGTCGGCGTGGCTCTGCTCCTCGTTCGAGTGCGCGAGGAACTCGTCGGCGATCGCCGACGACTGTATGCCCTTGGCCATGTAGTGATGGCGCCGGTAGCGCAGCATGCAGACGATTTCGGTGGCGAGCGCCTCGTTGAGCAGCCGCAGGACGGTGTCGCGGTCGGCGCCATAGCCGGCCGTCACGGCGCCGTCATCGACATGCTTGCGGGCGCGCTCGCGCAGGGTCTGGACATCGGTCAGTTTCGTGCTGTGGGTCATCGCAATCCTCTTTATTCGTTCGTCGAAGAAGAATCGGGCCGGCGGCCGGCGCGGCCGCGGCGGCATCGTGTGCCGCCGCGCGCGGCGTGCGGGCGGCGCCCGACGCATTCGTATCGATGCGGCACCGGCCGGATGGAACGGGCCGGTGCGCCTCGTCTTCAAGCAGATCCCGTGCCCGTTCGCCGGTGTGCGCGCCGCGCGCCGCCGCGAGGCGATGCGCGGCGGCCCGCCCGATCCGTGCGCCGGCCATGCGTGGCGGGGCTCGGCGCGGAATCGAGAAGAGCCGCAGCGCGGGGGGCGGCACGGATGGCCGATGCAGCATCGCGAAGGCGGGCAGGCGGCGGGCGGCTCGCGGGCAGGGTCGATACCCCCGCGCGGCGCGTGCGCTTGTAATTCCTACATGGGCGGTGCGTGCCAGGGCGGCCCGCGCCCGGGCCAGGAACGGCGCGTGCCCGCGCTAGCGCGTCCGCACCGCTTTTACCGGGCGCGCGGGGGGGCGCGTTCGCAGCGACGGCGGGCGCTCGGTCAGCGCCGGCGCCTCGGCGCGGCGCGCCTGCGCGAACTGCTGGCGCCAGGCCACCGGCGTCGCGCCGCGGGCAGCCTTGAACTGCCGGTTGAAATGCGCGGCGCTCGGAAACCCCGAGCGCTCGGCGATCACCGCTACCGGCAGCGTCGTATCGGCCAGCAGCCGGCAGGCGTGGCCGAGCCGCACGCGCGTGACGTAGCGGCCCACGCTCTCGCCCAGATGCCGCGCGAACTGGCGGGTCAGCGTGCGTTCCGACAGGCCGGCCGCCTTCGCGAGCGCGGCGAGCCGAAGCGGCCTTGCATACTGCGTGTCGATCAGCGCGAGCACGCGCGCGAGCCGCTCGGGCGCGTGAGTGCCGAGCGTGCCCGCCGCCGCGCCGAACGCGCTCGGCGTGGCGAGCGGCTCGGCCGGCGTGGCCGCCAGCGCATGCAGCAGGTCCAGCACCGCGCAGAGCCGTTCGCGCGGCGCGTCGGCCAGCAGCGCGTCGAGCCGCTCGCGCATGCGCGTGCCGGCGCCGTCCTCGAAGCGCAGCCCGCAGGCGGCGCGCCGCAGCAGGTCGCGCAGGCCATTGTGTTCGGGACAGAGGTCGGCGAGCCGGTGCAGCCAGGCACCGTCGAACCAGATCACGATCGCCACCTGCGGGCTGCCTGCCTCGATCGAGCGGTTCGACGCCCAGGTGTGCGGAAGGTTGGGCGGCACCAGCACCAGGTCGTCGTCGCCGTAGGCGGCCACCGAATCGCCGATGTAGCGCTTGCCGCGGCTGTTCATCGTCAGCGTCAGCTCGTATTCGGGATGGTGGTGCCACTCGAACGGAATGCGCGGCAGCCGCCGGTGGTAGATCCGCACCGAACAGCCGGCGCCGAAATCGACATGCTCGTAGGCTGGCTTCATGGCCGTATCCATCGTGACAATGGCCGGATCGTATCACTGGTGCGGGCCGCGCCGGCATACGATGCGCAGCACCCAACACCATTCGGAGACGACATCATGGCCCTGCACATCGACGACATGCCGGCCGCCATCCGCGCGGCCAAGCGCGAGCTGCGCGCGGCGCTGCCGAATTATCGCGAGGTATTCACCGAGGTCGAGGCGGCGATGCGCGCGGCGGCGCGCGAGATCGTCGCGCTGCGCGAACGCGGCGCCGCCGTGATTCCGGAGCTCCGCTTCGAGGACATCGCCTCCGGGCGCGTCGAGGCCGGGCCGATCGCGCTCGTGAAGCAGCGCGGTGCCTGCGTGATCCGCGGCGTGTTCGCGCGCGAGCTGGCCGAACGATGGGATCGCGAGATCGCCGATTACGTCGCGCGCAACGAGCTGGACGCGCGGCTCGCGCACCGCGCCGAGGACCGCTATTTCGGCCAGCTCGCGTCGAGCCGGCCGCAGATCTACGGCGTCTACTGGTCGGCGCCGCAGGTGGCCGCGCGCCAGTCGCCGGCGCTCACCCAGGCGCGCGTGTTCCTGAACCGGCTGTGGCGCTCGACCGGCGAGGGCGGCGAGCGCCACTTCGATCCCGAGCGGGTGCCGGCCTACGCGGACCGGCTGCGCCGGCGCCCGCCCGGCTCCGAGGCGCTGGGGCTGTCCGCGCATTGCGACGGCGGCTCGGTGGAGCGCTGGATCGAGGCGAATTTCCGCCGCGTCTACCGGCACGTGTTCGCCGGCAACTGGCGCGACTACGATCCGTTCGACGCGGCCTGGCGCACCGAGGTGGAGGAGATCGCCTCGCCGGCCGTCTGCTCGATGTTCCGCACCTTCCAGGGCTGGACCGCGCTGACGCCGCAAGGCCCCGGCGACGGCACGCTGCAACTGGTGCCGATCGCCAACGCGATGGCGTACATCCTGCTGCGCGCGCTGCAGGACGACGTGGCCGAGGACGACCTGTGCGGTGCGATGGCGGGCCGCGCGCTGTCGATCCGGCCCGAGTACCACGCGCCGCTGTTCGACGCGCTCTCGTCGATTCCGCCGATGCAGCCGGGCGACACCGTGTTCTGGCACGGCGACGTGATTCACGCGGTCGAGGACGAGCACCGCGGCAGCGGCGACAGCAACGTGATGTATATCGCAGCGGCGCCGGGCTGCGCGAAGAACGACGCCTATCTGCGGCGGCAGTGGCCGCATTTCGTCGACGGCCGCAGCCCGCCCGATTTTCCGGCCGACCACTTCGAGACCGATTTCGTCGGCCGTGCGACGGCCGACGACCTGACGCCGGCCGGGCGCGAGCAGATGGGCGCGCCGCTGTCCCGCTGAACGCGCGCCGGCCGGGCACGCGCCGGCCTCGGGCGGCCGGCGCGGCCCGCGTTCGTCAGAAGCGCTGGCGCAGGCCGATGCTGACGAGGGTCTGCGAGCGGGTGGCCGCCGAATGGCCGTTCGCCTTGTCGGAGGCCGACGCGGTGGCGGCGGTGGGCCGGCCGAACACGTCGAGCGTCATGCCCGAGGCGTGCTGGTAGGCACCGAGCAGATAGACCGTGGTGCGCTTCGAGAGGTCGTAAAGCGCGCCGAGCGTGGCGTTGTGGTACGTCGCGCTTTCATCGAGGCCGTCCAGGTTGCCGCGCCGCGTGTAGCTGTAGCCCGCGAACAGGCGCGTGTTGGCCTCCACCTTCCACTGCGTGAAGAGGCCCGCGATATTGAACGTGGCGTGGCCGTGGTATAGCGAATTGCCGCCCGCGCGGTATTGCACGTTGCTGTAGTTGGCGCCCACCAGCACCGGGCCGAAGTCCCAGGTCGCGCCGGCGGCGGCGATCTGCTGCGTCTGCGCGCTCGCGAAGCCCTCGCTGATCGACGAGCCGAAGGTGCCGTCGTCGCTGCTGTCCCAGCCGGCGCCGCCCGGGGCGAACGGGCCGCCACGGCCGTTGTCGGCGCGCTCGAAGCCGGCGCCGAGCTTGAGCGGCCCGTTCGCGTAGGCCGCGGCCACGCTCCAGGTGCTGCGCCGCTTCATGCTGCCCGCCTGGTTGCCGAAGCCGTACATGGCGCCGAACGAGAGGCCGTCGTAGTTGACGCTGGTGTACTTGACCGCATTGTCGACGCGCACGGTCTGATCGAGATCGTCGATGTCCCCCGGGTGCGCCGCGTAGCCGCCCAGGAGCCCCGCGGGCGACACGCCGCTCACGAAATCGTCGAGCGAGGTGTACTGGCGGCCCAGCGTCAGCGTCCCGTAGCGCGCGTGGCCGAGCCCGACGTAGGCCTGCCGGCCGAACAGGCGGTTGCCTTGCTGCGAGGTGCCGTTGGCGAGTTCGAAGCCGTTCTCGAGCGTGAAGATCGCGCGCCAGCCGCCGCCGAGCATTTCGGTGCCGCGGATGCCCCAGCGGCTGCCCGACAGCGCGCCGCCCGCGAGCGCGAGATTCGAATGGCCGACCGCAGCCGGCCCGGTGCCGGTGCGTTCATTGCTGCGGTAGGTGAGGCCGGCATCGACGATGCCGTAAAGCGTGACCGAACTTTGTGCCCAGGCGGCGGTGGCGAGTGGAAGCAGCAGCGAGGCCGCGGCGAAATGTTTTTTCATCTTCTGATCCGAGCTTGGTGGGTCGTTGTGGCGTGTGGCCGGGAGGCGAGGCCGCCCGGTAACGCGTGCGAGTATGGAGACGACGCCGGCGATGCGGCCGGGTGATGCCGCTGCCGGGTCCGGCCGGCGCGCGGGCGGCGGATGAACCGCGGTGTCGCGCCGACGCGGACCGTCTGGCCCGCCTCCATGCGCGCATGGTAGGAGCCGGCGTGGTGCCAGTTAACTGGAACGATGCGAATAGATTGTTTCAGGCGAAGTCCCGGGATGGGATCGTGTGCGCCGCCGCGATCGGCGCGCGCACCGCCCGGCGGGCACCCGCGCCCGATCGGCGGCGCTCGTTCTCGAAATGCTTCGAGAGAGGCGCGTGACGAAATACCTCGGTCGCGATGCGGCGCCGGCGCAACACGGCTGCGCCGGCGCGGCGCGCCCAGGCGCGCGAGTGAAGCGGCCGGCCGGTGCGCAACGTGACAATCGAGGCTCGCTGGACGACGGGTCTATTCCTGCGTATCGTCCGCCCATGGTGGCCGCGAACCCATCTCGATCGAGCGGCGTATGCGAGAACCGCATTGCCGTCGGTCGGCGGCGGATCGGCGCCAAGGGCGGTGCCGGCGTCGGCTCGAACGAGCTGCCGCCGCCGGGCGGCGTGCCGAAGCGGGCGCGCCCGCGCGGCGTCGGTTCGAAGGATGCGTTCGGCATGACCTTGCCGCAATGCCAGTTCGACGACTCCCTGGCCGAGCCCGGCCGCACGCTGTCCGTGTCGGGCCTGCCCATGGCGCAAGGGCTGACGGGCTAGCGGCGGGTCCGGCGCGAAACGCAGCCGCCCCAGGTCTGCCGCGGCAATGCCTGGCGGTCGAGCCGGGCGCCGGGGTGGCGGACTTGTCGCACGTCGTGCGCGCCATCCTGAGCCGCCGCACCGCGGCCATCGTCAGCCCGCCAGCCTGGTTTGCGGTGTGCCGGTTTGGCCACGCTCGGCCGGTTCGCGGCTCGACCGACTTCCCCTCTCAACCCCACGGAGCAACGACATGAAAGTCCTGATGGTCCTGACCTCGCACGACGAACTCGGCAACACCGGCCGCAAGACCGGCTTCTGGCTCGAGGAGCTGGCCGCCCCCTTCTATGCGTTCAAGGACGCCGGCGCGGAAATCGTGCTGGCTTCGCCGAAGGGCGGCCAGCCGCCGCTCGACCCCAAGAGCAGCGAGCCGGCCAGCCAGACCGACATGACGCGCCGCTTCGAGCAGGATCCGCAGGCCAGCGCGCAGCTGGCCGCCACGGTGCGGCTCGACAGCGTCTCGCAGGCCGACTTCGACACGGTGTTCTACCCCGGCGGCCATGGCCCGCTGTGGGATCTCGCCGAGGATCGCGCCTCGATCGCGCTGATCGAGGCGTTCATCGCGGCCGGCAAGCCCCTGGCACTGGTCTGCCATGCGCCCGGCGTGCTGCGCCACGTCCGCACGCCGGCCGGCTTGCCGCTGGTCCAGGGCAAGCAGGTCACCGGCTTCAGCAATGCCGAGGAGGCCGCGGTGGGGCTGACCCAGGTCGTGCCGTTCCTCGTCGAGGACGAGCTGAAGGCCAAGGGCGGCCTGTATTCGAAGACCGACGACTGGGCGCCGCACGTCGTCACCGACGGCCTGCTGGTCACCGGGCAGAATCCGGCCTCGTCGGCGCCGGCCGCCGCCGCGCTGATGCAGCACCCGGCGCTCGCCGCGCGCTGACCGATGCCGGCCGGATCGCCGTCGGGCGAGCCGCGCCGGCCGCGGGCCGAGGCGCGGCAACCGTTAGAATCGCGGTTTTAGTCCGGAACACGTCCATGTCCTTTGCCTCGCTTGGCCTGATCGAACCGTTGCTGCGTAACCTGCGCGAACTCAATTACGCGGAGCCCACGCCGGTGCAGGCCAGGGCAATTCCGGCCGTGCTCGGCGGCAAGGACGTGCTGGCCGCGGCGCAGACCGGCACCGGCAAGACCGCCGGCTTCGCGCTGCCGCTGCTGCAGCGGCTGGTGCAGCAGGGCCCCGCGGTGTCCAGCAATCGTGCCCGCGTGCTGGTGCTGGTGCCCACCCGCGAACTGGCCGAACAGGTGCTGCAAAGCTTCGCCGACTACGGCTGCGGCCTCGAGTTGCGCATGCTGGCCGCCTATGGCGGGGTCAGCATCAACCCGCAGATGATGAAGCTGCGCAAGGGCGTGGACGTGCTGGTCGCCACGCCGGGCCGGCTGCTCGATCTGAACCGGCAGAACGCGGTGCAGTTCGACCAGGTGCGCACCCTGGTGCTGGACGAAGCCGACCGCATGCTGGACCTCGGCTTCGCCCGCGAACTCGATGCCGTGTTCGCCGCCCTGCCCACCCGGCGCCAGACGCTGCTGTTCTCCGCCACGTTCCCCGACGAGATTCGCGCGATGGCCGCGAAGCGCCTGCACGAGCCCGTCCAGATCAGCGTCAGCGCGCCCAATGCCACGGCCAGCCGGGTTCGGCAGTGGGTGGTGACGGTGGACAAACGCAACAAGCCCGAGCTTTTCATGCACCTGCTGGCCGAGCACGGCTGGCAGCACGCGCTGGTGTTCGCCAGGACCCGTGCCGGCGTCGATTATCTGGCGGCCCGGCTGGAGGCGGCGGGCCACGCGGTCGATACGATCCATGGCGACAAGCCGCAGCCCGCGCGCCTGCGCGCGCTGGAGCGCTTCAAGCGCGGCGAGGTGCGGATGCTGGTCGCCACCGACGTGGCGGCGCGCGGCCTCGATATCGACGATCTGCCGCTGGTGATCAACGTCGATCTGCCGATCGTGGCGCAGGACTACGTGCATCGGATCGGCCGCACCGGCCGCGCCGGCGCGAGCGGCGTGGCGGTGTCGCTGGTATGTGCCGACGAGGCGCCGCAACTGGCCGCGATCGAGGCGCTGATCCGGCAAACGCTGCGGCGCGAGGAGGAGCCGGGTTTCGAAGCCGAGCACCGCGTGCCGCAAACCAGCGCCGCCGGCGAGCTCATCAAGAAGCCGAAAAAGCCCAAGCAGCCGAAGACGCCGCAAGCCAGGCCGGGCGGTGTGCCGCCGGCCGGCGCCAAACCGCGTGCGCCGGGCGCGCCGGGCAAGCGCAAGGCGGCGCCGCGTGCGGGCGCGGCCGGGAACGTCACCGATGGCAGTCCGTTCAGTGTGCGCAAGCCGCGCGGCAAGGGGGCCGGCAAGCCGCGCGCTACCCGCTGAGGCGCGCGCCGCGGCCCTGCCGGGCGCCGGTCACGCGGATGCCGTGCCGGCGCGCAGGCGCGCGCATCTCGCCGGTCGCGATGGCGCCGTGCGATACTCGCCGCTTGGTCCGCCGTCGCGGAGCCAGCCACCGGAGGAGCCGCCGTGTTTGCGAGTTATGATCCGACCCATACGGGCTTCGTCGCCGAGATCGACGGTTGCCGCTGTTGCATCGAGGGCATCGCCTCGCCGATCGCCGATCAGATCGACTGGCGCTGGACGATCTCGATCGCGCAGCTCGACAACCCCGACGGCATGGACCCGGACAAGTTCGATGTACTCGCAACCGGTGAGACGGTCACGCCGCTGCAGGCGTCCCAGCAGATCGTCGCGTGGCTCGACGCGCATCCGGCCGAGGACGACGACCTTCCCGCGGACGCACCGCAGCCGCCCGCGGGCTGAGCCCGACGGCGCTGCCCCGCCGCCGCGGCACGGCGTATCCGGGGCTGCCCCGCTACCGCCACGCCTGCTGCCGCACCCGCGCGGCCCGCTGGCCCGTTCGGGGGGCGCGGCGCGCCCGGCCGCGGTGCCGGCTTCGGCGGACTGCCCGCCGCGTCAGTGCCCCCCGCCGCGCCGCCATGCGCCCGGCGTCACGCCGAGCGCCTTCGCGAACACGCGGCTCAGGTGGCTCTGGTCCGAGAAGCCGCAGGCGATCGCGATGTCGGCGAGCGGCAGGCGCGTGCTCTCGATCATGCCGCGCGCCTGCGCGGTGCGCTGTTCCAGCAGCCACTGATGCGGCGTGCGGCCGGTGGTACGGGCGAACGCGCGGATGAAGTAGCTGCGCGACAGCTTGCATTCGCGCGCGATGTCGGCCAGCGACGAGCGGGGGTGGTCGCGCAGCATCAGCAGCTCCTTGGCGCGCGCCTCTTGCGCGGCGCTGAGCCGGCCCTTCAGGCGCGCCTCGCGCGGCGGCAGGCTGCCATAGCGCTGCGCGAGATGCAGGCCGATCGCCAGCCCGACCTGCTCGACGAAGCGCGCGCCGAGTTCGCCCGGCGTCTCGATGCCGGCCGCGATCGCGGCGCCCAGGTGGCCGAGCACCGGGTCGGCCACCGCGGCCGCGCAGAGCAGGCCGTCGATCGCGGGGGCCTGGTGCTCGTCGCTGAGCCGAACCAGAAACCGCGACGATAATTCGAGCAGCAGGAAATCGAAATTGCCGTAAAGATCGGCGACGTAATTCTCTGAAAAATCGCGAATATAAATCGAATGCCGATCGAAGTGGCAATCCTCCGCGCGCGGGCCGCGGAAGTTCCTGCGATGGTGCCCCGCGCGTAGCGAAATGCCGACCAGGAACCCGCGGTCGCTGGCCGGCATCGTCACGCGCTCGAGCTGCGGCGTGTCCATGCATTTGCGATGGAACATGAAATCGCCGCTCTGGAACTGCAGATTCTTGCGCAGCTTGCTCGACAGGCAGCCGAGCGTATCCCTCGGGGCCGGCGCAGCGGCGGCGCTGACGGTATCGGCAACAGGCGACATCGGGCGGTTTCCTCCGCAGAAAAGGCGCGCGCGGGGCGGCGCCAGACGTGGGCGCCGCCGCGGCGGCGCGGGCGTGACGGGTGCCGGCTGGCATGGCGATGGCGCGAGGCCGGCGCGCGGCGGCCGTCGGCACGCGGCCGCCAGGGTGCGTTCGGGTTATACCATCGCGAAAACACGGCCACAAGCTGGATGAAAGACCGGGATTTTGCGCCATGCAAAATGCGGAAAACCGGCGATTCCCGAATCGGCGTGTCATCGGCCGAAAGGCGTCCCCCTCATCGCCGGGGATTCAAGTCCGAAGGACCGGATGCGCCGCGTCTCGCGAGATCGCGCCGGGCCGGGTCGCTGCCGTGTCTGTCAGCGACATGTCATCGATCCGCCGTGCGCGCCGAAGCCGCCGCCTCGCGCACGCGACGGCGCACTGGCCTTTTGTTCAAAAGCCGCGCCGCAGCCCGTTGAGGCGGCGTGTCAGCGGCGCGCCGAGCGGATTTTTCTTCAAGACGCGATCCGGCGGCTCGCTTACCATCCGCGCACTTCCTCCATCGCCCCCCGTGTGTGCCACGCCCGGGGCGCGTCCATCCCGCGCCGCGGTCAGGCGCCATTTGGAGACGGTCATGGTGCAAATCGGCGCGTTGCACGTCGATTTCGAGCGGCGCGAGGTGCGGCGGCACGGCGAAGGGCTGCGCCTGAGCGCGCGCGCGTTCGACATCCTCGACGTCCTGTTTCGCGCGAACGGCGCGGTGGTGTCGAAGGACGCGCTGCTCGAGGCCGTCTGGCCGAATCAGATCGTCGAGGAAAACCGGCTGCAGGTTCACGTGGCGGCGCTGCGCAAGGCGCTGCATGCCGACCGCGAGCTGATCCGCACCATCACCGGGCGCGGCTACCGGCTGGCGGTGCCGGCCGGCCCGGCGAATCCGCCGGCGCCACTGCTGCCCGCCTCGGGCGAACTGCCTGCCGGGGCGGGGCCGCTGATCGGCCGCGACGGCGACCTCGACGACGTGCTGGCGCGGCTCGCGCAGTCGTCCGTCGTCACGCTGGTGGGCGCGGGCGGCATCGGCAAGACGGCGCTCGCGCTGCGCGTCGCGCAATGTCTGCGCGACGCGGATTCACGCGCGCGATCGCAGCCGCGCGTGCGCCACGTGGTGTTCGTCGAGCTGGCGTCGGCCGACTCGCGCGAGGCGGTGCTCGCCACGCTCGCGGTGGCGCTGGACCCGAGCGCCGAGCCGGGCCCGCACGATCCGCTGCCGCTGCTGGCCGGCCTCGGCGAGGGCACGCTGCTGGTGCTCGACAACGCCGAGCAGGTGGTCGGCGTGGTGGCGTGGCTGGTGGAGACGCTGGCGGCTGCCGTGCCCGGCCTGCGCATGCTCGTGACGAGCCGCGAGCCGCTGTCGATCCGCGCCGAGGCCGTGCACCGCGTCGAGCCGCTCGCGGTGCCGCCCGCCGACGCGAGCCTCGCCACGCTGACCGACTACGGGGCGGTGGCGCTGTTCGTGCAGCGTGCCCGTGCGATCGCGCCGGGCAGCGCGCCTGACGGCGCCGCGGCCTGCGCCGGCGACGACGCCAGCCTGCGCCTCGTCGCCGACATCTGCCGCCGGCTCGACGGCCTGCCGCTCGCCATCGAGCTGGCCGCCGCGCGTGTCGCCACGCTCGGCGTGGACGGCGTGGCGGCACGCCTCGACGACCGCCTGGACCTGCTGAGCGGCGGGCTGCGGCTCGCGCTGCCGCGCCATCAGACGCTGCGCGCGACCTTCGACTGGAGCTACGCGCTGCTCGATCACGACGCGCGCACGCTGTTCCGCCATCTCGCCTTCTTCGCCGGCAGCTTCACGTTCGACGCCGTGTGCGCGGTGGCGACCGAGCCGGGCATGCCGATCGCCACCGCGATCAAGGCGCTGGCCGAGCTGAGCGCGAAGTCGCTGATCGCCGTGGAGTTTCATGATGCGATCGCGCTGTACCGGCTCACCGAATCGACGCGCGCCTACGCGATGGAGAAGCTGCGCGACGAGGGCGAGGTGCAGCGCGCCGCGCGCCGTCACCTGCGCTACCTGCAACGCCGTATCGACGAGTCCTGCTGCGAGGCGCGAGCTGGCGACCACGCGTGCCGCCACGCGCCCTGCGCCGGATGGTGCACGGCCGGCCCCGCGCCGCTCGACGCCGCGCGCGGCATCTGGGACTGGGCGTTCTCGGCCGACGGCGATCCGGTGCTCGGCGTGTCGCTGGCGGGCTCGCTGGTCGGCAAGCTGCTCGACGCCTCGCTGGTCGCCGAGTGCCGTGAACGCGCGGCGCGTGCGCTTGCCGCGCTCGACGCGCTGCCCGAGCACACCGTCGATCCGCTCTGCGAGATGCGCGTGTGCTCGGCCTATGCGACGACGCTGCTGCTCACGGGCGGCGAGGCCGGCGAGGCGGCCTCGCTCTGGCGCCGCGTGCTGGCCCGCGCCGAGTCGCACCGCGACGAGGGGTTCGCCACGCGCGCGCTGTGGGGCCTCTGGAACGCGGCAATGGCGGCGGGCGACATTCACGCCTCGCTGCGCTTCGCGACGCATTTCGAATCGCGCGCGCTCGCCAGCGGCTCGCGCTGGCAGGTGCTCTGCGCCGGCACCACGCTGGCCGCCTCGCTGCATTGTTTCGGCGAACACCGCCAGGCGCGCGAGCGGCTCGAACGCCTGCTCGTGCAGCTCGACGCGCTGGGCGACGGCGAGCGCGCCGAGGGCGGGCCGGCCGTCGATCCGCGCATCGTCGGCACCGGCACGCTGGCGCGCATCGCGTGGATCCAGGGCGAGACGGCGCTCGCCTGGCGGCTGGCCGAGCGCGCGCTGAGCCATGTGCGCGCCGATCTGCCCGAGCCCTCGCTCTGTCACCTGCTCGCGGTGGTGGTGGTGCCGCTCGCGCTCGCCTGCGGTGAAATCGAGGCGGCCGCGCGCCATCTCGCACTGCTGCGCTCGCAGGCGGCGCTGAACCGTTTCGACGGCTGGCGCGACTACGGCGAATGCCTGGCCGGCCTGCTCGAAATGCGCACGGGCCAGCCGCGCGAAGGGCTCGCGCGGCTGGAAGCGTGCCTTGGCCGGCTCGCGACGCGCGGCATGAAGCGGCTGATGGCCCCGCTCGTGGCGGCCTGCGCCGAGGCGCTCACGGCGGCCGGCCGGTTCGAGGCGGCGCGCGAGTGGCTCGACCAGGCGCAGCGTCACGGCGAGGTGTACGGCGACCAGGGGTTCGCGGCCGAGCTGCTGCGCGCGCGCGGCCTGGTCGAGATCGCACGCGCGCGCCGCCACGGCACGCCGGCCGCGGTGGCGGCAGCGCGGCGGCACCTGCACGAGGCGCGCGAGCTGGCGCGCGAGCAGGGCGCGCATCTGTTCGAGCTGCGCGCGGTGCTCGACCTCGGCGAATCGCTGCGCGACGCGCCCGATTTCGGCCAGCAGATGCGTGAGTGGCTGCTGCCGTTCCGCGCGCTGCTGGCGCGCACCGGCATGTCGCTGCGCGTGCCCGAGGCGGCGCGGCTGGCGGCATTGTGCGACGCGCTGCGTGCGCACGACGCGCAGGCCGTCGAACCGGCCTGAGCGGGCGCGAACGCGGCGCCGCCCGCGGCGTCGCGCGCCGTGACGGCCGGACCCTGCCGGGCGGCCGCTTCAGGTTTGCCGTTCGCGCCGCCAGCTCACGCCGCATGATGCGCCGGGCCGCCGTTCGCGCCCACCGGCCCGGTGCGGGAACGCCACCCCCATGCCGCGGCGGCGCGCTTGCCCGGCATCGGCGTGCCGTGCCGCGCCGGCCGATGCGTGCGCCTCGCGGCGTCCGCAGCCTCCCTGCAGCCGGTGCCCGCCGCCCGTGCTTCAGAACGCTTCAGGTTTGCCAAAGGACTTGGGCGTTGCTCCCCGATAGGCTGCCTTCGCGTCCCGGACCGGCGCGCGGCCGCGCAACACGCGCGGGCGGCCCGCCCGGCGGCGATCCCATCCAGCACGACGCCAACCGCTCGCCCGGCCGGTCCGCGGCGAGGTATCGAAGGAGAAGAGATGACGACCCAGTACAGCCTCATGACGCGCCGCCGCCTGCTCTCGGCCGGCGCGGGCGTGGCCGGCGCGATGGCGGCGATGTCGAGCCTGCCTGCCGCCGCCGGCACGGCCACGGCGCCCCACGCCCAGGCGCACGCCAAGGGCCGCCCGGACGGCGGCGGCTACGTGGCGGCCAAGGACGGCACGCCGATCTACTACAAGGACTGGGGCAGCGGCACGCCGGTGGTGTTCTCGCATGGCTGGCCGCTGTCGGCCGACGCCTGGGACGCGCAGATGCTGTGCCTCGTCAACCAGGGCTGCCGCGTGATCGCGCACGACCGGCGCGGCCACGGCCGCTCGGGCCAGCCGTCGGCGGGCAACGACATGGACAGCTACGCCGACGATCTGGCCGCCGTGCTCGACGCGCTCGACGTGCATGGCGCGATGCTGGTCGGCCATTCGACGGGCGGCGGCGAGGTGGCGCACTACCTGGGCCGCCACGGCGAGGCGCGCGTCGCGAAGGCCGTGCTGATCGGCGCGGTGCCGCCGCGGATGCTGCAGTCGGCCGCCAACCCGGGCGGGCTGCCGATGTCGGTGTTCGACGGCATCCGGGCCGGCGTGGCCGCGAACCGTTCGCAGTTCTACCTGGATCTCGCCACGCCGTTCTACGGCTTCAACCGGCCCGGCGCGAAGCTCTCGCAGGGGCTCGTGCAGGACTTCTGGCGCCAGGGCATGGCCGGCTCGATCAAAGGCCAGTACGAGTGCATCAAGCAGTTCTCGGAAGTGGACTACACCGAGGACCTGAAGAAGATCGGCGTGCCCACGCTGATCCTGCACGGCGACGACGACCAGATCGTGCCGATCGACGATTCGGCGCGCCTGTCGGCCAGGCTGGTGCGCCATGCCACGCTGAAGGTCTATGCCGGCGCGCCGCACGGCATGTGCAGCACCCACGTGGATCAGGTCAACGCCGACCTGCTGGCGTTCCTGAAGGGCTGACGGGCCGCCGGGCGCGGGTAGTACGCGCCGTCCGCCGTCGCGCGAGGCCGCCCGGCCCGGTTGGGGCCGGGCGTTTTTTCGTGCGCCGTGCGGCCGGTGCGGCGGGCCCGGCACCAGGGTCCGGCCTGCTTCAGATAAACGTCAGGACTTTCAGGTCGTGCCTGCGTAATCTGCAGGCCAATCGCCAAGCCCGGCGCCGCGCGAGATGCCACGCGCCGCGCGGACCGCGAGCCGATTCTTCGCCCCCCTCAATGGAGCTTCCGATGGCCTACGAACTGCTGACCCCCGACAACTGCGCGCTCGCGCTCATCGACCACCAGCCGCAGATGTTCTTCGGCACGCACTCGCACGAGCGCACCACGGTGCTGCACAACGTGCAGATCCTCGCCAAGGCGGCACGCCTGTTCAAGGTGCCCACCGTGCTGACGACGATCGCCTCGGAGACCTTCAGCGGCCATCTGCTCAGCGAAGTGCAGGCGGTGTTCCCGAACACCCGGCCGATCGACCGCACCTCGATGAATTCTTGGGAAGACGCCGGATTTCGCGAGGCGATCAAGGCCACCGGCCGCAGGAAGATCGTGATCGCGGGCCTGTGGACGGAAGTCTGCGTCGCGTTTCCGACCGTGCAGATGCTGGCCGAGGGCTTCGAGATCTACGTGCCGACCGATGCCTGCGGCGACGTCACGCAAGAGGCGCACGAGCGCGCCGTGCAGCGCGTGATCCAGGCCGGCGCGGTGCCCACCACCTCGCTGCAGTTCATGTGCGAGCTGCAGCGCGACTGGGCGCGCGGCGAGACCTACGACGGCTGCATGGAGATCTTCAAGGCGCACAGCGCCTACGGCATCGGCGTGCGCTACGCCAAGCAGATCCTCGGCGAGCACGCGAGCGAGGCGGGCTGAGCCCGCGTGGCGCGCGCCTCGGGCACGCGCCTGAGCCGGCCGCGGCGGCGCCCCGACGGGCGCGCGCGGCGCGGCCACCGAATCCGGCGGCAGCGCGTCCGCCGCATGCGAATCCATCCAGCCTGAAGGAGGGCGACGATGAGCACCCCCGAGCAACCGGCACGCATTGCCGATCTGGTGATCTACAACGGCAAGATCGCCACGCAGGACGAGCGCCGCTCGTTCGTCACCGCGCTGGCCTCGGCCGGCGGCAGGATCGTCGCGACCGGCAGCGACGCCGACGTGATGCAATGGGCGCGCGGCGACGCGCGCCGCATCGACCTGAACGGCCGCACCGTGATCCCGGGCCTCAACGATTCCCACCTGCACGTGATTCGCGGCGGCCTGAACTTCAACATGGAGCTGCGCTGGGACGGCGTGCCCTCGCTGCGCGACGCGCTCGAGATGCTGCGCGCGCAGGTGGCGCGCACGCCGGCGCCGCAATGGGTGCGCGTGGTGGGCGGCTGGAACGAATTCCAGTTCGTCGAGAAGCGCGGCCCGACGCTCGACGAGATCAACGCGATCGCGCCGGATACGCCGGTGTTCCTCCTGCACCTCTACGACAGCGCGCTGCTCAACGCGGCGGCGCTGCGCGCGGTCGGTTACGACCGCGACACGCCGAATCCGCCGGGCGGCGAGATCCAGCGCGACCGGCGCGGCAACCCCACCGGCATGCTGATCGCGCGGCCGAACGCGGGCCTGCTCTACGCGACGCTCGCCAAGGGGCCGAAGCTCGCGCCCGACGACCAGATGAATTCGACGCGGCAGTTCATGCGCGAGCTGAACCGGCTCGGCGTGACGAGCGCGATCGACGCGGGCGGCGGCTACCAGGCCTACCCCGACGACTACGCCGTGATCATGGAGCTGGCCCGGCGCGACCAGCTGTCGATCCGGATCGCCTACAACCTGTTTACGCAGAACGCGAAGCGCGAGATCGAGGATTTCGCGAAATGGGTGAAGGCCACCCGCCCCGGCGACGGCGACGATTTCCTCAAGGTCAACGGCGCGGGCGAGATGCTGGTGTTCTCGGCGGCCGACTTCGAGGACTTTCTCGAACCGCGCCCCGAGCTGCCCGATGCAATGGAGCAGGAACTGGAGGCGGTGGTGCGCCTGCTGGTCGAGAATCGCTGGCCGTTCCGCCTGCACGCGACCTACGACGAATCGATTTCACGCTTCCTCGACGTGTTCGAGCGCGTCGACGCCGACACGCCGTTCGACGGCCTGCGCTGGTTCTTCGACCACTGCGAGACGATCTCGGCGCGCAACATCGACCGGATCGCGGCGCTCGGCGGCGGGATCGCCGTGCAGCACCGCATGGCCTACCAGGGCGAGTACTTCATCGCGCGCTACGGCGCCGAGGCCGCCGCGCAGACGCCGCCCGTGCGCAGGATGCTCGAGGCCGGCCTGCCGGTGGGCGCCGGCACCGACGCGACGCGCGTGGCCAGCTACAACCCGTTCGTCTCGCTGTACTGGCTGGTCTCGGGGCGCACCGTGGGCGGCACGCCGATCTACGCGGCGCGCGACCGGCTGGAACGCATGGAAGCGCTGCGCCGCTACACGGTGGGCAGCGCCTGGTTCTCGAACGACGAAACCAGCAAGGGCGCGCTCGTGCCGGGCCACTACGCCGACTTCGCGGTGCTGACCGACGACTTCTTCACGATCGAGGAAGACGCGATCAAGCATCTGGAGTCGGTGCTGACGGTGGTGAACGGCCGCGTGGTGTACGCCGACGGCGAGTTCGGCGCCTACGGGCCGCCCGCGCTGCCGGTCAGCCCGAGCTGGTCGCCGGTGGCGGAGTTCGGCGGCTACGCGCGCTATCGCCCGGTCGGCGCGCCCGAACGTGCCTGCGCGGACGGCTGCGCGAATCGGTGCGGCGTTCACCGGCACGCGCACGGGCTGGCCTGGGGCCGCAACGCACCGGCCGGCGACCCGAATGCGTTCTGGGGCGCGCTCGGTTGCAGCTGCTTCGCGTTCTGACGGGGCGCCGCGATGAAGTCCGACGCGCCGCGTGGCGCCCACGCTTCGCCCGCTGTCGCCTTGGGGGCGGGCCGCCTCGATACCACCGCCGCGGCGCTGCTGTTCCTGCGGGTGGCCGCGAGCCTGCTGCTGCTGTTCGTGCATGGGCTGCCGAAGGCACTGCATCCGAGCGCGCAGCTGGCCGTGATCGAGGATCCGCTGCATCTGGGCGCGCCGTTGACGCTCGGGTTCGCGATCTTCGCCGAGGTGCTGTGCCCGCTGCTGATGATGGCCGGCATCGCCGCGCGGCTCGCGGCCCTGCCGATCCTGGTGATCACGGTGGTCGCGCTGACGCTGGTCCATCCCGACTGGTCGCTCGGGCAGGGGCAGTTCGCCTGGATGCTGCTGATCCTGTTCGGCACGGTGGCGATCGGCGGGCCGGGGCGCTACCGCATCGCGCTGCCGTGGGGCAGGCGCCGGGTGCGCTGACGCCCGCGGCGTGCGGCAAGGTCCCGCGCGCCGCAGGCGTGGCGCACACCACACGGACATCGCGGGGGAAGGGCATGCGAGCAGCGGGGTCGAGCGTGGGCGGCGAGGTGGCGGGCGTGCGCATCCCGAGTACGCCGGTGGCCGTGGCCGCCGCCGAAAGCGCGCGCGCGGCGCTGCCTCCGGTGCTGCTCGGCCATGCGCGCCGCGTGTTCGTGTTCGCGGCGCTGAGCGCGCGGCGCGCCGGGCTGGCCTGCGAGGGCGGCGCGCTGTTCGTCACGGCGCTGTACGCGAACATGGGGCTGAGCGCGGCCTACGCGCGCTCGACGGCGCGCTACGAACTCGACAGCGCCGACGCCGCGTGCGGGCTGCTGCGGCTGCACGGCGCGAGCCAGCAGTGGCGCGACCAGGTGTGGCTCGCGATCGCGCTGCATACCACGCCGGGGCTGCCGGCACGCGTATCGCCGCTGGCGCGGGTGCTGGCGCAGGCGGTCAGCACCGATCTGACCGGTTCGCACTACCACGCGTATACGCCGCACGAGCGCGCCGGCGTGCTGGCGCGCTACCCGCGCGGCGCGGGCTTCGGCGAGGCGGTGATCGGCGCGTTCGGCCGCGGCCTCGCGCACCGGCCGCGCACCGCGGCCGGCACCAACGGGGCGGACGTGCTCGACCGCATCGATCCCGACTACTGCCGCGAGAACTTCTGCGGCCGGATTCTGGGCTCGCCGTGGCGCGATTGAAGACGTCCGGCCGAACGCCGCGAGCCGGCCGGCAACACGGGACAGGAACGGCCGCGGGCCGAGCCGGGCGCACGGGGCGCGCGGCGGGATCGCGGCCAGGCTAGGAGCATCGACATGTCATATCTGATTTCGCTGGGCGCCGGCATCGTGGTCGGGCTGCTCTATTACTTCTCGCGCGTGCAGTCGCCGGCGCCGCCGCTCGTCGCGCTGGCCGGGCTGCTCGGCATCGTGATCGGCGAGCATGCGATCCCGTTCGTGCAGGCGCAATGGGGGCAGCCGGCCCAGCAGGCGCGGCGCGCGAGCGCGCCGGCCGCGCCGGACCCCGCCGCGAAGCACGCGCTGATGGCTTCGGCCGATGCGCCGGCTCGCCCCGAGCGCCAGCCATGAGCGCGTCCCCCGACACGCCGGGCGCGGGCTGGATGCGCGTCGCACTGCGTCACGAGAACGTGCTGCTCGCGTTCGTGGCCGGCTACGTCGACACGCTCGGCTTCGTCGCGCTGTTCGGCCTGTTCGTCGCGCACGTCACCGGCAACTTCATCCTGATCGGCGCCGGCATCGCGGGCGCGGGCGGCGGCGTGCTCGTCAAGCTGCTCGCGTTCCCGGCGTTCGTGGCCGGCATCGTCGGCGCCCGCATCACGGCCGGCGCGACGGCGGAGCCGGCCGCGGGCGGCGGCGCGATGGCCCGGCACGCGGGCGCGCTGTACGGCCTGCAATTCGCGCTGCTCGCGGCGTTCATGCTGGCGGGGGTGGGCGCCGCGCCGGTCGTCGGCATCGACGCACCGCTCGCGATCGCCTGCGGGCTGCTCGGCGCGGCCGCGATGGGCGTGCAGAACGCGCATGCGAAGCTCGCCACGCGCGGCCTTGCGGCCAATACCGTGATGACGGGCAACGTCACGCAGGCGGTGCTCGACGTCTGCGAACTGGTCGCGCCGGGCAGCTCGCCGGCGCGGCGCCGCGACACGCGCGGCCGCCTCGCGCGGATGCTGCCGCCGATCGCCGCGTTCGCGCTCGGCGCCGGCGGCGGCGCGCTGGGCTGGCGCGCCGCCTCGTTCTGGGCGCTCGGCGTGCCGCTCGTGCTGCTGGCCGCGCTCGCGCTGGCCGCGCTGCGCGGTGGGTGGCCCGCAGCGGCGCCTGCCCGATGACGCGGCCCGGCCCTGCCTTGCCGTCGGCGGCGCGCCTGCGCGGCCGCCCGGCGATCCGTTTTGCTTTCCTTTCTTCAAACAGGAGCCCCACATGAACTACTCCGCCTTCTCGCGCCCGGCGCGCGTGCTTGCCGTCGCGCTCGCCGCCGTCGGCCTGATGTGGTCCGCCACGCCTTCGTTCGCGGACGAGGCGCGCTACGCGTCGTCGGCCGCCGGCGCCGCGGTGGTATCGGTCGGCCCGCAATACGACACCACCCATGTCTACGTCGCGAGCGCCGACATCGACGCGTTCGTCGACAGCTTCGTCGCGACCTTCGGCGGCAAGGCCTCGCCGCGCGCCGTGTTCACGGTGACGCCGACGCCGAGCAAGACCGCCTCGCAGTACGTGCAGACGCCGGTGGGGATGCTGTCGGTGTTCGCGTTCCAGACGCCGATTCCGCGTCCGTTCGGCAGCGAACGCACCGGCTACCTCGTCACCGACATCGACCGCGCGGTGCGGGCCGCGCGCGCGGCGGGCGCCGACGTGCTGGTCGAGCCGTTCGACGATCCGATCGGCAAGGACGCGATCATCCAGTGGCCGGGCGGCCTGACGATGCAGCTCTACTGGCACACCAAGGCGCCTGCGTATGCGCCGCTCACGCTGGTGCCGGACAACCGCGTCTATGTGTCGAAATACGAAGCGTCGAACTTCATCAAGCGCTTCTTGCGCTTCTCGCACGGCCGGATCGTGTCGGACCTGCGTCATGCCGACGGCGCCGAAGTCGGCAAGCCGGGCGAATCGATCCGCCGGGTGCGCATCGAGTCGGGCTTCGGCAACATGCTGGTGTTCGTGACCGACGGCAAGCTGCCCTATCCCTACGGCCTGGAAACCACCGGCTATCGCGTGGCAGACCTGGACGCGACGCTGGCCAAGGCGCGCGCCGCCAAGGTCGAGGTGCTGGTCGAGCCGGCGGCCAACCTGGAAGGCCGCACGGCGATGGTCGCGTTCCCGGGCGGCTACGTGGCCGAGCTGCACCAGTTCGACGCCGCCGCGGCGAACTGAGCGCATGCCGGCCGAGACGATGGGCGGTATGCCGCGAGCCGGACGCGCGCGATGGGCCGCGTGGCGCGTCGCGCTCGGCGCGGCGGCGCTCGTGCTGCTGCAAGGGGTGTGCGCCGCCGCCGACACCGCGCCGGCCTGTACGGCGACGCGGCCGATTCCCTCGTTCAACCGCTGGCAGGAGCACTGGGGGGCGCTGGCCGATCCGTGCCTGCCGCGCCGGCCGCTGGACGGCCTCAAGTACCTGCCGCTGGGCAGCGACCCGAGCTGGTATCTGTCGCTCGGCGCGAACCTGCGCGAGCGCTTCGAGCTGAACCACACGCCCTTGTTCGGGCTCGGCGCCGCGCGGCCCGACAGCTACCTGATCCAGCGCGCCGAGCTGCATCTCGACGCGCGTTTCGGCGAGCACCTGCAGGCGTTCGCGCAGGTGGAGGACGCGCGCGCGTTCGGCAAGGACGCCGTGTCGCCCGTCGACCGCAATCCGCTCGATCTCGAGCAGGCGTTCGTCGCCTATGTGCACCGGCTCGGCCCCGGCACCTTCAAGGCGCGCATCGGCCGGCAGGAGATGGCCTTCGACCTGCAGCGCTTCGTCTCGGTGCGCGACGGCCCGAACGTGCGTCAGGCCTTCGACGCGATCTGGGCCGACTATGAAATCGGCCGATGGCGCTTCATCGGCTATGTCACGCGGCCGGTGCAGTATCGCGACCTGGACGCTTTCGACGACACCTCGAACCGTCACCTGACATTCAGCGGCGTGCGCGTGGAGCGCAGCGGCGTCGGCCCCGGCGACCTGTCGGCCTACTGGTCGCGCTACGCGCGCGACGGCGCACGCTTCGCCGACGCGAGCGGCACCGAGCTGCGCGACGTGTTCGACGCGCGCTACGCCGGCAGGCAGGCGCCGTTCGACTGGGACGTGGAGGCGATGGCGCAGACCGGCCACGTCGGTCGCGCCACGGTGGGCGCCTGGGCCTTCGGCGCGCTGGCCGGCTACACCCTGGCCGCGCTGCCGGGCGCGCCGCGCCTGGGCCTGCAGCTGGACGGCGCCTCGGGCGACCGCCACCCCGGTGACGGGCATGTCGGCACCTTCAATCCGCTGTTTCCGAACGGCTACTACTTCACGCTGGCCGGCTACGCGGGCTACAGCAACCTGATCCACCTGAAGCCGTCGGTGACCTTCCACGTCACTCCCCAGCTCACGCTGACGACGGCGCTGGGGCTGCAGTGGCGCGCGACGACGGCCGACGCGGTGTACGGGCAGGGCATGGCGGCGGTGCCGGGCACGGCCGGCAGCGGCAGCCGCTGGAGCGGCATGTACGGGCAGCTGCGCGCCGACTGGATCGTGGACGACCATCTCGCGCTCGCCTTCGAGGCGGTCCATTTCGAGGTCGGCGATTCGTTGCGCGCGCTCGGCGCGCGCAACGGCGACTACCTCGGCGTCGAGGCGAAATTCGGCTGGTGAACGCAGGCATCGACGGGGAGCCACATGGGTACGCAACAGCAGGGCACGCAACAGCAGCTTGAACTCGTCCGACTCGCCGCGGCGGTGCGCGCGAACCTGGACGACGCGCGCGTCTGGCGCTGGTACGCCGACCTGATGGAAGAGGACCGCGTCGCCTGCACGCGCACGCGCAACGGCTGGCAACTGACGATCGACGGGCACCACACCGTCGAGGATGCCTCGTTCGATGCCGCCGTGCGCCGCGCGGCCGGAACCTGGTGCGATCAGCCGCGTCGTTCCCCCGCGCTCGGGCGGCGCAGCAAGCGCGCGCGGATGCCCGGCGCGACGCCGCTGCCGGACTGGCACACGCGCCGCGATTGATTCCGCACGGGCGGCGCCGGAGCGCGGCGGAGTCCGGGGCGCGCTCACGCTCCTGCGGGCAGCGCCGCAAGCAGCTCGCGAATCTCCGGCACGCTGCTGCGGCGATCGAAATGCGGGGCGAGCGCATGCAGCGCGGCGCGCGCGTCGGCCATCGCCTCGGGTGACTGGGGCAGGCGCGCGAGGCAGAGCGCGGCCCGCAGTTCCCACATGCGGGCTCCTTGCGAGCGCGCCATGGCGATCGCGTCCGAGAAGTACGCCAGGGCGCGCGCGGTGCCGCGCCGCTGTTCCGGGCTGCCGGCCGCGAGCGCGGCGGCCTGCGCCTGGGCCGCCAGCCCGAGCGCGCGCAGCAGTTCGGGCATGAAGTACAGCGCGCCGTGCTTCTCGCACGATGCCTGGGCCGCGTGCAGCCGGGCGAGCGCATCGCCGATGCGGCCGGCGGCGACGAGCGCCAGCGCGCATTCGACCACGAGCGGCATGGTCAGGCGGTGAAAGCCGCGCGCCTGCAGCGAGTCGAGCGCGCTTTCGAGCTGGGGCAGGCCGGCGTCGGGCCGGCCTTCGCGAATCGCGAGGATGCAGGCGAGGCAGTCGCCGAACTCGCGCCACAGCGTGAGCCGGTGCAGCGTGGTCTGCGATTTCATGATCGAGAGGTAGTGCGCGGCGCGCGCGCGATCGCCGGAGATCAGCGCCAGCGGCACCGCCACGACGCCGAGCACGTGCGTGAACCACGGCTCCATGGTCTCGGCCGGGATCAGGCCGAGCGCCAGGCTGGTCAGCTTCGCGGCCTCGTCGGTATCGCCGCGCAGCCAGTGGATGCGCGCGAGCCCCGAATAGGCGATGGCGCGCGGGTCCACGGCGAAGTGCCGGACCGACTCGGCATGCTCGGGATGGGCCGCCATGTGGCGCAGCCCCTGCTCGAGCTTGCCGCGCGCGATCTCGTGGTCGCCTCGGCAATGCTCGGCCACCGCCGTGAGCTGGGTCGCCAGCACCTGGTGCGCGACGCAGCCCGTCTCTCTCGCGAAGCGCTCGAAGCGGCGCGAGTAATGCAGCGCCTCGTGGACCTTGCCGGCCGAGAGCGTGACGTTCCAGAGCCCCCAGAACGCGCGCGCGAGCAACGCGTCGTTGCCGCTGCGCTCCGCGTGCGCATGAACCTCGAGCCACAGGTCCTCGGCGCGCTGGATCGGGCCGGTCAGGTTCGGCAGCACCGCGGCGAGCGCGAGCTTGAGGCGCAGCACGTCGATCGGCGCGATCGATCCGGCGGGCAGCGCCTCGAGCGCGGCCAGCGCCTGTGCGGCGCGCCGGCCGCATTCCTCGATCTGCGCGTTCTCCAGCAGCGAGACCACCAGCGTGGCGGACAGCTCGACGCCGAGCTGCGTGTCGCCGTCGGGCGAGAAGGCCCAATCGACGGCGCCGCGCGCATCGGCCAGCGCCTGCCGCATGCCGGGGGCGTCGTCCACGCCGGAGAAGCCGGAGGCGGCCGCGTCGCCGCGGAACAGCGAGGCGAGGTAGCGCGCGTGGCGTGCGGCGAGCGCCTGCGCCTCGCCGGCCGCGTGCAGTTGTTCGAGCGCGTAGGCGCGCGTGGACTCGGACAGGCGGTAGCGTGCCACCGGGCCGTCGAACTCCACGCCGACGAGCGACTTCGCCACCAGTTCGCCGATCCCGTCCACCACGGCGCGCACCGTCAGCTCGCGGTCGCAGGCCACGGCGCACATCGCTTCCAGCGAGAACGTGCCGCCGAACGGCGCGAGCCGCCGCAACAGCGCGCGGCTCTCGCCATCGAGCAGCGCGAAGCTCCAGTCGAACGCGGCGCGCAGCGTCTGGTGGCGCGGCAGCGCGGTGCGAAAACCGCCCGACAGCAGCGAGAGCCGGTCGGACAGCCGCTGGTGGACGCCGTCGACGCCGAAGCTGACGACGCGCGCGGCGGCCAGCTCGATCGCGAGCGGAATGCCGTCGAGGCGGCGGCAGATCTCGCCGATCAGCCGCAGTTCGGCCGCGCTGCCGCGCTTTTCATGGAGGCCGCCGCGCATCGCCTGCACGCGCGCGAGGAACAGCTGCACGGCGGAGCGCTGCAGGATGGCCGCCTCGTCGGCGTCGCGCTGCGGCACGTCGAGCGGCTCGACGGCGAACACCGCCTCGGCGGCGATGCGCAGCGGCTCGCGGCTCGTCACCAGGATGCGCAGTGCCGGCACGGCGGCGAGCAGGCATTCCACGACGCGCGCGACCTCGACGATCATGTGCTCGGCGTTGTCGAGCAGCAGCAGCCGCGGCGTGCCGGCCGGCGCCGGCAGCGGGCCGCCTGCGGAGGCGGGGTGCGGCAGCCGCAGGCCGACGCCGGCCTCGACGGCCGCGACGATCTCGGCCGCGCCCTGCATCGAGGCCAGCTCGATCAGATGCACGCTGCCGGGCACACCGGCCTCGATCGCGCTCGCCACGGCCATCGACAAGGTGGTCTTGCCGATGCCGCCGGCGCCCGTCAGCGTGAGCACGCGCGTCTGGCCAAGCGCTTCGCGCACGGCCGCGACGGCGTGGGTGCGGCCGATCACGTCCGGGTGCCGAGGCAGGCGCGCGGCAGGCTGCGCGCCGCGCGGCGGCTCGGCGGCGGCGCGCCGAACCAGCCGGTAGCCGCGTCCCGGCACCGTCATGATGCAGTCGCGTTGGTCGCCGAGCGCGCGGCGCAGCGCCGACAGATGCACCTGCAGCGTGTTTTCCTCCACGAACGTGTCGGGCCAGATCGCGTCCAGCAGCGCGTCCTTCGTGACCAGCCGGCCATCGGCCGCGGCCAGCATTTCCAGGATCGCGAACGCGCGCGCGCCCAGCCGTACCGCGCTGCCGTTCTCCCGCAGCTCGCGGCCGACCAGATCGATCTCGAAGCGGCCCAGCGGAACCGAGGTCGGGGTGGCGTCCGGCGTTGATGACATGCTCAGGATTGGGAACGGGCGGGGTGGCGGAGGCGCGGGCGGGAGAGGCCGCGCGGGCGGATGAGGCGCCGGTATTTTAGCCGTTTGTCGCTTCGCCGTTGCCGCTTCGCCATTGTCGCCGAGCCATTGTCGCCGAGCCACGGCGGCGGCCGCGTCGTGACGCGACGCGCGGCGCGTGGCTCTCGTGCTGTCGCCCGGCGGGGGCGCCGTGCCGTCCGCGCGCGGCGGGCTCGACCCGGGGCGCGTCCGGCGCCCCGGCGCATGGCACGGAACCCGGGCCGGTGGTCGGCCGTGGCCGCGGTCCGGATCTAGGCCGAGGAGCGCTTCGCCGCGGCAAAGCGCTTGCGGCCGGGCGCGCCGAGCAAGGCGGACGGCACCACCGGCAGGGGCTGCCAGAGAGCCACGCGCACCGGCGAATCGGTGGCGGTGTCGGAGGCGCGGCACTGCAGCGTCACCGTCCAGCAGCCGGTGGCGGGCCAGTAGGTCGCGACGTCGACGAACGGCGCCTCGTCGCTGCCGACGAGCCGCGGATCGTCGATCACGGCCAGTACCGCGACGCTGGCGCGGCCGTTGGCGGCGGCGGGTGGCTCCTGCGGCGAGCGCCAGGCCGAGCGGCGGGCCGTCGCGCTGCTCGGCGAGCCCGGCCGCGAGGCCGGCGCCGTCATGATGCGCGGCGCGCGGCGGCCGGACGGATGTCCGGTGCCGCGGGCCGTTCCGTCTGTCGCCGGAATAGAGGGGCGCGCGCGCGTACCGGTTTCGTCTCGACCAGCAGCGTGGCCGCGATGGCGGCATGAGCCCGGATCCCGCCGTGCCGGGCGGCGCGGGCCGCCTGTTGCAGGCCGCAGCCGGCGCGGTCGCGCGTGAACGACGGTGCGGCGTCCTGCTGTCGCAACCACCGCGCCATCGCGGCTTCGAACCGGCCGCGCGATACATTACTCAAGGCATTATTCATCGGGATACCCTTGCTCGATTTTGCGACGAAGTCACACGGCGAGTGTCTGCCTCGCCATCCCGCCCGCCACCGCCGCATCGCCGGTGCGCGGCTCGTGTGGCGAACCGGCCGGTCGCACCTGGAAGCGGCGAGATTCATCTCCAGCCGAATGATATCGATGCAATGCAGCAACGAGGTAGAGGCATTTTCTAACGTGTGAGCCAGTTTTTCTTGTTCATCGCCTGATGCACCCCAGTGGCGCGGGGCGCCGGCTGCGCGATGGTTCGCTTCGCAGCCGCAAGTTTTTCTCTCACTGCGGCAGATGTTCGCGCGCTGCCTGCGTGCCGGGCGCATTGTGTGATTGCGGCGTTCTTTGAAATGCTGGACGAATATTCGCATGTCGATGTATTGCCATTGATTCAGATTGGTAACTAAAACTTGGCGTAATCGGCGCCGCGCACCATCGATTCATTTTGAAATGGTGAATTTCGCCCGCCCGGGTGTTGGCCGATTCCGGCGCGTCGCCGGCCCTTGCCGTGCGGCGCCTGCCCTGCACGAACCGGCTCTGGCTGCGGCTCGCGCAGGGCATTCGTTTTTTTATCAGGATTTGCGGCGAAATTGAATAAAGTCTGATTTTTTTCGGTCGTAATCAATGCCGTGCGCCGGAACTTGGAGACGGCGGCGCGTATGTCAAAACATTACGTCCAAATCATGAGAATCGCGCGGGACAGGCACTTGGGTTTCGCTCGAATCACCGATCAAAACACATGTTAAAAAATCTCTCGATTCGTCATTGTGTGAACGCGATCATCGGCCTGTTCAGCGGCGCGCTGATCGCCGGTGCCTTGCTCGGCGTGCTGTCCCTGAACTCGGTAAACCACGAGCTCGAGCAGATGTACACGGTCGACACGCCGGCCGTGGCGAACCTCGAAGGCAGCTCGAGCCAGCTGCTGCGCCTGCGCCTGACGCTGGCCACCTACGATTCGCTGACGAACATCGGCGACACCGACGGCGCGCAGGCCGCGGTCAAGCGCGCCGATCAGTACCTCAAGCTGTCGAACGAGCGCTTTGCGGCGTATCTCGCGCAGGTCGGCGACGATCCCGCCGCGCGCGAGCTGATCGACGACATGCGGAACAAGCGCGACGACTTTCTCCACCAGGGGATCGAGCCCGCGATGGCCGCGCTCAAGGCGGGCGACAAGGCCGGCTTCGGCGAACTGCAGGGCCACCGGCTCTCGCCGCTCTATTCGGCCTATGAAAAGGCGATGCTGGCGCTGGAGGACCGCCAGGTGGGCCTTGGCCGGACGCGCTACGAGGCGGCGCAGCACCGGTTCTCGATGGTCATCGCGGCGGTGGCGGTGGGCCTGGCGCTGTCGCTGGTGCTGGCGTGGTTCGCGCGGGCCTGGCTCGTCGACGCGATCGTGAAGCCGGTGAATGCCGCCGTCGACAGTTTCGGCCGCATCGCCAAGGGCGACCTCACCGGCAAGGTCGAGGTGGGCCGCCGCAACGAGATGGGCAAGCTCAGCGAGGCGCTGCTGACGATGCAGGAGTCGCTGATCGCGACGGTGGGCGTGGTGCGGGCCAGTACCGAATCGATCAAGCTCGGCGTGAGCGAGATCGCCAGCGGCAACACCAACCTGTCGCAACGCACCGAGGGGCAGGCGGCCTCGCTCGAAGAAACCGCGGCGAGCATCGAGCAACTGACCTCCACGGTCAAGCAGACCGCCGACAACCTGCGCCAGGCCAGCTCGCTCGCCAACGGCGCCGCGAACCTCGCGGACGAAGGCGGCCGGCTCTCGCGCGACGTGGGCGGCACCATGCAGGACATCGTCAACAACGCACGCCGCATCGGCGACATCGTCGGCGTGATCGAGGGCATCGCGTTCCAGACCAACATCCTCGCGCTGAACGCGGCGGTGGAGGCGGCGCGTGCGGGCGAACAGGGGCGCGGCTTCGCGGTGGTGGCCAGCGAGGTGCGTTCGCTGGCCCAGCGCAGCGCGACGGCGGCCAAGGAGATCAAGGGGGTGATCATGGAATCGACGCAGCGCGTGGAGACGGGTGCCGAACTCGTCGAGCGCTCGGGCTCGACCATGAACCAGATCGTCACCGCGATCGGCCGCGTGAGCGGGATCATGAACGAGATCGCCGTGGCCTCGAGCGAGCAGAGCAACGGCATCGACCAGATCAACATCGCGATCGCGCAGATGGACGAGGTCACGCAGCAGAACGCGGCGCTCGTCGAGCAGGCCGCAGCGGCGGCCGCCTCGCTGGTGGATCAGACGCAGCGCCTGAGCGACGCGGTGGCGGTGTTTCGCGTCGGGCCGCAGGGCCGCGCGACGTTCGGCGGGCAGGCGGGGGGCGCGTTGGTGCCGGTCGCAATCGGCGCACTGCAGCCCGCGTGCTGAGCGGACCCGCCGGTCGCACGCGTGAAGACCGCCGGCGGCTCGTCGATGACCCGAAACCCGTTCGTCGAACCGCCGGGCCTGCGGCAAACGTATCCGAGCCTGAAGGCGGGCGGCGCGCCGGCCCCGTCACCGGCCAGCCCGGCCGCCGCGCGATCGGCAAGCGGCGCGGTGATTTCCGCTCCGCCCACCCGATTCGACGGGGGGCCTCCCGACCCGTTCGGCTTGCGGGCGCGCCCGGCCGCGGCGCCTCAGGCCTCGGGCCGGCTCAGGAAGCCCTCGATCGCGGCCGAGAAGGCGGCGGGAGCCTCGAGCATCATCAGGTGCCCGCAGTCCGCGAGCACTTCGCGGCCCGCGCACAGCTCGACGGCCCAGCCCGGCAGGTGCCAGTTGTCGTGCGAGCGCTCGCCCGATAGCAGGTACACCGGATGGCGCTGGAACACCTGCCTGAGCTTGCCGGCATAGCCGGCGTTGCCGGTCACCGCGATCACCGACTGCCCCATCGCGCGCAGCGTCGAGGCCGGCTGACGGTCGAGCCAGCGCGCGGCCGTGTCGGCCATCGCCGGCGTCACGTCGCGGACCACGCAGCGCAGCCAGGCAGCCGGTTGGGCGCGCAGCGACGCGAGCCGCGCGTCCGCCTCGGCCGGCGTCAGGTGCGCCATCGGCGCCGACCAGAACGCGTCGTCGAGCGTGAAGTTGCCTTCGACATTGACGATCCGGCGCACGCGGTCGGGGTAGGCATGCGCGAACAGCATCGCGATCGCGCCGCCGGTCGAATGGCCGACCAGGTCCACGGTGGGCGCATCGGTGCGCGCGGCGATGAAGGCGCGAATGTGCTCGACCTGCTCGGGCAGCGAGATGGCCTCGAACGGGACATGCCGATAGGCGCCGTAGCCGAGCAGGTCCGGCGCGGCCCGGAGGAGGTCGGGGTGGCCGGAGGCGATCGCATCGAGGCTGCCGATGAAGCCCTGGATGAGGATGACGGGGGGCCGGTGACTCATGCGGATCGTCTCGCGGGTGAATGGAGAGGCAGGGACGCGGCGAGCCCGGCGCCGGTTTCGGCGGCCGGTTCGGCGAGCGCGGGCCGCGCTCGCTTGGCACCCCGCACGTCGCTCACGCTCGGCAACGGCGGCGCCTGGCGCGCGCCGAACACGGCGCCCCGGCCAAGCCGCCGGCCGCCGCCATGCCCGCGCGCCGGCACGCGCGCGGCGTCGGCCACCAGCGCGGCGCGGCGCGGCCGGGCGGCCGCATCGGTTCGGGTCTCGGGACGGCCCCCGGCGATCTCGCCGGCCACCGCCGCGATCGCGGCCATGCCGACGCGCGACGGCACCGCGTGTTCCGGGTAGCGCTCGGGAAGGTCGATCACGGCTTCGAGTGGCGTTCCGATCGGCGTGGCGCGGAAGCGGTCAACGCGGGCGTGCATGGATCGGGATGCATTTCCTTAACGTCGCACGACGATACGTTAGCGCGGCGCGGGCGGTCAAGGCGTCGGCCCGGTCCATGCTTTTTGTTATGAAATTAACGATCGGATATGTACGGGAATGGCGATAATCGCCTGCCGGAGTCGGGCTTCTCCGCTGTTTCACGAAGCAATGGCCGCGGCGGCGGCTCGGGCTGGCGCATGCGACGCGGCCCCGGAGATCGCCCGCGTGCTCGCGCTGGCCCTCGCGGGCGAGCAGGCCGCGAGCGGCTGGCCGCGCGTTGCCGTTCACCTCGCGGCCGCAGCCGCGGCCTGCCACACCACGGCGTTGTCCACCGCGTAGAGCTTGAACGTCACGCCGGCCTGCCGGCATTGCGCCCGAAACTTCGAGAATTCGGCCGCGTTCGAAAACGTGCCGAATTTGCCGTCGCTCGTAAACACGAACGCGCGCGGCGCGGCGAGCAGCAGGAACTGCCGGTAGGCCAGCGCGACCGGCTCCCTTTGCGCGGCCGGCACCGGTAGCGCGTTGAGGTCGGCGAGCGCGGCGAAGCCGCTGCCCACCACGTTGCCGTCGCCGGAGAAACGCACGCCCGAGGCCTTCATCTCGTTCTGCCACGCGGCAATCTCGCGTGCATAGCGCTCGGGCAGCTGGGCGACCCATTCGGCCGGATAGGAAAACGCGAAATTCTCGGTGGCGGTCGCCACCGAGCGCACCACGCCCACCAGCCGCCCGTGCTCGTCGAACAGGCCGCCGCCGCTGGAGCCGCTCGTGACGGGCGTGGACGACTGGATGATCGGCACCTGGCTCTCGGGTTCCCGGCGCAGCGACGAGATCAGCCCGTCGGTCAGCGACAGTTCGAGCCCGCGCGGACTCGCGATCACGTACACGCGCTGCCCCACCTTCAGCGTGCTGATCGGCGCGATCTGCACCGGCGCCGCGTCGAGCCGGCCCGCCACGCGCAGCAGGCACAGGTCGCGGCGATCGTCGGGGTCGCGCAGCACCTCGTCCACCTTCAGCGTGGCGTTGCCGTTGCTCAGCGTGACGCCGACCGACTTCTCCACCACGTGGCAGGCGGTGATGAAGCGGCCCGGCGCGATCAGCACCGCGCTGCCGATCATGAACTAGCTGCCTTGCGGCTGCGCGGCCTTGACCGTCCAGACCTTCGGCGACACGGCCGCGAACACCTGCTCGGCCGACGTCCCGGCGCCCTGTGCAAACGCGTTCGCGCCGCCCCCGAGCAGCAGCCATAGCGCGGGCAGCACCGAGGCGCGGCGTTTCCGGTCGATGTTCAATGGGCTCTCCCTGCGGTCGGATCGTTGGGCGGCACGGATGACAGCGCGCGAAGGCGGACGCTGCTCCTGATTATAGGTAGGCGGGTATCGCAGCGTGAGCGATGCCCGCCTGGAGCGCGGCCGGCGCCGAAGCCGGCATGCGGCCGTGCGGGGAGCGCGCCCCCGTCAGCGCCAGTCCAGCGCGCCGCCCGATTGGTAGTCGGTCACGCGCGTTTCGAAGAAGTTTTTCTCCTTGCGCAGGTTGGCCTGCTCGTCGAGCCAGGGCAGTGCATTGGTCGCGCCGGGGAACGGCGCCGGCATCGACAACTGGGTGGCGCGGCGATTCGCGATGAAGCGGAACTGCTCGCAGTGCAGTTCCGCCGAATAGCCGAGGATCGGATCGCGCAGGATGTACTGCGCATAGGCACGCTCGGCCGCCTCGGCTTCCTCCCAGATCTGCTGCACGGCGTGCGGGTCGAGACGCAGGTGTTCCTCCTCGAGCAATTGCCGGATCACGCGAATGCCGAAGCCGCAATGCAGCACCTCGTCGCGCATGATGTACTGGAACTGCTGGGCGGTGGCCTTCATCAGGCCGCGGCGCTGCAGCGCGAACACGGGCGAGAAGCCGTTGTAGAACCAGGTGCCCTCGAACACGGCCGCGAAGAACAGGTAGGCGAGCGCGAACTCGTGCAGCGTGTCGCGGTCGTGCAGGTCCAGGCCCGGCTCCAGCATCCGGTTCAGGCGCCGGTTCGACAGCGCGATCTTCGCGTGGATCTGCGGCACGACGCGGTAGCGGTTGTAGATTTCCTGCTGGTCGAGGCCGAGGCTTTCGATGCAGTGCTGGTAGGTCCAGGTGTGCAGCGCTTCCTCATAGACCTGCCGGGCCTGGTAGATCTGCAGCTCCGGCGCCGTCATCTTCTCCATCACGGCCAGCCCGATGTTGCGCATGGCGAGGATGTCGGAGGTGGTCAGGTAGGCGAGCACGTTCTCGAACACATGCTTTTCCGCCGGGCTCAGGCGGTGGTGGAAGTCGTGCACGTCGTCGCTCATCGAGATTTCGAGCGGCGTCCAGTGGTTCTTGTTGGCCGAGAGAAAGCACTCCCATGCCCAGGCGTAGCGGAACGGCGCGAGCTGGTTGATGTCGCCGGCGCCGTTGACGACGCGCTTGTCTTCAACACGGGCAGGTTTTAGCGATGTCATTGATTTGCATACCAAAATGAAAGCGGCACCGCGCATCGGCGTAGCCATCGGCTGCGCCGCGCGGGCCGCGGGCTGCCTGGCGGCAGGCCGGGATTCCAGGAAATTTTTCACTATTAGACAGCTAGCGCCTCACCATCAATCGTAATTGTTCGAGTTGGATGACGGGTGTCAAAGCCGCCAGGCGGCAGCGCAGCACCATGCGCGATTGACGCACCGGCACGGGCCGCGGGGTCATGCCGGCGCGGCCGCGCCGGCCGTGGTGCGCCGCTGACGCCGAAAAAAATTCCACATCATGCGGCTCGCGTCGGGGCCGCAATCGGCGTGGAACGGCTCGCGCGGATCGCCGCCGCTCCAGGCGTGGCCGAGGCCGCGCACGATGGCCACCCGCACCACCAGCCGGCCCGCTTTCAGGTAGTCGTGGTATTCGACGTCGTCGCGCCGCCCGGTGCGGCGCTCGCCGGCGCGCAGCCCGCCTTGCGCGTCCAGCAGGCGATTGAGCCGCGCGAATTCGGTGCCGAGCTGCGTGGCGTTGCGGTTGGCGACCACCGCGTCGAGTTCGCCGTGAATCACGAGCGCCGGCATGCCGGGATGGTCGGCCACCTCGACGGCTGTGTCGATCAGGCGCAGCGGTTCCTCGCGGCTACCGTCGCGCATCACGCGCATGGCGCTCAGCGCCGAATTCGCGGCGCCGAACACCGGGCCCGAGTGCAGGCCCACCGCGGCGAACAGTGCCGGGTGATGCACGGCGAGCACTGCGGCGAGGCCGGCGCCCGCCGACATGCCGGCCAGATGGATGCGTTCGTGGTCGAAGCCGTGTTCGCGGACCATCGCCGCGACGAGCGACGCGATGGCGGGCGCCTCGGAATGCGCGGGCGGCTGGTGCCAATGCCAGCAGCGGTGGGCGTGCGCCGTCTTCGCCTGCTCGGGCAGCAGCACCGCGAAGCCGGCGCGCTCGGCGAGCCGGCAGATGCGCGTGCCGGCCGCGAACGATTCCACGGTCTGCCGGCAGCCGTGCAGCATCACCAGGAGCGGCAGGCCGGCCGCCGACGTTGCCGACGCCGGCAGATACAGCGCGTAGGCGAGATGGTTGACGAACTGTCCGGCCAGCGGCGGCGCGGAGTGGAACGAACGGGTCCAGCGGCCCGGCGCGCGCGCCGGCGGCGCGTGGCGCGGGCCCAGTGGGGCGGCGCGCGCCGGATGGCGCGGCTTGGCGCGTTTCGGCTTGGGCTTCGGCTTGCGCGCCATGCGCGGCGGTTTCGGCCGGACTGTCGCGAGTCTGGCAAGTAGATCAAGGCCGCTGAACCAGACGCTGGCTTTTTTCCTGGGCATGGGCGGGGACGAGAGGATCGAAGCGGGTGAAAAAGTCGAAGGGGCGCGGCCGCGCCGCGGCAGTCGGCACGGTGCCGGATCGAGAGTCTTTCCCATGCTAGCGCCGCAGCGGACCGCGGGCAGAACGCTGGCATAACGCGGGAACGCAGCCGTCGGCGCGCGCCGGCTGGCCCGGCGCGCGCACTTCGGGACCTGACCGATATGCGTCGGGCAGCGCGCCGGTGGCGGTTCGGGAACGGCCACGACGCCGCGAGCGGGCCGTGTGGCCGCTTCCGCTGGCGGGGTGCGTGATCCTGGCTCTCGCCTCCTGGAACACCGATGAGCGCGACGACTTGGGCCTCGACAGCGCCGCCGAGCGACCTTGGCGATCTGCCGCGCTCCCGGCGCGACCGTGCCGCTGAGCGAGTGCAACGTGGCGCTGCTCGCGGCCGGACATGCGCATGGGTAGTCGGAGGCACCGTGGAACGCCGCCGAAATGGACGGCGCGACGCGCGCGGTCGAACGGGCCGTGCTTCAGCACGAGCCGTTCCCGGTAATCGGGATGGATCGCCACGGGAACACGCCGATGACGAACCCGGTGGCCCGGGTTTCCTCCGTCGCTTCATCGGCATGGCGGCGCGCCGCGCAACATGCTGCGCCTGTGAGGGGCGATACGGACGACATGCGGCCGGCCCTGGCCGGTCGGAGGGCGTGGCACTCGTCTGCTCGCTCGCCACCAACCTCGATCCGGCCTTTCCGTATCGCGCATTTTCGGCCCGGGTTATCCGGCCTCGAAGACGGCGCTCAACGCTTAGACGGCGGCGATCGAGCTGGGGCCGGGCGGCATCCTGGTCAATACGATGTCTCCCGGTTTTACGATGACGCATCTCAACGGCTAGGCCGGCACCGGGACCGTCGAGCGGCGCGCGCCAAGCGGCGCGATTGGAATACCGTGGCGCGCTTCGTGGTGAGGCGCGTCGTGCCGCCCCCGCGCGCGCTGGATTCGCCACCGGCGCGGCCGTGCTGGCGGACGAACTAGGTGGCGCGAGCGCGGAGTTCGCCGCGCCGAGACGCGACAACGACGTGCTGAACCACGGCGAAAGCGACGTCGTGAAATGCATCGAGCCCCCGATGCTCGGCTCGATCGACCTCGAATAGTCGGCGTTTCCCGCCGACGGGCCGCCGGATCCGGGCCTGATCTTCCAGGCGCGGATCGGCGAGAAGACGGCTGGACCGATGCGGGGGATGGCCGCGCGGAAGAAGTGGATCGACGCAGATCGACCATCTTGAAAAAGCCGCTGGAAATGGCCGGGTTGGGTTTCGAGTAAAGATAAAAATTTGCCGTTCAGGCTATGCCAAATCGCATGACACTCTCATTGGCAGCCGGTGCGAACGGTGACTCGGCCGTTCGGACAGCTATCCGGATACCGTTTCATTCGCTTGTGCCGGAGCAGCCGCTTGCCATGTCCAGGGGCGGACGATCGGATGCGAAGCCGCCCATGAGAACGACGTCAAAGGAATCCGGATAATAAAAATTTAAAAATAGCTATCGGATATATTGGATAGTGATTGATGTTTGATTTGATTACTTGTTTATTTTATATTTTCCAATCTATAAAATAATTGTCTTTAAAATTGGTTTCAGGTGACTGCTGGCTGCGGAGGCCGTTGCGATATTTTGCATCGGTTGAGTACTGGCGTCGCCAATCAATCCATCCTGTCGCATGAATCGATATTCCTGGGCGCTATGCGTTTGTATCGCAGCCCGGTATCGGTTCGCCGTTTTGATGACGGGATGTCGAACCATTCATGAGAAGAGGCGGAATCATGCAGCGCAAAGAAGAGGGACGGGTTTGGCGTACCGGAGCGGCGGCGGCGATGTCGGCATTCGTGGTGCTCGGGCTGGCCGCATGTGGCGGCGACGATGCACCGGCCGCTACTGCCGGCAGCAATAGTGGTGGGCAGTCGCCAGCAGGAATCACGGTGGACGGTACGTCGAAAACGGTGGCTGCCGATCAAAACAATGAAGTTGCCGTGATGGCGCCGCCGATGCCCGACAACAAGTACGGGGAAGTCTCGCAAACCGGGCTGTCGATGGCAAAGCTGGCAGCTTCTGCCCTGAGCGAGGCAGCGCCGGGTGCATACACCGGCTTCAAGTCGGACAAGGGATTCGAGTTGACGCGGGGGGTGGTGACCGATCTGGCTGGCAACGGCCAATATGCGATTGGCCGCTGGACTGACGGCACCGATACGTCGGGAGCGGTTTACAACAAGAACCAGGGGCGGATGTGGGCAGTAGGAACACCGCTGAATATCGAACTGACGGCTGACAGGCCATTAAACTGCCATCTCGAGGCCGCGACGAGTCCTGTCGCTCTCAACGGCAACACGGCCCCTGGCAAACTCGAGACGGCAACGGCCAGCGCTCGAGTGGCTCAAGCGAAGGGTGATTCGATATTGAATACGGATATCGATCTCAATCTCGGCTATTCGATCGGTCAGGACGCCAAGCGGTCGTTCGAGATTCATACCACTAGTATCGGCGCTCAGGGTTATATGACAAGCCGCTCTGGTGGCTACACGATCGTGACGCGCATGGTCGGCAAGGACGAGAATGCGCCTTACTGGCTCCTGTCGTACACATTCGATGCACCAACCACCGGCACGATCAGTGGCGTGGCTGCCTTGGCTTGCACGCGGTCAGCGGTACAAACGCCTGACCAGAGTGCCCAGAGTGACCAAAGTGACGCGAGCGCAGATCCGCAGCGGCCGCCGTCAGGGCGGGGAGTGCCGATTCCTGCATCGTCGTAACGCCCGAACCGGCTGGATTGCCGAGCAGTGCGTTACGCGGGCGCATAACGCCGCCGCCATCCGAAGTGAAGCTAGGATGGTGGCGGCGCGTTGCTGAACATCGCTGTCGTGTGCGCGCGTGCGGATTCTCCGGCCAAGGCAGGTGGAATCACGCCACGCTTGAACCGTTTCTACCCGGGGCCGCCGCGATGCGGCTTCTTTTGTTTTCGTCTGCACAAAAAAAAGCGCCGATGAATCGACAGAGAAGATTCATCGGCGAGCACCAGGAGGTGTAAGGCACGAGGTTCAAAGCGGGCCCCCGTAACCAAATCGTAACGAAATGGCGTATCGAATTGTGGCCGGACTGTCAGCACTATGGCGAATGTGTGACGTAGCCATCGCGGGAGTCCGCCTCCTGCCCGGTGTGAACGAGGCACGCGATGGTTTTCGGACTGGCTGACACTGCGGCATAATCGCCACAGGCTCTTCTCGAGAGGTCGTCATGTTTCGGATTCTGGCTGTCTTGTCTATCTGCGCTGCGCTGCCGGTCACCGTGGAGGCTGCCTGCCAGCCCGGGCCGGTGCACTACGATTATCAGCCGCAAAGGCTCGATCAGGCCCTGCAAGATCTCGCGCATCGAAGCGGCTGTTTCATCCAGGTCAGCCCCGAGCTGCTTGCGGGCAAGCACGCGCATGCGCTCCATGGCCGCTACCGCCCTCTGCCTGCCTTGACCAAGCTGCTGCAAGGAACCGGCCTGGTGGCCCACGCCACGGGCAGCGGATTGGCGGTGACGCAGCCCGCCGCGGATACGCCGAAGAAGTCCGCGATCCGTCAGCCCCAGGGCTCGGACAGCTGAAAACGCGCCGGCCCATTTCCCTTCGCCTTCGCTGACATCGCAACGTCGCCTGGCGCGCCATCCCTTCCAGCACAGCCTCGGACGCTGAGCCAGGCATGAGCGAAGCGCTCGCGGCTGATCAATCCTCGGCAGGCGTGGCCATGGCGGCACCCGCACATCGGCATCCGTCCTCGGCGCGGCCGGGAGATTCCCCGGCCAGCCGAATGCCGTGGCGTTGTCTGAACGTCTCGCAAGCCGGCGTCGGCCCGAAATCCGCATAGCCGCTGCCGGCTGGCCTCATTGCGCGCGGATTCGGATCAACCACGCAATGCCCCCCGCAGGCTCCGCCCGATCGTGCCCCATGCTCAAGCCATCAGCTTGAAGGCCGACACGGCAGTCGTGAGCCGGACCGCCTGCCTTTCGAGCGACTGGGCCGAGCCGGTGGCCTGCTCGAACAGATCCGCGTTGCGACGCGTGATGTCCTCGATCTGGTTGACTGCCTGGTTGACCTGCTCGATGCCGCGGCTCTGCTCGTCGGAGGCCGCCGCGATCTCGCCGATCAGATCGGAGACGCGCTTGATCGCCTGCCTGACCTCGCCCACCGTCGTGCCGACGTCGTTCGCCTGCCGGGCGCCGTCCTCGATCGTCGTGACCGAGGCTTCGATCAGCGCCTTGATCTCCTTGGCGGCCGCCGCCGAGCGCTGCGCGAGGCTGCGTACCTCGCTGGCCACCACCGCGAACCCGCGTCCCTGTTCGCCGGCCCGTGCCGCTTCCACCGCGGCGTTCAGCGCGAGGATATTGGTCTGGAACGCGATGCTCTCGATGACGCCGGTGATCTCGGAAATCTTGTTCGAGCTGCCGCTGATCTTTTCGATCGAGCCGACCATGCGCTGCACGGCGGTGTCGCCGACATCGGCCATGTTCGTGGCCTGGGTGGCCAGCGCATTGGCTTGACGCGCGTTGTCGGCGTTCTGTTTGACCGTCTCGGTCAGCTGCGTCACGCTGGCCGCGGTTTCCTCGAGCGAGGCGGCCTGCTGGCCGGAACGCGTCGACAGCTCGCTGTTGCCGCCGACGATCTCGCCGGCCGCGTCCGCCACGCTCTGGGTGACGGCGCGCACGTCGGCCACCATTCTCGTCAGGTTCGCCTGCATGGCCTGCATGGCCGCCAGCAGGCTCCGCGAGACGGCGGGTGCCGAGCCGATGTCGACGGTCAGGTCGCCCGCGGCGATATGGTTGGCCACATGCGTGGCGAGCGCGGGCTCGCCGCCCAGCTGGGACTGCAGCCGTCTCGCCATGAAATGCGTCATCAGTATGCTCACCGCCAGCGCGAGCCCTCATACGCCGGCCAGCAGCCAGAAGCTGGACTGGGTGCCTCGCTGCGCATCGGCCTCGACCGCCGAGGTGTCGCGCGTGGCCAGTTGCACCAGGCTGTCGATTGCCTTGCGCTGCAGATCGTACTGCTGGGAAATGCGGCCCAGTGCGTCGCGCGCCGCGACCTTGTCCTCGCGCTGCACCGCGGGAATGAAGTCGTCGAAGACGATCCGGTAGAACGCGACGGCGGGAGGGTGAGATGCGTCGATCAGCGCCCGCCGCGTGTCCGGATTGAGCGGCTGCTCGCTCCAGAATCGATAGCGATCGTCATAGTCCTTTCTCAGCGAGGCGAGACGGTCGATCAAGCGCGGCTGTTGCACGGCGTCCGCGTCGAGCAGCTGGAAGCACAGCAGGTACGACTCGATCACGTATTCGGGCGGCGGCAGGATATCGGAGACCAGATCGTTGCTCAGCTGGATCTTCTGATACAAGGGGCCGTTGACGCGCAGCTCTTTCAACACGAAGAGCGAGCACAGGCTGTACGCGATGAAACAGAACGAGAACCCGAGGATCAGCAGCATGAACTGAGTGCGCAAGCGAAACGTCTTATGGCTCATTGATGACCACCCTTTTCCCATCATTTATCAGAAGAATGCGTAGCAGCTGACGCGGTGCTCGACACAATGCTCCATGCCCGTCACGCAATGCGGAGCAGATAATCCAGCCGCCGGGCAGAGCAAAAAACGGCAAGCGAAACCGGAGGCTCGGCACGCCAGAGCCATTGAATTAATAAAAACCAGCCTGCAACACCGCGCACGATACCGTGGGATTTTTGCAACCTTGATAAACTTCGTCAATTCGCTTTGATGATTGAAAATCAAAGACCGACAGAATTCTTCCGCTCGTGTTAATTTTCAATAACCACCGCTTTCGCCTTCCCTTCGCCTGCCCGGGATTGGAGGCATTGCTTGCCACTGCGCGACCAGCCCGGGATCCCAGCTCACGATAACGGCATCGGGACATAGGACTTGAAGGGAATTCACGAATATAATCAAGCTTAATTATATTATTAATATAATTAAGCTTCGAAATCCGGGATGGTCGGCATCCGGCGCGCATGCGCCTCCTTGGTTCGTCGTGCAGTTCCATGAATTCTCTCGATTCCAGGTCTGCCTTGCTCCATCGCATGAATGATCGCAGCGGTTCGAGGCCACGATTCCTGCCTGACGGCCGTGATCCCACGCCGCGCTACGGTCGATGCGGCACTTGCCGATACACTTTCGCCATACTGTTCATACCTGCGTCACGGTTTACGCCGCCGAGGCTGTACGATGGGTTCACGGGGTATCGCTTTGAGCCTCGTGCCTACCGCAAGGTGTTTTTATTGGATGATCCGTACCTGGATCATCCTTTTTTTTGTTTAAGCCATTCAATGGCTGGATCAATGACCGCTTATGCGCGGTACTTTCGCCGTAGCCGGTGGGGCGGCAGAAGGGCGGCGCGGGAGAATCGGCTCGACAGGATGGTCCGGATGCGGGCGCTGTCCACGCCGTCTGCCATCTCGGCTGGCCGGGACTGCAAGGGCGTTCGACTACGACTGCCGCGGCCAGCGTACTGACGCGCCGGACTAGGGGCGATGGTTTCGGTGCCCGAGCCCGCTGCCTCGCGTGGTACGCCCGGGCGCATCACGCGAAGCAGCGGCTTCCAGGCTCGAACGCACGCTGCGGTGCGGACGCAAACCGGGGGCCGGGCATGCCCCATGGTCGACCCGCAGCGCCAGGCGCCAGGGCCGGCTGCCTCACGCCATGCCGCGAAAACGGGAATGCCGCGAAAGCGGATCAGTCGCTGTTCACCCACACGCGCATTTCTCCTTCGCCGCGATTCGCCCAGCAAAAATACGGAATGAAGGTCAGCGTCTGCGGGACGCGATCGCCAGCCTCGGCATCGAATTCATATAACGCGTCATCGGATTCGTGATGCGAAATTCGATAGCCGCGCGCCTGCAGAACGACTTTTTCGGCCAGGCTCGCATCGATTTGCGCGCCGTCGACCACTTCAAACCCGGCGTCACGCGGCAGATACAGGGCATGCAGGTCGGCGCCGTTGTCCGCCTGCTCGATGCAGTAGACGATCGGCCCGCGCTGCACGGCGACCTTGCCTGCGGCGTGCCGCAGCTTGCCGTGGCCGGTCAGGCGGCGCACCGTCATCGGCAGCACGAGTTCGATCGTGTCGCCGTCGTGCCAGACGCGCGGCAAGTGCAAATAACCGTCCACGGCGGCGGAACACGCAACCGTATCGCCATTCACCCGAACCTCCGGCGCGGCGCACCAGTCCGGCAGCCGCACCGCGATCGTGCCGTCGAAGCCGTCGGCCTGCTCGACCACGATCCGCAGGTCGCCCCGCCATGGATAGTTGCCTTGCTGACGCAGCGTGACGCGCGACGTGCCGGCGTTAAGCCGTGCTTCGCCCGCCACGTAGAGGTTCACGTAGATGATCGAATCGTCGACGAGATAAACGTACTGATCGAGCGAGGCGATGAGCCGGGCCACATTCGGCGGGCAGCATGCGCAACCGAACCAGCGCTGCCGCACCGGCTTCACATGCTCGTACTTGTGGTTGCCGCGTATGCCGGCGGGATGCGTTTCCAGCGGATTGACGTAGAAGAACGAGCGGCCGTCGAGCCCGATCCCCGCGAGCACGGTGTTGTATAGCGCGCGTTCCAGCACGTCGGCGTAGCCGCTTTCGCGGGACGCTTCGAGCATGCGGCGGGCAAAGAAAACCAGGCCCACGGAGGCGCAAGTCTCCGTGTACGCGGTGTCGTTGGGCAGTTCGTAGTCACAGGTAAACGATTCGCCCCACACTTGCGCGCCGATCCCTCCCGTTACATACATCTGCCGCGTCACCATATTGCGCCAGACGGCCTTGCAGACGTTCAGCTTCGCCGCGTCGCCGCTCACGCGCGCGAGATGCGCGACGCCCGCGTAGAGATAGACCAGCCGGACCGCGTGTCCGACGGCCGCGTCCTGCTCTGCGATGGGCTTGTGTGCCTGGCTGTAGGCCTTGTGCGTGGTGATCCAGGCGCGGCCATGCACGTCCCAATGCGACACGCGCCCGCGCTTTTCGTATTCGATATCGTAGTAATGCGGCCGTGCGCCTCGCTGCTCGACGAAGTAGCGGGCGAGCGCCAGATGGCGCGGGTTGCCGCTCACCTCGTGCAGGCGCATCAGCGCGAGTTCGATCTCGGGATGACCCGGATAGCCGTTGAGCTTGCCCGCTTCGGTGCCGAACACCGTGTCGATGTGAGCGACGAAACGCTCGGCGACCTCGAGCAGCTTGCGCTTGCCGGTGGCCTGCCAATAGGCCACGGCGGCTTCGATCAGATGGCCCGCGCAATACAGTTCGTGACATTCTGCCAGATTGGTCCAGCGCTGCCCCGGGGCCTTGATCGTGAAGTAGGTGTTGAGGTAGCCGTCGTCGTGCTGCGCCCGCGCAAGCAGATCGATGGTTTCGTCGGCGATCTGCTCCAGTTCGGCGTCTCGCTGCTCGGCGAGCAGATACGCCACCGCTTCGAGCCACTTCGTGATGTCGCTGTCCTGGAACACCATTCCCGTAAACGCGCCTTCGTCTTCACCGGCGGCGATGCGGAAGTTGCGAACGGCGCCGCTGGGTTCGGTATCGGCGATCCGGTCGTTGAGCGCCTCCCATTGATACGGCACGACCACGCCGCGTACCAGATGCCGGTAGGCGCGCCAGAAAGTATCTTCGATGCTGACCTGCCGCGATGCGGCATGATTGAGCTGATTCATGAGCGGGTTTCTCGACGGTCGTGGATGGATGTCGGCAGGGCCGGGACCTTGGTGGCGCGGCCCTCAATGGCCCGCGCGCCGTAGCCTGAGATCGGCCTGAATGCGGGCGAGCAGGGCGGTGTCGATGCAGAATTTGCGCGAGACGGCCGCCAGCAGCAAATGAATCACGCCGGGGATCGCCGTCGCGAGCAGCGTGATGCCGTGTACGGAGGCGCTTGTCTGGTTCTCCAGGCCCGCCTTGTAAGCGACGGCCACCAGCACGCAGGTGATGATGCCGGCGCTCGCCGCCCAGGCGAGCTTGATGAACAGCAGGTTGAACGCGAAATTCATGCCGGACGCACGTATGCCGGTTTTCCAGTCGCCGTAGTCGTCAGCGTAGGCCATCATCGCGAAGTGCAGCGGCAGCGTGAAGCCAAGCACCGTGCAATACACCAGAATCAGCACGAGCCAGAGCGTCTGAGCGGAGGCCGGCACCCAGTAGAGCGCGATCGACATCAGGCCGAGAAAAACGTTCGTGTGGAAGTAGAGGTGCTTGGCGTCGAAGCGCTTGCTCAACTGGTTGACGATCAGTGTCCCGAGGATCGCCGAAAAGGTCGCCACGCCGAAAAACAGCGATGTGTACGCGGTATCGCCGTGCAGCACGTAGGTGATGAAGTACATGTACGCGCCGCCTTTCGTATTGAAGATCGTGATGAGCAGGAACGACATCACGAGCATGACGATCAGCTGGTCGTTGCGGCGCATGCTGCGGAACTGCTCGCCGAGCCTGGCTTGCCCCTCCGTGCGCAGCGGGACGCGCTCGCGCACTGCCGCAAAGCACCACAACAGCATGACCACGACCGCGAGAGCCGCCACGGCGATGGTCAGGCGATAGCCGCGCGCGGCGTCGCCGCCACCGAACTGCTTCACGAAATAAGGCACGCCCGTCGATACCAGAAAGCCCGTCAGGCCGCACAGCGCAAAACGATACGTCTGGCAGGACATGACTTCTTTGTGGTCGGTCGTCATCGCGTTGATCATGGCGCAATACGGCACATTCACCGCCGTGTAGCAAACCGAGAGCAACAGGTAGGTCGCGAATGCATAGACGATTCGCCATTCGTAAGACAGCGAGGGCGAGGCGAAAGTCGCGATCGCGACGATGCCGATGGGAAACGCGCCCCAGAGCTGCCACGGTCGGAACCGTCCCCATCGGCTGCGCGTGCGATCGGCCAGCGCGCCCATCAAGGGATCGGCGGCGGCGTCGAAAACGCGCAGCACGACGAAGATCGTGCCGACGATGCCGGGTGCGAGGCCAAACACGTCGGTGTAGAAAAACGTCAGGAAATTACCGATCAGTGCCGTGATGACGGTGCCGCCCGCATCGCCGAGTCCGTAGCCGAACTTCTCGCTGGCGGACAGCCCGGCCAGCGCCGGCGCGCCGGCTCCGAGGCTGCCGTCTTCTCCCGCTATTGTCGTGCCGTCCGCCATATTCGTCTCCACTCCATGCTTGTTTTGAATGGGGTCGCGCGTCGTCTCGCGCGCCCGGCTTGGATTGCCGATGGCAATCCTACCTGGGCGGACTGGACGCACAAGCCACAAATCAACATCAATGGAGACGATTCCGACTATCATCCCTCTCGTCGCCGGTCGATGACCATCGGCCGGGCATGCGGCATGGAGCGGGAGTATGCAACTCAGGGTTTCGGTGCAGTCGTCGATACGCGCGCAGAACGGCGGACTTTTCGTTTCGAAAAGTGCCGATTGGGTCCATCCGCAGCGCAGGCTCGAGTCATACGAGCTGGTGTTCGTGCGCCAGGGCGTGCTGCACCTGCGTGAAGACGACACGGAGTTCGAGGTCCAGCCGGGCGAGGCGCTGCTGCTTTGGCCGCATCGGCGCCATGGGGGCACCCGCGCGGCCGGCCGCGGGCTCAAGTTCTACTGGGTGCATTTCACGCTGGCGTCCGGCACGGAAGACGACCTGCCGGACCCGTTGCAGGTGCTCCAGCACACACGCGTCGCGCGCCCTGACCAGATGAGCGCGCTGTTCCGCCAGTTGGTGAACGACCAAGAACTGTTCGGCGCCCGGTCGTCCACGCTTGCGCCCATCATTGCGCTGATGCTCTGCGAGCTGGCGCGCTCGGAGAATGCCGTGGCGCAACAGGCCGGTGCGGCTTCCGCACTCGCGGCCAAGGCCGAAATGGTCATCCAGAACAAATTCGCCGGCGACATCTCGGCGTCCACCATCGCCGACGAGTTGCACTGCAATCCCGACTATCTGGGGCGCGTGTTCCGCCGCGCCTATGGAAGAACGCTCACCGAGGCCTTGCACGCGCGGCGTGTGCGCCATGCCGCCATGCTGCTCGCGGAGACCGGAAAGAGCATCGGTGAAATCGGACAATTGTGCGGGTTCAGCGATCCGGCCTATTTTCGACGCATCTTTTCTCGCTACCAGGAAATGACGCCTGGCGCCTGGCGCGCATTGCATACCCGCACGCACATGAACCACACCTAGCGCGGCGGCGTGACGGGACGATCCGGCACGGCCGGCTGGTTCGGACGGGAGCGTGAGCCGAAGCCAGCCAATCCGACCGCCGGGCCGTTGGGAGCCCGCCGCATGGCAGCCGCCGCATGACGCCTCGCGCCCGCGCGGCGGCCGGTGCGAATGCCAGGGTCTGGCCGCTCGCACCGTGATGACGCGTGAAGCCGGCGCCGGTGGCTGGCCGCGGCCCGCATGCGGCGGTGTCCGACTGCGGCCTGCCCGGGCATGGGCCGGCGCGAACCCGCCCGTGTTCAGCCGGCCTCGGAACGGCTGGCTTGCACCAGGGCGTGATAGTGGGCGAGGCGGGCCAGGGCGTAGTCCGCCGCGGCCTGGCGTATCTCGTTGCGCGAGCCCGAGAAGCGTTGCGTCTCGCTGAACGTGCTCAGCTTGCCGTCGGTGGCACGGAGCGACCAGGCGAAGCATTGCGTGCCGTGCGGCGGGCTTCCGTCGTGCTCGCCGTCGGCCAGGCCGGTGTTGGCAACCGCGAGCGTGGCGATCGAACCGGGAGCGGCGAGTGCGCCCTCGGCCATCTCGCGTGCCACGGCCTCGCTGGTGAGGCCGTGGCGGTCGATCGTCTCGTGCCGCACGCCCAGGAATCCGGCCTTGCCGCGCGGCGAATAGGCCACGAAACCAACGTCGAGGCAGCCGCCGCAACCCGGCACCGACGCCAGGGTCGCCGCGATCAGTCCGCCGGTGCAGGATTCCGCCGTGGTCAGCACGATCTCGTTGGCCTTCAGGAAATCCACGGCGCGCAGGGCAGTGTCCATGTCGGGTCTCCGGTATGGGAGGCGAGGGCGGGCGTCCGCGCAGGGGAGCGGACGCAGGCGGCCCCCGCCGCCTGCTTTCATATTGCAAGGCACGTGCCGCGCCGGGCGGACGGCCTGCTGCACGAGCCCGGCCGGGTTGGGCCACGCGTGCGCCGGCCGTTCGTGCCGTTCGTACCCGTCCTTCCTCGCGTTGCTGCCGGCCCCACCGGGCGGTTTTTACACGCATGCGCTGTTAGGTCGTGCCGCAGTCGTCGCTTCCGCCGTGACGGGATGGCCGCGGCAGTCCGATGGTGGGCACGGCAGTGGTAGTGATCGGGGCTGCCTAGCAAGGCGCCCAATGATGAAGACGCTTCCCCACCCGCGCATGCCGTCGCGCGTTCCCCTCGTCGCGGCTGAAGACCGCGCTGGCCGCGATCCCCGGGCTCGCGGCTGCGGGCCGGCACGGCGCTTGCGCACGATCGGCGTGGCCCCGCTGCCGCGAGGCGGAGCGCGTCCGCGCTGCGGCGGGACGATCAGGGTCGCGCGTCTTCTCCTCGATTTCGAGACGAGCGAAGGGCCGACAGACGCCGGTGGTGGCCGCCGCCAGCCGGCGGCGCGGTGCCGACCTTGCGGGTCCGCCCGGCTTCTCGCTGCTGTCGCGACCGTATTCCGCTGTCGGGAACGCGTTCGCGATAGCTGCTGCGGGCGGCCTCAACCCCACTATCAGGAGTACGTGAACATGAGCGATGAACGTGAAGACCGCGTGCGCGAGCGCGCCTACGCGTTGTGGCGTGCCGATGGCTCGCCCGAGGGACTGGCCGATGCCTACTGGTATCGGGCTCAGGCGGAGCTCGATGCGCAGCCGGCGGCGCATGGTGCCGCCGGCGTGCCGCTCGAGGACGACGATCTGCTGCCACCTGGCAAGCAAGTGCCGCGCGGCAGCCTGCGCCCGCAGGGAAGGTGAGGCCGGCGCGACGTCGACCCGCGCGTCGGTGAAGCGCGGCGCCACGGCGATCGCGGCCAGGCCCGCAGTCAAGTGACGCGGGCACGCGCCGCGCGCGCAGCGCGGTGCAGGACGCCCGCGCGCCTGGCGCACAGCCGAGGCCGTGCGCGCCTGCAAGGGTGGATCGGCAAGGCCGAGCTAGAACACGGAGAAGGAGAACGATGATGCGACGAACCCGACACTCGATGAGACGAGCACTGGCGGCGGGACTGCTGGCAGGCGTGGCGCTGCTGCCGGCCTGCTCGAAGCCCGATGATTCAACCAGCGGACCGAACGGCGCGAGTGCGCCCGGCAACGGCATTTCGCCCGCGCCTAGCGCTACCTCGCCGCGCGCGAATTCGAGCCCCGGCGCGTCCGGTGGCGGTTCTTGAGACGCGCAAAGCAGTCGTCCGCATGAAGCGATGGGCCCGAGAGCCGGGCCTCGGGGGCGGGACGTGAGCGATACCCGTGAGCAGGCTGCGGCTTCTGGCTTCCCGCCGTCATAGCCGGGCTCGCAGGAAGTTTATGACCTCCTGATCGATGCGGCGGTGGATCTCCACGCGATCGACGCCGGGCGCATCCCGGCAGATCAGTGCCACGCCGGCTGCGACCGAGTCCGGACAGGGATCGATGAAAACGAAGTGATTGCCGGGCACGACATGGACGGCGGGTGGGGTGGGCAAGCCCGCCACGACGGCAAGGGCGTTTCTCGCAGCGCCGAGATAGCTGTCGTCCTGCGGGCGATACAGCAGCGTCGGGACGCGCACGGCGGCCAAGCCGGGCGCCTCGAACATCACGGCCAGTGGATCCATCAACACCAGGGCCTTCAGGCGGTGGTCGACGGGCGGCTGCCAGTCTGCCAGTTCCGCCGGTACGGCCGCTTGGCTTCGAGCGCCGTTCGCACCATCGCTGGATACCGAACGCGGACATGAGCCGGGGTCGTCGTGGCTCGCGCAGTAGGCGCTGGCGAACGCGAAGTCGGGTTTCGCTCCCGCCAGAATCAGCGCGGTGTAGCCGCCAGCCGAGTATCCGATCATGCCGATCCTGCCTGGGTCGGCGCTCGCCGAAAACCGCGGGTCGGCAAGGACCGTATTCAGTGCGGCCTCCGCCTGGCGCGGACGATCGATCAGAATCCGGGCTTGCGACGACGCTCGGGGATAGCCCGAAGCGTCACCGACATGCGTCGGCAAGATCGCGATGAATCCGGCTCGGGCCAGCGCCCTGGCCAATTCGCGGTGGCCGAGGGGGCCGCCGCCTCGGCCGTGTGAAATCAATACAACCGGAAAACGGCCGCCCGGGGCCGGCGCTGCGTTGCGCGTCGCCTCGACAGTGAACGGGCCCGCTTGCCATGGAACCTCGGGCTCACGCGTGGGGTAGAAGACCATCGCGTCGAACGGTGCCGCCTCGCCCGCCACGGTGAGACGAACGACGCCTGCGTTGAAGGCGGCGGGGGCAGCCAGCAAGGAACAGGTACATATGATTGTCAGTACAAGCGTCACCATCCAACGCATGTCGCGACTCCTGGCCAGCGAGATTGAGAGGCGAAGGATAGCAGAACGTTCTTACCCGTTTGAGCGACGCGTGCCGCGTTTTTATTGCGGGCTGCAGCCGGCGTTCGCCGTGAAAACGGCGGCATGCCCTGCGTCCGTGCGGGCGGAGCGGCATGACCACCGGCAGATCCGAACACAATCGGCATCCCGTTGCGCGCCATTCATTCCAGGCACGCTTTAATTTCCGGTTAATAGAGCGGGCCTAGCATCCGTAAGCCGATAAACGCAGCAGCAGCGCGAGACGACATGGGGCTTCAAGCGGTTGCCCGGTCGGCAGTGCCGTCGGGCCGACGCTGCGCTAAGGGTTGATTCGGTGCGCAATGATGGCATGCTTACCCAACTTATGAGGATAACGATGAAAAAGATCACCATGTGGTACATGGCAGCGGCGCTCGCCGGCATCGCGACGGCCAACGTGGCATTCGCGCAAACGGCCGCCAAGACGATCTCCCCCGCGAAGATGGTTTGCGCTGATTTCGAAACCCTTGACGATGCTTACAAACCAGCGGTCATTTACTGGGCAACGGGCGTCGACAAGCTGGGCGTGCGCGAAACCGACCAGATTACGATCGACACCGCGCATCCGGTCGCCGAGCAAGTCACTGAGGAATGCAAAGCGACGCCGAAAGTCAAGATCGTCGACAAGATCCGGATGATGGCGAAGGCGGGCAAGCTGAGCATCTACAAGCGTAATTGATTCCCCTGCTGCGGTTGCCCGATCAGGAACGGTGCCGATCCGTGCCGATTCGGTCGGGCGATACGCTTTTTTGAGGCGTACCTTACAGGCCGTTGAAATACCGCTGTCCGTCCTGCACGCTGCAGGCGCCCGAGATCGCGCAAAAGCAGGCCGATGCTAGGCCGGGGTGGCGACAACGAACCGTTGTTCAGCGCGAAGAGGCGGCAAGCACGGGTTCCCCAGGCGCGGCTGTCGCGCCTGCGGCACGCCCCCATATCGATCCTGTTTCCCTTGAACCCGGCGACCGGTCCGAAGCCGAACACTTCGCGGTGATGGCAGCGAACGGCTCGAGCGCATGCTCCCAATCGAGCGCGAAAGGTGGCGACGTCCCTTCGGCGGCCGGCCCCGGCATGCCATGCAAACCACCCCCACGGCCAGTCAGCGCTTGCATGCCTCAGGGTTTCTCCTATTGGTCAGGCCTGTACAATATATTCATATTGGCTTGACCAAGTTGCCGTCCTGCGGTCTAATTTGCCGCAATCGGACTGACCAGCGCGAGCCAGGTCGGCCACATCGAAGGAGACGCGATGAGCATGTTCCGCAGCCTGTCCGACGCGGCGGCCCCCGTCAGGCCACCGGCGGCGCAGATCCCTTTGCTCCGAGGCCTAGGCAAACGCTTGCCCTGCCTCACGACGCTTGACGGCATGCCTTTTTACGCGCGCTTTCGCGCGCCGGAGCAGGCGCCCGGCATTGCAATCCACCACCAGGAACTCAACTTCGTGCTGCATCGGCGCGGGGCGAAAAACCGCGATCTGCGTCGCGCGCCCAAGCGCGGTCGCTGCGTCGACATGCACCGGGCCGCGCTTTGCGCGAACCGGCCTGACCGGGGCGCCTTCCGTGCAGGGCGGGGCGCTCCCGATCGCGCCGCGGCAGAGAGTCCGGCTCGCGAGCGCCTAAGGGCATTGTCAGAAAAACAGTCGGCAGTAACCGAATAATCGAATTCGCGGTTCACCCGGTGACACGGTTCGCCGAGTTGACATGGTTATTATTCGCATAACTAAGCATGAATCATGGTGACGCCACGATTGGCGTCATTTGGAAAGCTGGTCGAAATTTTTTGTGAAATGCGCTGCGCGACATCGAGTGTCGATCGATGTCTTCGCCACGCATGTGCTTCTCAGTTTTTCCAATCGAGAGAAGGAGGACCCGAACCAGAACAGCAGCGTGCAACGCACTGGCGCACAACGCCATGCCGGCAGGCGCCGGCCTTCGACGTTCCGCACCACATTGGTAACGGCAATATCAAATCGAAAAAATTTCGAGGAAAGAGAGAATGAATAATTTCAAAATGTCTCGACGTGCCCTTCTTGCCGCAGGAGGTGCGGTGGCCGGAATGGGTTTGGTTCCGCCTCTGATGCGCAGGAGCCTGGCGGCAGCCGTGGCAACTGCTACGGCGAACTCTCCGCAATTCAACCTGGAGCAATTTGCCGAACTGCGCTTCGGGATGTTCAACCACTTCAATATGGGAACATTCACCAACGAGGAGTGGGCGACCCCGAACCAGAATCCCATGACTTTCGCGCCGCCGAGCGTGAACTGCGCCCAATGGGCCGCAGCCGCGAAATCGGCCAAGATGAGCTACGGCGTCTTGACCACCAAGCATCACGACGGTTTCTGCTTATGGCCTTCGAAATACAACAGTTACAACGTTGCCAACAGCGGGTATCGGCACGACATCGTCAGTCAGTACGTCACCGCATTCCGCGAGGCCGGACTCAAGGTCGGCCTGTATTTTTCGATATGGGATCGCACCTACCCGGTGCAGGCCTACGGCGGACACGTCAGCGACACGACCCAGGCAATCCAGCCGTCGAACATCACTTACATCCTCAATCAGATCCGCGAGTTGCTTACGAATTACGGGCAGATCGATATCTGGGTGAATGATGGGTATGCCTGGCAGATGGGCCAGCAGCAGGTGCCGTATCAGCAGGTACGAGAACTCGTCAAATCCCTGCAGCCGAACATCATCATGATCGACCACGGCGCATTGACCGTTCCGTTCCTTGGCGATGCCATCTACTTCGAGGAGCCGATGGGCGTGACGTCGCCGGCCAACAACACCTATGCGTCGGCGCAGGGAACGACCATCACGCCTGCCGGTTGGTTCTGGCATCCGCAGGACCCGACTACGGACCCGATGAGCCAGGCCGACATCGTCAACCATCTCACCACTCTGGAGCCGCGATGGACGTCATTCCTGTTGAACTGTCCGCCGAACCGCTCCGGCCTGCTCGACGATAATATCGTCACCAGGCTTCAAGAAGTGGGGGCCGCCTGGTCGCCCAACTCCAGTCGTCCCAAGCTTCCCACCCAGCCCAATCGATGCGAGCATCCCGTCACGCCGGTGGCTGCCTATGCGAGTGCCTGGCACAGCGGGGAAGGTCCGATGCGCGCGATCGACGGCTATTCCGACAAGGACGCCGAAACCTGCTGGTCGACCTGGTCCAGTGACGGCAGTCTCACCCTGCCGCAGTCGATCACGATAGATCTCGGCGGCACGTATAGCGGCATTGGCGCCTTGGAGTATCTGCCCAAGCAGTTCAATCGCAACAACTCGACCGACGGCGACATTACCTCGTTCCGGATTCTCACCAGCACCGACGGCGTCAGCTTCACCCAGGTCGCATCCGGAAACTGGGATGCCGACCACACCATGAAATATGTCGAATGGCCGGCTGCCAATGCCGCCTATGTGCGGATAGAAGCGCAGGCGGGAACGGGCGGCTACTGCAACATCAATAATCTACGAGTCGGCGGCCGGACAACGAAGCCGGCACTCGTGGCCGACACCACCTTCCCGGTTGCGAACAAGCAATACAGGATCATCAACGCCAACAGCATGAAGGCGCTGGATGTGGGCGATGGGCAGGTCTCGAACGCCACGCCGGTCGTGCAGAACCCGGTCGCTTCCTCGCCGACGCAGTACTGGACGTTCGAGCGCGACGTCAGCGGTTACTTCAAGATTCGCAACGTGTCGTCCAACAAGCTGCTGGAGATTGGCAACCTGTCCAGGGCGAACAATGCCGTGGCTCAGGTATGGGATGACGCGACCGCTCCGCAGCAGGAGTGGTCCGTGACTCGCCTCAGCAGTGCCAACTTCATGCTGTTGAACCGCTTGAGTTTCCTGTCGCTGAACGTGAAGGATGGTTCCCCCAGCACCGGAGCGACCGTCAATCAGTACGAGTTCAATCAAGCCGCTCAGGAAATGTGGCAGATCTCGGCCGTATAGGTCGAGCGCCATGCCGCACGAGCGCTCGACACGTCCTGTCCGCTCATGAGGCTAGGGCTCGGGCAATCTGATTCCCACCAGCCGTAACGGGAATCAGATTGATGAAGCCACGCTGCAGACGGTTGGGCACCGGGGCGGCAATGAGCCGAAAGCGTTACGCGCGGCGGTGGCCCCGCTGATGGTCGCCACGACTCTCGTCTTGTTGTCCCGCTCGATCTTGCGGCTCGCGTGCGCATGGGACAACCCCATCCCGTCTGCCGCCGACCTGGACCGGGTGATGGCCCAGGCCTGGTCCTCGCGCCTGGACCTGGGCCACCACGCATTGAGCGGCGACTCATTCGCATGCAATGAAGGTGCCGTGCCGTGGTCGGCATGCCGGCCCGCGTCGATTGGGCCGGTCGGACCGAGCGCGCCGGGCGCCGTTGCGCCAGACATGACGCGAAGCGCCCGCGCCGGCGTGCGTCGTCAATCCGCCCGCGGCCAGACCGTGACGCCTGCCGGGTCGATCGCGATCCGGCAGGCCGCGGGCGCATCCGTCTGCCTTGCGTCGAGCACGACGTCGAAGGCGTGCTCGCCAAGCTCGATGCGTGCGCAACGCTGGCCGTCGCGCAACGCGATCGATTCGATCCGGGCCTCGAACGGCCCCTCGGCATCGAACCGGATCGCATGCGGCGCGACGCGCCACATCACGGCGCGTCCCGGGTCGGGCAGGCCGGCCGCAGCGGCGGCCCGCAGCACGACTCCGCCGCCGATCTCGATGCGGGCCCCGTCACGCGTCGCATCCCGCAGCACGCCGTCGCCCACGTTGCGCAGCCCGAGCAGTTCGGCCACGCGCCGGTTCGCCGGCCGCGCGAACACCTCGGCGACGGGGCCTGCCTGCAGCGTTTGGCCCTGGTCGATCACGAGCACGTCGTCGGCGAGCTGCGCCGCCTCGTCGGGATCGTGCGTGACGAGCACCGTCACGGCGCCGATCTCGCGCTGCAACGCGCGCAACGCGCGCCGCAGCTGCCGCCGGCGCGGCGTGTCGAGCGCCGAGAACGGCTCGTCGAACAGCAGCAGGTGGCTATGCCGCGTCAGCGCGCGCACGAGCGCGACGCGCTGGCGCTGGCCGAGCGACAGCTGACGCGGCAGCCGCTGCGTCAGCGTGCCGAGCCCCAGATGCTCGACCCAGTAGCGCGCGGCCGCCGGGTCGGCATCGACCGGAAACGCGAGCTGCGCGGCCACCGTCAGGTGCGGGAACAGGCCGTAGTCCTGCGGCATGTAGCCGATCTGGCGCCGCTCGGGCGGCAGCGCGCCGAGGTCGGTGCCGCCGAGCATGATCATGCTGCCGTCGTCGCCCGCCTCGAGCCCGGCCATCAGCCGCAGCGCGAGCGACTTGCCCGAGCCCGACGGCCCGACGATCGCGAGCCGGCGCGAGGCCGGCGCCCAGTCCACCGCGAGCCGGAACGCGCCGAGCCGCCGGCGCAGCCGGATCGCGAGGCGCGCGTCGGGCGCGAGCGCGCCGGGCGGCGTGCCGGTGGGCGCGAGCGGCGGCTCGTCGCCGTGGAGCGGCGGCGGTGCGTCGGCGTCGGCGCGCGCGCCGCGCCGCGCGATCGACAGGGCCGCGCAGGCGACGGCGATCGCGAGCGTCGGCAGCAGCAGCGGCATCATCGCCGGCAGCCCCTGGCCGCCGAACACGACGTAGGTATAGACGGGCAGGGAGTAGGGGTGGTACGCCACCATCACGGTCGCGCCGAATTCGCCGAACGCGCGCAGCCAGGCCAGCGCGAGCCCGGCCCGGATCGAGGGCCACGCGGCCGGCAGGGCGACGCGCAAGAAGCGGCTGCCGGCGCGGTGGCCGAGCGTGGCGGCGACGTCCTCGAACACCGGGTCGAGCGCCGCGAACGCGGAGCGCGCGGCGATGATCAGGAACGGCGCGGCCACGAAGGTTTCGGCCAGCACGATGCCGGCGAACGAGTCGGTCAGCGCGCCGCCCGTGAGCCGGCCGACCGGGCTGTACGGCCCGAGCAGGAACAGCAGCAGCACGCCGCTCGTGAGCGGCGGCAACGCGAGCGGCAGCTGCACGATGAAGCCGAGCGGGGCCGCCAGGCGCGAGCCCGAGCGCGCGAGCCAGTAGCCGAGCGGCACGCCGCCCGCCAGCGTGAGGAGTGCGGCCAGCGTCGCGCTGCCGGCCGACACGCCGACCGCCGACCAGGCCTGCGCCCAGTCGACGTTGGCCCAGTCGGCCCGCCCGATCTGCGGCAGGCTCGCGATGAACGGCGCGCACAGGTACGCGGCCAACAGCAGCGCGAGCAGCCGCAGCGGTCCGGCGACGCGTCGCGTCATTTACTGCGCGGCGTCAATGACGGCCTGCAGCGACGGCGGCAGCGCCTGCGCATTGCCGGACACCTTCGGCCTGACCACGTCCACGCCGTGTTCCTTCAGCAGCGCACGCCCCTTCGCGCTGAGCAGGAAGTTCGCGAAGCGCGCCGCGCCGTCCCGGTTCGGCGCGTCCGAGAGGATCGTCAGCGTGTAGCTCGCCTTGGCCTGCAACTCCGGCGCGGGCGCCACGGCCGGGATCTTCAGGTCCGAGGTCTCGGTCGAGTAGAAGAAGCCGGCGTCGAGCTGGCCCGACTGCAGGCGGCCCACCAGCGCTTCCTCCGGCAGCACCTGATCCGGGTTGCCGGGCGCGCCGAGCGTCTTCTGGACCAGATCGGGCTCGTGATAGAAGCTCGCCGCCCGGGTCATCATTTCCACCGTGAACGCGCCCTTCGGATCGAGCTTCGGATCGGTGCGGCCGATCCGGATGCCCGGCTCCTGCAGCACCTGGTCCCAGCGCTTCGTCTTGAACGCCGTCGCGAAGCGGCTCTGCGGGTTGTAGCCGATCATCAGCGGCGATTCGGCGAAGTTGACATACCATGTCACGAAGTTGCCGTTCGCCTCGCCCATCAGGCCGGCGTTGACCTTCGGGCTCGCGCTGACGAACACGTCGCCGCGGCGCAGCTTGCCCTTGATCTCGTTGGCCAGCTTGTTCGAACCGGCCGCATAGCCGCGGAACTGCAGGCCGGTCTCCTTCTCGAACGCCGGGCCGACGCTGCGCTCCATCAGGTTGACGAGCGAGCCTGCGTACAGCACGTTCACGGTATTGGTGTCGGCGGCCTGCGCGCGGGCGCCGAGGGCGCTCGCGACCACCGCGGCAGTGACCAGCAGCTTGCGCAGCATGGTGTTCTCCGTAGCGTTGTAAAGGTCGGTATATTACGGTGGTCCGGCGCAATTCGGGAGATCGCATGCGCTCGCATCGATCATGCGTCATGTTTACACTGCACTAGCTGCGCCGGCCGCCCTGGCCGGCGGCAATCGGACAGGAGACTTGAGCATGCGTACCAGTGCCCGCAATCATTTCGCCGGACGGATCGCCGGCGTCAAGCCCGGCGCGGTCAACGACGAGGTGACGCTGCGCACGGCGGACGGCCTCGAGATCGTGGCGATCGTCACGCACGGCAGCGCCGAGGCGCTCGGGCTCGCGGCTGGCGTCGAGGCATTCGCGCTCGTCAAGGCCTCGTCGGTGCTGGTGATGGTGGAGGTCGAGGCCAGCCGCGTGTCGGCGCGCAACTGCGTGGCCGGCACGGTGTCGGCGCTGACCAAGGGGGCCGTCAACGCCGAGGTCTCGATCACGGCGGCGGGCGGCGCGCAGGTGGTGGCGATCGTCACCAACGACAGCGTCGATCGGCTGGGGCTCGCCGTCGGCCAGCCGGCCAGCGCGGTCTTCAAGGCCTCGAGCGTGATCATCGGCGTCGACGGCTGAGCCGCGGTGGCCACGCCCGACCGCGCGGCTCCGGCCGCGCCATCGCCCGCCCCCTGCGCCGCGCCGGCCGCCGGCGTGGTCCACGTGGCCGGCGACATGCTGCGCCCGGCCGCGCTGTCGCTCGCTCAACTGGTCGAATTGCCGTCGACGGTCTGCGAGCCGTTCGCGCTGCGCTGCTTCACGAGCGGGCGCCATATTCGCGACGTCGAGCGCTATCGCGGCGTGCGGCTGACCGAGCTGATCACGCGCGCCGGGCTGCGTGATCCGGCCAGCGGCGATTTCAAGCGCACCATCTTCCTCGCGATCGGTCACGACGGCTATGCCGTCACGTTCTCGTGGCACGAGCTGTTCAACACCGCGGTCGGCGAGCAGGCGATCGTCGCCCACGAATGTGGCGGCCGGCCGCTGACGGCCGAGGCGGGCGGCCCCTTGCTGTTCTCGGGCGCCGACATCTCGCCCGCGCCGCGCCATGTGAAGCGGCTCGCCTCGCTCGTGGCGCGCGTGATCGCCCCCTGAGCACGCGCGGGTGCCGGCGTGGGCCGGGCGGCGCGGCAGCCTGGCGCGCCCGCGGCCGTCTGGCGGCACGGGCGTTCGTGTATGCTTGCGCGCATGACCAAGCCTGCCGCTTCCCCGTCCGACGTCGCACCGCCGCCCGCACCTGCCGGCGCGCCTCGCGTCCACTTCCGCATGCGCATCCGCCGCGGCGAAACCGTCGCGCTCGGTCCCGGCAAGGTCACGCTGCTCGAAGCCGTGCGTGAGCACGGCTCGATCTCGGCGGCCGCGCGCCATCTCGGCATGTCGTACCGACGCGCCTGGCTGCTGATCGACGAGTTGAACCGCTCGCTGCGCGCGCCGGCCACGCATTCGGAGCAGGGCGGCGCGAGCGGCGGCGGCTGCACGCTGACGCCGGTCGGCGAATCGATCGTCGCGCTCTATCGCGAGATCGAGGACGAGGCGCAACGGCATTGCGCGAAGCAGATCGCCGCGCTCACCGCGATGATGCAGCCCTGAGCCGGGCCGCCGGCCGGCTCGGCCGGCCGCTGCGGTTCGCCTGATGCATCGCCCGGCGCAGGCCGGGCCAAATCCCTGGGCGGGGCAAACGTCGGCATCGCCAGAACGTCACGCCAGGCATGCCGACGGCGCACGCGCAACGAGCGCGCCATGCCGGTTCGCGCCCTGCGGCCCGCACTCTCACTCCAGTTCGATCCCGCGCGCGCCGCCGCCGGGCCGGTTCGTCCGAGGGGGAAAGCGGGGCGGCGGGCGTCATGGCGGGTTCAGCGCGGCGGTCCGGCGGCGACGCGAATCTCGCGGTCCGGATCGAGGTCCGCGGTGCGGGCCGGGCTGCGCCGCACGGGCCGGCGGGGCGGTTCGACGCGGGCGCCATGCTCGGCCGCCGCCGTTGGACATGCGGCGGCGGGCGCGGCTAGCGCGCGGCGCTCCAGCACGTGCTCGACGCAGATCCCGATCAGCTCGGCGTCGAGCCGCTCCAGCGACCGCGCCGCTTCGCGCAGCGCGGCCGGGCCGGCCGCCGGGGGCGGCGCGAAGATCATCTCGCGAAGCGTTTCCGCGTGCGCGACGCGCTCGATCAGCCGGCGCAGATCCGGCAGGCGGTGAAAGCGCGCGCGCTCGGCGCCGGCCGCGAGTGCGGCCAGCAGCACGTCGAGGCGCCGCGTGTCGAGCGCGCACGGCGACAGTGCGGCATGGCCCGCGGCCGAGCCGTCCGCGAACAGCGCGACGAAGCGCACGAGGCTGCCGCGCAGGCGCGCATACGCCTCCACCACGTCGACGATCAGCATCGCCCGTTCGGTGTCCTCGCGGCGCCGCACCGGCACGATGCGTGCCGCCAGTTCGCCGTGCCGGACCGCATCGTCCATCCATGGGATTGACTTGTTCATACGCCTGTTGGCCCGCGCCGGCGCGATGGCCCGGGGCCGCCGCGTCGGCCTCGCCATCCTGTGAGTCGGGTTGCCGAACGAATCTCGATGAATGCCGCAATATACCGCAGAGCATAACGAGGCGGAAACGACCGAGCGTAATATGCCGCAATACAAGCGGCGACAGCGAGGGGATCGATGCAAGATCGTAGAGAAGCGGTGGGCGAGCGTTTTTCGCTGGACGCCATGCGGCATGCGCGTGAGATGACATGGCGCGCGGTGGCGGCGATGCGCGACGAGATCCGGGTGGGCATGCGCGAGTCGGAGGCGAACGCACGCTGCAACACGCTGCTGACCGAAATGGGCATGGACCGGATCTGGCACCCGGTGCTGATCCGCTTCGGCCGGAACACCCTGAAGACGTTCGGCGAGCGAGCGGAGGCCGACCCGGTGCTGGCCGCCGACGACCTCTTCTTCATCGATCTCGGCGTGGTCTGGGGGCGCCACGAGGGCGACGCGGGCGCGACCTACGTGGTCGGCGACGACGCGGCAATGCGGGCCTGCGCGCAGGCCGCGAAAACCATCCACGACGAGGTGGCCGAACGCTGGCGCACCACCGGCTGCGGCGGCATCGCGCTCTATCGCTACGCGGCCGAACGTGCCGAGGCGCATGGCTGGCGCCTCAACCTCGAGATGCGGGGCCACCGCGTCAGCGATTTCCCGCACGCGATCTACCAGGCCGGCAAGCTCGCCGACTTCGACGGCGCACCGGCCGGCGGCCGGTGGGTATTGGAGATCCAGATCGCGCATCCGACGCGGCCGTTCGGCGCGTTCTACGAGGATCTGCTGATCTGAGCGTGGGGCCGGCCGCCGGCGCTGCCGGGGCGGGCGCGGCGGCCCGCGCGGTCCCTGCCGCCTGCTCACGCAGCGATGAAACCGGCCCCGTCGCGCCGCTTTTTTTTGGACGAAATATATCGATTTGGAAAAAATGTACACTATCGGCCAGCCTCGCACGCCGGCCGGCCGAATCGCGCCGACGTGACGCGGGTTTCGAAACCGCTCACGACCACGGAACGACGATGAGAAACGATGCCGAACTGGTGCTGCTCGACAAGAACGTGGTGGAAGGGCTGCTGGCTCCGGACGACGTGCTGGATGCCGTGGCCGCGGCGTTCGACCTGCACCGGCGCGGCGAGGGCCGCGTGTTTCCGGTGATTCGCGAGCCGCTGGCCACGGGCGGCGTGTTCGGCATCAAGGCCGGCGACGTGCAGGGCGAGGCGCTGCTCGGCTTCAAGGCGGCCGGCTTCTGGCCGGCGAATCGCGGCCTTGGCGGCGAGCCGCATCAGGCCACCGTGATGCTGGTCGATCCGGCCACCGGGCGCCCGCGCTGCCTGATCGACGGCAACGCCATCACCACCATGCGCACCGGTGCCGCCGGCGGCCTCGGCCTGCGCGCGCTGGCGCGGCCCGACAGCCGGCGCGTCGCGCTGTTCGGCAGCGGCGTACAGGCGCGCGTGCAGCTGGATTTCGCGCTGCGCATGCTGCCCTCGCTCGACACGGTGCAGTACCTGACGGCCCGCGGCGAGGCCGATCCGGCCTTCGAGGCGCGGTTTTGCGAGCGCTGTGCGATCTCGCACGCGCGCGACGCGGACGCGGCGGTGGCCGCCAGCGACGTCGTAATCACGGCGACGCCGGGCGGCGGTGCGCTGTTCGCGGCCGGCGCGGTGCGGCCGGGCACGCACGTCAACGCGGTCGGTGCCGATACCAGGGGTAAGCGCGAGTTGCCGGCGGGGCTGCTCGAACGCGCTCGGCTGGTGGTCGACGATCGCGTCCAGGCGCGCCAGATCGGCGAGGCGCAATGGGCGCCGCAGCTCGACTGCGTCGAACTCGGCGAACTGCTGGCCGCGCCGCGGTGCCCCGCACGCGGCCCCGACGAGATCACCGTGTTCGATATGACGGGCCTCGCGTTGCAGGACCTGACGGTGGCGCGCATGCTGTTCGAGCGGGCCGGGGCGGCGCGGCTCGGCATGCGGGTGGCCTGGCCGTGGTGAAGGTGAGGGGGCTGGCTCGCGCGCGGGCCCAGCGCGGCAAACGGCAGGCGCCGTGCCGGCTGCGAAGGATCGCACGGCTGCCGCCGACGGCGTGCCGTCCCGTCGGTTTGACAAGCTGTATCGCTCTGGACACAATGTCTCGATCGCCGTGCCGGCGACCGGCTCGCCGGCACGGCGATCGAGCATCCGCCCTTGCGCGCCGCGCCCCATCGATCCTTCCCACCGATCCGTTCCAGCCCAGCCACGATGAGCCAGCCGAATCCTCCGACCTACGACGACGTCGCCGCCGCCGCCGAACGCCTCGCCGGCCACGCCCACCGCACGCCCGTGCTGACGTCGCGCACGGTCGACGAGGCGCTGGGCGCGCAGGTGTTCTTCAAGTGCGAGAACTTCCAGCGCATGGGCGCGTTCAAGTTCCGTGGCGCGTTCAACGCGCTCTCGCAGTTCAGCGCGGCGCAGCGCAAGGCCGGCGTGGTCGCGTTCTCGTCGGGCAACCACGCGCAGGCGATCGCGCTGTCGGCCAAGCTGCTCGGCATGCCGGCCACGATCGTGATGCCGCACGACGCGCCGGCCGCGAAGGTCGCGGCCACGCGCGGCTACGGCGGCCAGGTGGTGATCTACGACCGCTACACCGAGGACCGCGAGCAGATCGGCCGCGAGCTTGCCGAGCAGCAGGGCCTTACGCTGATCCCGCCGTATGACCACCCGCACGTGATCGCCGGGCAGGGCACCGCGGCGGCCGAACTGTTCGATGAGGTCGGCCCGCTCGAGGCGGTGTTCGCGCCGCTCGGCGGCGGCGGGCTGCTGTCGGGCACCGCGCTCGCCACGCGCGCGCTGGCGCCGGGCGCCGAACTCTACGGCGTCGAACCCGAGGCCGGCAACGACGGCCAGCAGTCGTTCGCCTCGGGCTCGATCGTCCATATCGAGACGCCGAAGACGATTGCCGACGGCGCGCAGACGCAGCATCTGGGCACGCTCACGTTCCCGATCATCCGCCGCGACGTCAACGCGATCCTGACCGCGAGCGATGCCGAACTGGTCGACTGCATGCGCTTTTTCGCCTCGCGCATGAAGATGCTGGTCGAGCCCACCGGCTGCCTCGCGTTTGCCGCGGCGCGCCGCATGAAGGCGCAGTTGAAGGGGCGCCGCGTCGGCGTGGTGGTGAGCGGCGGCAACATCGATCTCGAGAAGTTCTGCCAGCTGGTGTCGGCGGCCGGCTGAGCGTTCGCCCGGCAGGGCGCGGTCTTCGCGAAGGCCCGCCTGCATCGCGCCCGCAAAGCGCGTGACGCGTCATGCGGCACGCGTCTTTCTTTTCATGGTTGCGTGCGCATCGATGGCGTCACGGCCGCGTGCCGCGCCATGCATCACGGCGTCCAGCGATAGACGACCAGGCTCGAGCCGTTGTAGTTGTCCTTGGTCACCACGTATTCGCCGTTGGCGCGCAGGTATGCGCGCAGGCCGAACATCGAATCGACGTCGTTGCCCACGTCCATCGCACCCGGATTGCTGTTGATCAGCGTCGTCACGAGGCTGCCGGTGGAGAGGTCGTAGACGTCGATGTTCGGCACCGTGTGGACATAGCCGACGAACAGGTAGCGGCCCGCCACGGCGATCGATTTCGGGTTCGGGCTCGGCAGGTCGATGACCGGATCCGGCGTGCGCCTGCCGGCCTTCCAGCCGTGATAGACCTCGAGATGCCCGTTCATCGCCGTCCAGTCCCAGGAGCCGGCGATGCCCTGCGCCAGCACCATGGTGTCGGTCGAGGCCTGGTACACCACCCGCGCGCGCGGCTGCACCGAGGCCGGCACCGGCATCGCGGCGGCGCTGCCCCACGACGGCGTGCCGGTCGCGTCGAAGCCGGCGAACGGCCAGTGCGTGATCTGGCTGGAGCCGTCGAGCCCGGCCCAGACGTCGCCGTTCTCGTCCAGGCAGAAGCCGCCCGTGACGATCGCCGAGGTGCCGAACAGCTTGCCCGGCAGCGAGCCGTCGGGGATCGCGATGTAGCCGCTCGCGGCCGGGTTGAAGTGGTAGAAGTTGTAGATGTTGGGATTCTGGCCTGTGGCCACCAGGATCCGGTTGCCGCCGACGCTGGCCAGCTGGCCGAAGTGCTGGCCGCGCTGATAGTCGGTCGTCGACAGGCGCGGGTCGTTCGGATAGCTGAACGGATCGACGGTGTTGGCCACGAAGGTGCCGCCGGCGCTGCCCGAGTAGAGGTTCATGCCGCTGTAGTAGAGCGCGGCGTCGGTGAGCGGGTCGGGCGCGGCCCCCGCCTCGAAGTTCAGCGCCTGCAGCTTCCAGATCAGGTTGCCGCTGCCGTCGTAGGCGTGCAGGTCGGTTGCGCCGTTGCGGCCGAGGTCCCAGCCGCCGCCCCACGGATTGTTCAGCACGTAGAGCACGCCCGCCGCGTCGCGGCCGATGCCGACCACGCGCGTGAAGCGCTTGTCGCCCACCTGCCCCTTGGTGCCGGTGGTGGTGTCGAGGTAGCCGCCCTGCACGCCGAACGTGCCGGCCAGGGCCGGCGTGCCGTTCAGCGAGTAGCGCTTGATGTTCATGTCCGGGCCTTGGTCGCCCACCAGCAGCTGGCCCGTCGGTGCGTCGAAGTAGAGCGCCGACGGGCGCGCGCCGGGACCCATCAGGATCGTGTTCAGCAGCGCGCCGGCCGCGCTGTATTGAAGGATCGTGCCGCTGGCCTGCTGCGCGACCCACAGGTTGCCGGACGCGTCGAGCGCGAGCGCGCCGGGGCCGGCCACCGGGATGTCGCGCTGCCAGACGCCGTCGGTGCTGAACACGCGCACGCGGTTGCCGAAGAAGTCGCTCGCGTAGAGCAGCGCGCCGGCCGTGGCGAGGCCCGTGATCACGTCGGCCCTGCTGACGTTGTTCCAGATGCTGACGTTGATCGACAGGTCGCGCTGGCCGGTGGCACGGTTGTAGCGGCCCACCGTGCCGCTCAGGTTCTTGCCCTGCAGCGGCGTGAAGATGGAGGTGGCGTTGCCGGTGATCGCCCCGCCCTGGAATTCCGCGTGCGTGCCGATCGAGCCGAGCGTCCGGCCGTTCTGGTAGATGCCTACCGCGCCCGCGTTCTCGTCCCAGAACGACGCCGTGTAGATCACGCCCTCCGGCGCTACCCACATCGAGCGCGCATCGTTGCCGACGTGCGAGGCGATCGTGCCGTAGGTGTTCGCGATCCAGTCGGTCGTGTATTGCGCGTGGCCGGCTGTCGCGAAGGCGGCGAGGCACGCGGCGGCGAGGGCGGCGCGCAGGCGTGGCTGAAACATGGCGGTGGTCTCCAGGCGAGAGGACGGGAAAGCGGGGCGGACGCCGCGCGCGGCTTCGGATGCCCCGGTCGGGGCCAGATGTGCCGCACGACGTCAGACAAATATCACAGAGAAATCGGAAAAAAATTCCGCATCGGATGGCGGCCGCGCATGGCAGCCGGCATCGAGCCGGCCCGGGTAGCCTCATGCGAGCGTGACGGGGCGTGACGGATTCGTCGCCGCGCCATTGGGCCCGGCCCGGTGGGCATGGCGGCGACGGGGAGGGGCGGCAGGCGAGACGGACGTGCCTGCTCAGGAGTCGCGCGCGAGCGGGGGCGTCGCGGCGCAGGTGGGCGGCTTCGGTGCCGGCCCGCGGGCGCGGAGGGGCGCGGAGGGGCGCGGCGGGCGGCCCGGGGCGGGGGCGCCGGCTGGCATCGGTATCGCCAGGCCGGTGGTGCGTGCCAGGTGCAACCGGGCCGGCGGCGCGTGATGCCGGCGCCGGCGTCGCCGGTTCAGGCGCTGCCGAGCGGCAGGATCTCGATCCAGTTCGCGCCCTTGCCGCCCGCCACGCGCGCCACCGGCGTCAGCGCGCCGCTCGCCGCATCGACGCGGTACAGCGAGATGAACGGCGAGAGCTCGCCGCTCGCGGCCAGCAGCGTGCCGTCGGGCGAGAGGCGGATGCCGCGCGGCTGCTTCTCGGTCTCGATGCAGCTCGCATAATGCAGCGCACGCTGCTCGCCCACGCGAAACGTGATGATGCGGCTGGTGGTGCGCTCGGTCGCGTGGACGTGGCGGCCGTCCGGCGAGACCTGCAGGTCGGCCGCCCAGACGCAGGGCGCGGTCGGCGCGGGCGGGCGCGGCGCGCCGTGCGGCAGGTGCGCGATGCTCGGCGCGAGGTCCGACACGGTCGCCTCGCCCAGCTCGCCCGTCACCGGATCGCGTGCGATCGCGAGTACCGTGCCGTGGAATTCGCCGATCGCGTAGAGCGTCGCGCCGTCCGGCGCGAGGCGCAGGTGGCGCGGGCCGAAGCCGGCCGGCGTCGCGAGTTCGCCGCGCGCGATCAGCGCCGCCTCGTCGCCGGCGCGCGCGATGCCGTAGAAAAGGATCCGGTCGAGGCCCAGCGAGGCCGCGTAGGCATAGCGGTCGTCGTCGGAGACGATGATCGAGTGCGCGTTCTGAATCCGGTCGATGAACTGCAGCGGCGTGCCGTCGCCGTGCGCGAGGCGGTTTGCGTCGAACACGAACAGGCGGCTGCCGCCGTAGGACGCGCCGAACAGCAGGCGCCCGGCGTGGTCGACCGACAGGTAGGCGAGGCTTGCGTCGATCGGCGTCGAGAAGCGCTGCGTCAGCGCGCCTTGTGCGCCGATCTCGTAGGCGACGATGGCCGGCTCGGTGCCGCGCGTGGCCACGTACAGACGCAGGCCGTCCTGCGTGGGCGCCTGCGGCATCACCACGCTGCCGGCCGGCGTGCGGGCGAACGGCTCGAGCCGGCCCTGCGCCGCGTCGAGATGGTAGACGGAAAGGTCGCCGTCCTCGGAGTTCGAGACGTAGACGACGTGGGAGGCGGACAGCGGAGTGCTCATCGGGATCGCGGATCGGTTCGTGAGGCGGGGGCGCCGCGGCGTCGCCGGGGCAGGCGCCGGGTGCGGGCGGACGACGGCACGGGGCCGGGTAAGTGTTACGTCATCATATAACTTCGCGAAAGCCCGATGCAATCATGAAGGGACGGAAATCGGTGTAAACGCCGAGGGCGGCGGCGAGCCGGGTGGCGAGCGGGCGGGCGCCGGGTCCGCCCGGCGGCCCGCACGCGTCCACGTGCCCATGCCGCCGCGAGGTGCATGAGGTCGGGCCGGCTGGCCGCGATATCCGCTCACATATCCGCTCATGTCTGGCGCGAACCGCGCGGCCGGCAAGCGCCGGCCTCGCGAGCCTCACTCGGCCGCCGCTCCCGCCGCGTAGCGCCCCTGCCCGGCGGCCTCGCCGTCGTCGCCCGCCAGTGCCTCCAGCGCGAGCCCGCGGGTTTCGATCCCGAGCCAGGCCACCGCGAGCGCTGTCATCACGAACGACAGCGCGCCGAGCGTGAACACGCCGCCCTGCCCGAACCGCGGCAGCACGAGGCCCACCACGTAGGGGCCGATCAGCGAGCCGATCCGGCCGATTGCCGAGGCGAACCCGGAGCCGGTCGCGCGCGCGCCGGTGCCGTACAGCTCGGGCGTATAGGTATAGAGCGCGGCCCACATGCCGAACAGGAAGAACTGCATCGCGAGCCCGGTGCCGATCAGCAGCGCGATGCTGTGGCCGTGCAGCGCGCTCTGCCCGTAGACGTAGGCCAGCGCGCCGCCGCCGACCAGCGAGGCGATGGTGGTGGGCTTGCGGCCCCAGCGCTCGACGAGCCAGGCCGCGCAGAGGAAGCCGGGCACGCCGCCGAGCGAGATCAGCACGGTATAGAGCACCGACTGCGTGAGCGCGTAGCCGGCCTGCTGCAGCAGCGCGCCGAGCCACGAGGTGAGGCCGTAGAAGCCCAGCAGCGCGAAGAACCAGAGCAGCCAGACCATCGCCGTGCGGCGCCGGTACGGGCCGCTCCAGATCTCGCGCAGTGCGCCGCGGCCGCGCGTGACGGGCGGCTCGGCGAGCCGCGACGGCTGCGGCAGCGAGGCGAGGCCGGCCGAGCGCATCACCTTCGCCTCGATGCGTTCGAGCACGCGCGCGGCCTCGTCGCGGCGGCCGTGGTGTTCGAGCCAGCGCGGCGATTCCGGCACGACGCGGCGCACCACCAGCACGAACACCGCGGGAATCGCGAGCAGCGCGAACACGGCGCGCCAGCCTAGCGCCGGCAGCACGAAGTACGACACCGCGCCCGCGCAGATGAAGCCGAGCGGCCAGAAGCCGTCGATCAGCGCGATCAGCCGGCCGCGGTTGGCGGCGGGCACGAATTCGGACAGCAGCGTCTGCGCGATCGGGAATTCCATGCCCATGCCGACGCCGAGCAGCACGCGCCAGCCGATCAGCGCCTCGACGCTCTGCGCGGTCGAGCACAGATAGGACGCGGCGCCCCACAGCACCATGCTCCACTGGAACACCGGCCGGCGGCCGAAGCGGTCGGCCAGCAGCCCCGCCAGCGCCGCGCCGGCCACCATGCCGAAGAAGCTCGCGCTGGCGACCAGGCCGGCCGTCGCGCTCGACAGTCCGAACTCCTGACGGATCGAGCCGAGCACGAAGGTCATCGTGCCCAGATCGACCGAATCGAAGAAGAACGCGATCGCGATGACCGCGCAGATCAGCGCGTGGTAGCCGGAAAACGGCAGGCGTTCGAGGCGCGCGGCGGCGCTCGCGGGGGCGGCGGACGGGGTGGGGGCGGCGGCGGGCAAGGCGTTCTCTGGGCAGGCCCGCCTCGGGGCGAGGCGGTACGCGGTCAGTAGATGCGACCATTAATCGTCGCCATAGAACGAATCCGGCATCGGGCTGGAACAGGCACGCCATCGGCAGGCGGCAGGCCGGCGCCGCGCCGGCCTTTGCATGCGCCTTCAGTGCTTCATTTCTTGAGGCGGTAGCCGGTGCGGAAGATCCACGCCACCACGAACAGCAGCACGACGAGGAACAGCGCCGTCATCGCGAGGCTGATGCCGATATGCACGTCGGCGAGCCCGAAGAACGCCCAGCGAAAGCCGCTCACCAGGTAGACGATCGGATTGAACAGCGTGACCACGCGCCAGAACGGCGGCAGCATGTCCACCGAATAGAAGCTGCCGCCGAGGAACGTGAGCGGCGTGACGATCAGCAGCGGCACCAGCGAGAGCTTCTCGAAGCTGTCGGCCCAGATGCCGATCACGAAGCCGAACAGGCTGAACGTGATCGCGGTGAGCAGCAGGAACAGCACCATCCAGACCGGATGCAGGATGTGCATCGGCACGAACAGGCTGGCGGTGGCGAGGATGATGAAGCCGACCAGCACCGACTTGGTGGCGGCCGCGCCCACATAGGCGAGCACGATCTCCCAGTACGAGACCGGCGCGGCGAGGATCTCGTAGATGGTGCCGGTGAAGCGGGGGAAGTAGATGCCGAACGAGGCGTTCGAGATGCTTTGCGACAGCAGCGACAGCATCACGAGGCCCGGCACGATGAACGACCCGTAGCTGATGCCGTTTACGGCGCTGATGCGCGAGCCGATCGCCGAGCCGAACACGACGAAGTAGAGCGAGGTGGAGATCACCGGCGCGATGATGCTCTGGGTCAGGGTGCGCCAGGTGCGGGCCATTTCCGCGCGGTAGATCGCGCGAACTGCGTGCAGGTTGAACATGCGGGGTCCTGTCTCGGGTCAGGCGGAAGCGGCGCTCGTCGGGGCGGGGCGGCCGCCGTCGATGAGGCTCACGAAGATTTCCTCGAGCGAGCTCTGCGAGGTCTGCAGGTCGCGGAAGCGGATGCCGGCCTCGGCCAGCGCGCCGAGCAGCGCGGCGATCGCCTGCTCGCGCTCGGCCTCGTAGGTGTAGACGAGCTCGGCGCCGTCCTTGGCCAGTTCGAGCCGGAACCGGGCCAGCGCGTCGGGAATCGCCGCGAGCGGCGTGTCGAGCTGCAGCGTGAGCTGCTTGCGGCCGAGCTTGCGCATCAGCTCGGACTTCTCCTCCACCAGCACGATCCGCCCGCCGTTGATGACGCCGATCCGGTCGGCCATCTGCTCGGCTTCCTCGATGTAGTGGGTGGTCAGCACGATCGTCACGCCGCTCGCGCGCAACTGATCGACGAGCTTCCACATGTCGCGGCGCAGCTCCACGTCCACGCCGGCGGTCGGCTCGTCGAGGAACAGGATGCGCGGCTCGTGCGAGAGCGCCTTGGCGATCAGCACGCGGCGCTTCATGCCGCCCGACAGCGTCATCAGCTTGTTGTCGCGCTTGTCCCAGAGCGAGAGGTCCTTCAGCACCTTCTCGAGATGCGCGGGATTCGGCGCCTTGCCGAACAGGCCGCGGCTGAACGAGACGGTGGCCCAGACCGTTTCGAACGAGTCGGTGGTCAGCTCCTGCGGGACCAGGCCGATCATCTCGCGGGCGGCGCGAAAGCCGCTCCGGATGTCGTGGCCGCCCACCGTCACGCTGCCCTCGGTGGGCGTGACGATGCCGCAGATGGTGCTGATCAGCGTGGTCTTGCCGGCGCCGTTCGGGCCGAGCAGCGCGAAGATCTCGCCGGGCCGGATCGACAGGTTCACGTCGTCGAGCGACTTGAAGCCCGACGCGTAGGTTTTCGACAGATGAGAGACGGTGAGGATCGGTTCTGGAGTCACGGGTCGGCTGATCGGATGGCGGCGGCGCGGTGGCAGGAACCCGGGCGGAACGACCCGCGAGGCACCCCGATGCCGGCCGGTTTCGGGAACGCTATGGTAGCAATCGTGCTAAGCCTATGCGTGAAACAGGATAGCGATGCGGCCGGCGGCCGTCAGGTGCACGGCACGCCGGCCGATGCGGGGGCGCTTGGCGCGGCCGCAGGCGAACAATCCCGGCCGATTCGCGCGCTTTGTTCGTGGCATGGCGCGAATCGTCGCCGCCCGCGCCGCCGGCGCGCGCGTCAGGCCGCGCTGCCGCCGAAAAAGGCCGGGAACAGATAGTTCGGCAGCGCCCACTTGCCGCTGACACACTCCACCGCGGCCAGGAAGTTCGCCAGCTTCAGCGGCTTGATGATGTGCGCGTCGGCGCCGAGTTCGAAGCAGCGGTTCAGGTCGCCCTCGCTCGTCGAGGCCGTCAGCATGATCACCGGCAGGCTGTCGAGCGCGGTCTCGGCGCGGATCGCCGCGAGCACCTCGAAGCCGTCCAGCTTCGGCAGGCCCTGGTCCAGCAGCACGAAGTCGGGGTTGCCCGGCGCGCGCGCGGACCAGGCGCCGCGGCGCAGCAGATAGTCGAGCGCGGCCTCGCCGTCGCCGACCGTGACGAGCGGGTTGTGTACGCCGATCGACCACAGTGCCGTTTCCGTCAGTTCGGCGTCCAGCGGTGAATCCTCGACCAGCAAGATGTTTCCGGCAGCTTTGTTCATTTCGACAATTCCGATCCAGGGCGATTGATCGCGGTGAAGCTCGATGGCGCCCCGGTGGCCCGACTCGCGGCGTGAGTAATGGGTAAGACCTGCCAAGCTGGCTTCTCCAAATCGTTGAGGCCGGGTGTGTCGCCTGGGCGCGCCGGCCGGATTCGACGCCGCGGCTGGTGCGGCGAGGCTCGCCTCGCGCGCCGCACCGACGGCATCGTCGGCGCTATAGAAAGCATGTTTCGTGCCATGCGGGTCGTGCCTGCGGCGCGGACGGCACGCGCGCCTGCGGCGGGGCTCGCGCGCGCCTCGATGCGGCGCGCCTGGCCGGCCGGCTCGTTCTTTTTTGTAGTTTTTTCAGATCGAGCCCGGCGCGCCTGTAAAACCGGCTGGCTGGCTGGCGTGGCGGGGAGGCGCGGCCGTCGTGCGGCGCGCGTCCCGCCCCGCGAGGGGGGGGCTGGAGTGTGACGACGGCGCGGCGTCCGGCAATGCCGCGCGCTGGGGCGCCCGGCTGCCGCGCCGCCGCGCGCGTCAGGCGGCTTGCGCTTCCCGCAGCGGCTTGCCGCGCGCCGGCGCGCCGTTCGCGACGAAGTATTTCGCCGTCGCGCGCGCCAGCGGGACGCGCCCGCGAATCCGGTCGGCGATCTTCTCGGCGATCATGATGGTGGGCGCGTTGAGGTTGCCGGTCGTGATGATCGGCATGATCGACGCGTCCACCACGCGCAGCCCGTCCAGGCCGTGGACGCGCCCCTCGTTGTCGACCACCGCCATCGCGTCGTAGCCCATCTTGTTCGAGCACGACGGATGGAAGGCCGTCTCGGCGCGCTGGCGCACGAACGCGTCGAGCTGTGCGTCCGATTTCAGCTCGGCACCGGGATTCAGCTCCTGGCCGCGGAAGCGGTCGAGCGCGGGCTGGCGCATGATCTCGCGCGTGACGCGGATTGCGTCGCGGAACTCGCGCCAGTCGAGCGGCTCGGACATGTAATTGAACAGGATGCTCGGATGCGCGTTCGGATCGCGCGAGGTCAGCTTCACGCGGCCGCGGCTCGGCGAGCGCATCGAGCCGACGTGGGCCTGGAAGCCGTGCATCTCGATCGCGTTCGAGCCGTTGTAGTTGATCGCCACCGGCAGGAAGTGGTACTGGATGTTCGGCCAGAGGTCTTCGTCGCGGGTGCGGATGAAGCCGCCCGCCTCGAAATGGTTGCTCGCGCCGAGGCCGGTGCCGTTGAGCATCCATTCGAGGCCGATCTTCGGCTGGTTCCACCACTTCAGCGCCGGGTACAGCGACACGGGCTCCTTGCAGGCGTATTGAATGTACATCTCCAGATGGTCCTGCAGGTTCTGGCCCACGCCGGGCAGCTCGTGCACCACCGGAATGTCGAGCTCGCGCAGCCACTGGCCGGGACCCACGCCCGAGCGCTGCAGCAGCTGCGGCGAGGCGATCGCGCCGCTGCATACCAGCACCTCGCGGCGCGCGTGCGCCGTCACGGGCTGGCCGCGGCGCAGGTAGGCCACGCCGTAGGCGCGCTTGCCCGAGAACAGCACGCGGTCGGCCACCGCGTGCGTGACGATCTCCAGGTTCGGCCGCGCGCGTGCCTGGTCCAGGTAGCCGCGCGCGGTGGAGGCGCGGCGCCCGCGCGGCGTGACGGTGCGGTCCATCGGCCCGAAGCCTTCCTGCCGATAGCCGTTCAGGTCGTCGGTGCGCGGGTAGCCGGCCTGCACGCCGGCCTCCACCATCGCCTCGAACAGCGGATTCACGCCGGGCTTGCTGGTGGTGACCGACACCGGCCCGTCGCCGCCGTGGTAGTCGTTGGGGCCCGCGTCGCGCGTCTCGGCGCGGCGGAAGTAGGGCAGGCAGTCGAGATAGGTCCAGTCCTCGAGTCCCGCGTGCGTCGCCCAGTTGTCGTAGTCGAGCGCGTTGCCGCGGATGTAGCACATGCCGTTGATCAGCGACGAGCCGCCGAGCCCCTTGCCGCGTCCGCATTCCATGCGGCGGTTGTCCATGTGCGGCTCGGGATCGGTCTCGTAGGCCCAATTGTAGCGGCGGCCCTGCAGCGGATAGGCGAGCGCGGCCGGCATCTGGGTGCGGAAGTCGAAACGGTAGTCGGGGCCGCCCGCCTCGAGCAGCAGCACGGTCACGCCGGGGTCCTCGGTCAGCCGCGCGGCGAGCACGTTGCCGGCCGAGCCGGCGCCGCAGATGATGTAGTCGTATTCGAGCGTGGTCGTCATCGCCTTGCCTCCTGTCGTCGGAACATCAGAACACCGGGTGGTAGCGGCCGAGCTCGACCTGCACCGACTTGATGCGCGTGTAGTGCTCGAGCGTGGTGATGCCGTTCTCGCGGCCGACGCCGGACTGCTTGTAGCCGCCCACCGGCATCTCGGCCGGCGATTCGCCCCAGGTGTTGATCCAGCAGATGCCGGCCTCGAGCCGGTGGATCACGCGGTGCGCGCGCGCGAGATTCTCGGTGACCACGCCGGCCGCGAGGCCGAAGGCGGTATCGTTGGCGCGCGCGACCACCTCGTCCTCGTCGGCGAAGTCGAGCAGGCTCATCACCGGCCCGAAGATTTCCTCGCGCACGATGCGCATGCCGTCGTGGCAGCCGGCGAACACGGTCGGCGCCACGTACTGGCCGCGCGCGAGATCGCCGCCCACGAGCCGCGTGCCGCCCGCCAGCAGCGTCGCGCCCTCGGCCTTGCCGCTCTCGATGAAGTCGAGCACCTTGGCGAGCTGCGCGGCGCTCGCGAGCGGGCCGAAGTTGGTGGCCGGATCGGCCGGGTGGCCCACGCGGATTCGCGCCACGCGTTCGAGCACGCGCGCGACGAACGCGTCCTTCACGGCGCGCTCGACGAACACGCGCGTGCCGTTGGTGCAGACCTGGCCGGAGCTGAAGAAGTTGGCGGTCACGGCGATGTCGGCGGCGCGGTCGAGATCGGCGTCGGCGAACACGATCAAGGGCGACTTGCCGCCCAGCTCCATCGTCACCTCCTTCAGCGACGAGGCGCCGGCCAGCGACATCACCTTCTTGCCGGTCTCCACGCCGCCCGTGAACGACACCTTGGCGATGCCGGGATGGCCCGCCAGCAGCGCGCCCACCACGCCGTTGCCCTGCACCACGTTGAACACGCCGGCCGGCACGCCGGCCTCGGTGTAGATCTCGGCGAGCTTGAGCGCCGTGAGCGGGGTGACCTCGCTCGGCTTGAAGATCATCGCGTTGCCGGCCGCGAGCGCGGGCGCGCTCTTCCAGCAGGCGATCTGGATCGGATAGTTCCAGGCGCCGATTCCGGCGCACACGCCGAGCGGCTCGCGCCGCGTATAGACGAACGAATCCTCGCGCAGCGGGATCTGCTGCCCCTCGATCGCGGTGGCGAGCCCCGCGTAGTACTCGATCACGTCGGCGCCGGTGACGATGTCCACGGCGCGCGTCTCGGCGATCGGCTTGCCGGTGTCGCGCGTCTCGAGCTCGGCGAGCGCGTCGTTGCGCTCGCGCAGCAGTTCGACCGCACGGCGCAGGATGCGCGAGCGCTGCATCGCCGTGAGCGCGGCCCATTCGCGCTGGCCCTCGCGCGCCGCCGCCACCGCGCGGTCCACATCGGCCGCGGCGGCCTGCTGGACCACGGCGAGCGTCTCGCCGGTGGCGGGGTCGAGGCTGTCGAAGGTGGCGCCGCTCGTCGCGTCGACGTAGCCGCCGCCGATGTAAAGCCGTTGCAGACCATAAGCCGTCATTCAATCCTCCTGATCGATCAATCGGTGGCGCCCCCAGCCGCGCCGTGCGCGAGCTGCAGGTCGATGTAGTCGTTGGCGAGCCGCTGCGCCGAGCGCGTGTCGACCGGCGCGCCGGCCAGCGCGCCGCGCAGCCAGAGCCCGTCGATCAGCGCGGCGAGGCCGAGCGCCGCGTGGCGGGCGCGCTCGCGCGGCAGCGCCCGCGCGAACTCGGCGCACAGGTTCGAGTGCAGCCGCCGCGTGTTTACGCGCTGCAGCCGGCCGAGCGCCGGCGCATGCATGCTCTGCGACCAGAACGCGAGCCAGGTCTTCATGACGGGCGTGCTGACCTGCGTGGCGTCGAAGTTCGCGGCCACGATCGCACGCAGCCGGGCGCGCGGCTCGCGGCGCGCGGCGGCGCGGCGGCGCGCGGTGGCGGCCCACAGGTCGCGCAGCACGTGGCGCATGGTGGCCTCGAGCAGGCCGTCCTTGTCGCCGAAGTAATGGCTCACGATGCCCGTCGAGATGTTCGCGCGCTGCGCGACCGACGCGAGCGTCGTGCCGGGCAGGCCGGTTTCGTCGATGGCGCGCAGCGTCGCGTCGATCAGCTGCGCGCGGCGCACTTCGCGCATTCCGAGTTTGGGCATGGCACGTCGGCGAGGTCGGGAAAGCAGGCAGGGTAGCGGTTTTTTATTGATCGTTCAATCAATAATCGCTCGGGCAGCAACGCGCGGCCAATGGAAGGGGCGGGCACGAGAGTGCGATCGCTGAAATTTTTACCGGCGACCGCGCGCCGACGGCGGTCGGCATTACTCGTTCCTGTTCAATTCCCGATACCGTCTTGCCTGGTAAAACGGTTAATTATTTTTTAAGATCTTTAAAGCCTGGAATTTTTCCCGTTTTAAATGCGCTATCAATGACGAAATTGCAGCGCGCCGCTGCGCTGGCGCCTCGCGCGAGACCCTGGCCGCCCCGGCGCGGACGGCGCGGCACTATCTTGGGGCGTCCGGCTGCTGTCGTGCATCATGCCGCGATATCATTGAAAGGAAAGATATTTTGCTGAGGAATCCGGTCCGCCATGCTGCGCCTGATAGAACTGACAGGGCAAGCGGTGCGTTATATCACGGCAAGCATGGCGCTAATGTGACGCTGCCTTTTCGGCAAGCATTTTTTGGCAATTTTGAGGATCACGAAAAAGGCAAGCCAAATTTTTAGATGTCGAAAATTAAATCGAATTGGTTGAGTTTCTGCGATACCGCGTATTAGTATTCATACCCATGCGCAAGCGAGCCGCGATGTGTCATGCAGTTGCGGCACAACGCTGAAATCGGAAATAACGACAGCATCGCGTGTCATTTTTAGAGGGCCGGGGTCGTAGGGTGGGGCGCGCAACGCGTTGCGTCGCGCACTCATGGCGGCTGCATCCGTCGGCAGAGGGCCGCGGATTTCCGGCGCGCAGGGTAGCCGCCACGGGGATGTTGGCTCGCGGGCGGGCTATGGGGAGCGCTTCGCGTGAGCGAGCGTGTGTCGCATTGATTGCCGGGTCACTGCCGGAGTACGCCATGCCTATCGAAAAACAGGTCGTCCCGCTGCCGAATGGCTTGCAGGTCTACGTCGAACATCACGTCTACGATCCTTCGTTCGAGACGGTCATCCTGATCAACGGTGCGCTCGCGACCACCGCCTCGTTCGGCCAGACCGTGCGCTACCTCGGCGAGCGGCTCAATTCCATCTGCTTCGACCTGCCCTACGCGGGCCAGTCGCGCCAGCACAATCCCGGCAAGTTCGTACTGACCAAGGACGACGAGGTCGACATCCTGCTGTACCTGACCGAGCGCTTTCGGCCCAGCTACCTGCTGTCGGTGTCGTGGGGCGGGGTGGCGTCGCTGTTCGCGCTCTCGCGCGGCTGCACCAGCATCCGCCGCGCGGTGGTGGCCTCGTTCTCGCCGTTTCTCAACGACGCGATGATCGACTACGTCACGCGCGCGCGCGACCACATCGCGGCGGGCGAGAACCTGCACGCCGCGCAGCTGCTCAACGACACCGTGGGCCGCTACCTGCCGCGCATCATGAAGCTCTACAACTACCGCTACCTGACCAAGCTGCCGCGTGACGAGCAGGATCAGGTGGCCTTCCACGTGAACCAGATCCTGGAGATGAAGCCGGAGGCCTATCTCGACGAGTTCACGCGGATCCAATGCGGCGTGAAGTTCATCAACGGCGAGCTCGACGAATACACCACCCCCGCCGACGTGCGCCGGCTCGGCAGCTACGTGCGGCGCGCCGAGTTCGAGACGATCGCCAAGACCGGCCACTTCCTCGACCTGGAAGGGCGCCAGCAGCAGGAGAACGTGCGCGCGGCGATCCTCGGCTACTTCTGCGACGAGGCGCGCAGCGCGTCCCCGTCCGACGGATCGTTCGATTCGCTGTCGCCGATGCCGCTGATGTCGTAACCGCGCCGTCCCGGCGCCCGGTGCGGCGCGCGCCGCCGCGCCAGGCGGCGATGCCGGCGGCAAGGCATGCGCCGCGCGCGCCATCTGCGGATCGCGCGGCGCGCGGCGCCTATCTCTTTCGAGCCCATCAGAGGCGGTATCGATGTCCAAGATGATCATCACGGCGATCGGGTCGGCGGGCGACGTGTACCCGCTGCTCGGTATCGGCCGCGCGCTCGCGGCCCGCGGGCACCAGGTGGTGTTTTGCACGCATCCGCAATTCGAGGCGAGCGCGCGGCGCTGCGGCTTCGCGTTCGTGCCGATCGGCACCGCGCAGGAGTACGCGCAGGCGATGGCGAACCCGGCGCTGTGGAATCCGCGCACCTCGCTGCGCACGCTCTGGAGCGTGATCGCGCCGTCGCTGCGCCCGCATTTCGAGCAGCTCTCGGCGCTGGTGGACGGCGACACGGTGCTGATCGGCACGCTCTGGGCGTTCTCCGCGCGGCTGTTGCAGGAGCGCAACGGCACGCCCTACGTGTCGGTGCAGGTGTCGCCCTCCACGCTGCTCTCGGCGCACGCGCCGCCCACCCACAAGCGCCTGACCGTGCCGCGCCGGCTGCCGCTCGCGCTGAAGGCCGGGCTCATCACGCTGATCGAGCGCGGCGTGCTCGACCGGATCTGCGGGCCGGCGCTCAACGCGCTGCGCGCGGAGCTCGGGCTCGCGCCGGCGCGCCGCATCCTCGGCCGCTGGCTGCACTCCACCGACGGCGTGCTGTGCCTGTTTCCCGACTGGTTCGCGGCGCCGCAGCCCGACTGGCCGGCCAATCATCGGCAGACCGGCTTTCCGCTGTTCAACGACATCGACGATCCGCTGCCGGACCCGGAACTCGAGGCGTTCCTCGCGGCGGGCGAGCCGCCGGTGGTGTTTACGGCCGGCTCGACGCGCGTGGACGGTGCCGGCTTCGCGCGTGCGACCGCCGAGGCGATGCGGGTGACCGGCACGCGCGGCATCCTGATCACGCCCGATGCCGCGCCGCACGATCCGGCCGAGCACCACGACGGCCGCGACATGCCGCGGCTGCTCACGCGCCGCTACCTGCCGCTGCGCCGGCTGCTGCCGCGCTGCCGCGCGCTGGTGCATCACGGCGGCATCGGCACGGCCTCGCTTGCCTACGAGGCCGGCATCGCGCAGGTGGTGATGCCGTCGGCGCACGACCAGTTCGACAACGCGCAGCGCGTGGCCGACAGCGGCTGCGGGGTGCGCCTGGACGCGCCGGTGGAGAGCGCGGCGCTCGCCGCGGCGCTCGGCTACGTGCTCCGCGACGAGGGTGTCGCGCTGCGCTGCGCGCAGCTCGCCGCCGCGCTGGCGGCCGCGCCCGACGGCTGCCTGGAGGCCGCGCGCTTCATCGAGCGCTTCGTTCCGGAGCCGGCCGCGCCGGCCGAGCGGATCGCGCCGGGCGGCGGCATCGACGGCGAACCTGCGCCGCGAGGCTGCCGCGGTGCCACCGGCCCCGGCCTGGCCGCACCGGAGGCGTCGGGCGCATGAGTGTCTCCCCGCTGGCCGCTGCCGATAGCGCCCCGCCCGAAGCGGCCCTGCCCGATGCCACCGGCGCCATCGGCGGCGTGAGCGGCATGAACGCCGCGCTGCCGCCGCCTGCCGGGCCCGAGCCCGCCGACGCCGCGCCGCCCATGCGCGGCGCGCGGCTCGCGCTGCTGACCTTCGCGCTGTCGCTCGCCACCTTCATCGAGGTGCTCGATTCGACCGTGACCAACGTCGCCGTGCCGTCGATCTCGGGCAGTCTCGGCGTGTCGAACAGCCAGGGCACCTGGGTGATCAGCTCGTACTCGGTGGCCGCCGCGATCGCGGTGCCGCTGACCGGCTGGCTCGCGCGCCGGGTCGGCGAGCGGCGCCTGTTCGTCACCTCGATCGTGCTGTTTACGCTGACCTCGCTGCTGTGCGGGCTGGCCGGCGACCTGCGCGTGCTGGTGGCCTGCCGCGCGCTGCAGGGCCTGTTCTCGGGGCCGATGGTGCCGCTCTCGCAGACCATCCTGATGCGTGCGTTCCCGCCCGAGCGGCGCACCCTCGCGCTCGCGCTGTGGGCGATGACGGTGCTGCTCGCGCCGATCCTCGGTCCGGTGGCGGGCGGCTGGATCGTCGACAACTATTCTTGGCCATGGATCTTCCTCGTCAACCTGCCGATCGGGCTGTTCTCGTTCACGGTCTGCGTGACCCTGCTCAAGCCGGCCCGCGAGGGCGGCCACGCCGGCCCGATCGACGTGGTGGGCATCGTGCTGCTGGTGATCGGGGTGGGCGCGCTGCAGGCCATGCTCGACCTGGGCCACGACCGCGGCTGGTTCGATTCCACGCTGATCTGCGCGCTGGCCGTCACGGCCGGCATCGCGATCGCCTCGCTGCTGATCTGGGAGCGCGGCGAGGCGCATCCGGTGGTGGACCTGAGCCTGTTCCGCGACCGCACCTTTTCGTTCTGCGTGCTGATCATCTCGCTCGGCATGATGGCGTTCTCGGTGGTGGGGGTGGTGTTCCCGCTCTGGCTGCAGACCGTGATGGGCTACAACGCGTTCCATTCCGGGCTCGCGGCCGCACCGCTCGGCATCCTCGCGTTCGTGTTCTCGATCCTGGTGGGGCTCTATTCGAGCCGCTTCGACGCGCGCGTGCTGGCCACCTTCGGCTTCCTGGTGTTCGCCGGCGTGCAATGGAACAACGCCCACTTCACGCTGACCATGACCTTCACGCAGATCATCACGCCGGGGCTGATCCAGGGCATGGGGCTGCCGTGCTTCTTCATTCCGCTCACGGCCGCCACGCTGTCGCGGATTCCCGACGACAAGCTCGCGGCGGCCTCCAGCCTGTCGAACTTCCTGCGCACGCTGTCGGCCGCGTTCGGCACCGCCATGAGCGTGACGCTATGGCAGAACCGCGCCACTTACCATTACGACGTGGTCTCGCAGGCGGTGACGAAGTCGGACGGCAACACGCAGCGCTATGTCGACGCGCTGCACGCGATGGGCATGACCGGCACGCGCGAGCTGGTCTCGCTGAGCAACGTGGTGCAGAAGCAGGCCTACATGATGGCCACCGGCGACATGTATTTCATGGCCAGCATGACGTGCCTGACGCTGGCCTGCCTGATGTGGCTGACGCGGCCCAGGCGCGGCGCGGCCATGACGATCGGACATTGAGGCGGGGAGGCGAGGTGAGCAGCCGGACCCTGCCGGAACACATGCCCGCCGCGGCGCGGGCCAACCCTGGTGGCATGAGATGCGGAGCAAGGCGATGAGGCTCGGGGCACTGATCATCCTCTATCACGCGCGCGACGAGCAGCTCGCGCGGATCGGCGAGGTGGCGCGCGCCTGCGACGCGCTGGTGGTGGTCGACAACACGCCGGCCCCGGACCCGCGCGCGCGAGAGGCGGCGCTGCGCGCCGGCGTCGAGCTGATCCATCACGGCAATCGCCGCGGCATCGCGGGCGCCTACAACGCGGGGCTGGCCGCGCTGTTCGCGCGCGGCGTCGACGCGGTCGCGCTGTTCGACCAGGACTCGACCGTGCCCGAGCCGTTCTTTCCGACCATGCGCGAGTTGTGCGGGCGCCTCGGCGCGCAGCCGTTCCTGGCAGGCCCGCGCATCTTCGACGAGAACGAGCGGCGCTACCTGCCCGAACTCGCCAGCAACGGCGTGACCGTGCGGCGGCTGGCGATCGCGCCGGACGCCCCGGCGCTGCGCTGCGCGTTCCTGATCTCGTCGGGCAGCGTGATCTCGCGCGAGGCGTTCGCCTGTCTCGGCCGCTTCGACGAGTCCCTCTTCATCGATCACGTCGATACCGAGTACTGCTTCCGCGCACTGGCGCGCGGCGTGCCCGTCTATCTCGTGCCGTCGCTGGTGCTGGCGCACCGGATCGGCTCGAAGCGGCGCCACCGGGTCGGGCCGTTCGAGATCTCGGCGATGCACCACCCCTGGTATCGCCGCTACTACAGCGCGCGCAACGCCGTGCAGCTCGGCATGCAGTACGGCCTGCGCTTCCCGGTGGCGATCGTGCCGAACCTGCTCACGCTCTGGCAGATCATCCAGATCGTGCTGTGCGAGGACGACAAGCGCGCCAAGCTCAAGGGCATCGCGTTCGGGGTGGCCGACGGCCTGTTCGGCCGCCTCGGCCCGCTCGACGAGGCGCGCCCCGGCTGGGCCGCGCGCGTGAACCCGAAGCGGGTGCGCCACGGATGAGCCGAGGGATTCGATTCGCGCGGCCGGCGCGCGCGGCACTGGCGGGCGGCATGCTCGCGGCCGGCATCCTGCTGGGCGCTTGCGTGCCGTCCGGTTTCCGGACCACCGTGACGCCGCGCACGCCGGGCGCGGATGCGCTCGCCAGCGTGACCGGCCCGGTGGCCGAGGGCGGCGCGTGGCCCGCGCCGGACTGGGTGCGCCAGCTCGGTGACGCGCAGCTCGACGCGCTGGTGGCCGAGGCCTACGAGAACAACCCGACGCTGCAGGCGGCCAAGGCGCGCATCGCGATCGCGCAGGCGCAACTGCAGCAGTATTCGGCGATGACCGGCCTGGTCGGCACGGCCGGCGCCTCGGTCACCAAGGCGCGCGTGCCGCGCAGCGACGGCGTGGCCAACGTCAATGCCGGCGGCTTCAACGTGCCGGTCGAGCTGTTCGGCGATCCGGCCATCTCGTCGTCGTCGCTGTACGCCGGGCTCAACTACCAGCTCGATCTCTGGGGCGCCCACGCTGCCGCCACGCGCGGGCTGCTGTCGAATCGCGACGCCGCGCGCGTCGATGCCGAGCAGGCGCGCCTGACGCTGGCGGTCTCGCTCGTCACGCTCTATTGCGAGCTCGACCAGGTCTACGCGCAGCGCGATCAGCTGGAGCAGAAGCGCGCGGCCAGCGAGCAGATCGACGCGGTGCTGCGCGAGCGCGCCGCGCGCGGCATCGACAACGCCTACGACGCCAGCGACGCCGCCATCAAGCGCAGCCGGCTGCTGGCCCAGATCGCCTCGGCCGACGAGCAGATCCGGCTCATCGAGGTGCAGATCGGCGTGATGACGGGCAAGGGCCCCGAGCGCGGGCTCGCGCTCGCGCGCCCGCATCCGGGCCAACTCGTCGACGCGCCGCTGCCGGCGCAGCTGCCCGCCGAGCTGCTGGGGCGGCGCCCCGACATCGTCGCCGCGCGGCTGCGCGTGCAGGCCGCGTTCGCCTCGGTGGACGGCGCGCGCGCCGATTTCTACCCGAACGTGAACCTCTCGGCGATCGGCGGCCTGTTCGCGCTGACGCCGGCCGGGCTGCTGCGCGGCCGCGCCTTCGGCGGCTCGATCGGGCCGGCCGTGTCGCTGCCGATCTTCGAGCGCGGCCGGCTGAAGGCGAAGCTGGCCGGCAACGTGGCCAACGCCGACGTGGCCATCGCGCTCTACAACCAGACCGTGGACCAGGCGCTCGGCCAGGTCGCGCGGCAGTTGACGCAACTGCGCACCATGGATACCTTGCTGGCCGGGCAGCAGAAGGCGGTGGACGCCGCGCAGCGCATCGTCGGGATCGCCGAGGAGCGCCACCGCCGCGGCTTCGGCATGGAGAAGGACGTCAACAACGCGCGCCTGACGCTGGCCGACGAGCGCACCCGCATGATCGACCTGCTCGCGCGGCGCCGCGCGCTGCGCATCGGCTTGATCGACGCGCTCGGCGGCGGCTTCGACGCGAGCCAGCTGCCGGGGCCCGCCATCGTCGGCTCCGCCCCCGCTTCTGCCCCCCACGACCGACCGACCGATTCGCATTTCGACTGAGCGCATGCACGACGACAACCACGAGGCGCCCCGCCACGGCGCGAGCGCCACGCCCGAGGCGGGCGGGCTGCAGGCCAGGCGCGCCGCGCGCCGCCGCCATTTCGCATTGTTCTTCGGCGTGGTCGCGGTGGCCGCGATCGCGGCGGCCGCCGACTGGTATCTGAGCGGCCGCTACCATGAGGAGACCGACGACGCCTACGTGGCCGGCAACATCGTGCAGGTGGCCGCGCAGGTGCCGGGCACCGTGGTCGACGTGCTGGTCAGCGACACGCAGCGCGTGCGCGCGGGCCAGACGCTGGTGCGCCTGGACGACGCCGAGGCGTCGGTGGCGCTCGCGCAGGCGCGGGCCCAGCTCGCGCAGGCGGTGCGCCAGGCCGCCAGCTCGCGCGTGTCGAATGCGATGTATGCCGACGCGGTCAGCGCGCGCGAGGCCGATCTCGAAGTCGCGCGGCGTGCCTACGAGGCACGCGCCAATGCCAGCGTCGAGGTGGTCTCGCCCGAGGAACTCGCGCGCGCGCGGGCTCAGATGATCGGCGCGCAGGCGCAACTGGCGGCGGCGCGCGCGCAGCTCGAATCGGCGCGCGCGCTCGGCAGCCGGCTCGCGGTGGAGGACGACCCCGCCGTGGTGCAGGCCGCCGCGCAGTTCAAGCTCGCCTGGCGCAACCTGAAGCGCACCGCGATCGTCGCGCCGGTGGACGGCACGGTGGCGCAGCGCTCGGTGCAGGTGGGCGCGCAGG